>JAUYEF010000192.1 GCA_030691635.1 Bacillota bacterium
TCGACCTGCTGGAACAGCTCGCTGGTCTCCCTTAAGACCTTCGCCTTTGGGTTCTTGTCCTTCGCGGAGACGCGGATGTACTGCTCCAAGAAGGCGCTGGCCTCGGCCATCGACTTCAGCGCGCTCACGGCTGCCTCACTCATCTTGTCAGGGTCGGTGTCTCCAAGGTCGAGCCCGCGTGTGAAACCGGAGATCTCGTCCTTCCTGATCGCTGCTCTCTTCACGATGTCCGCTGTGCTGCGGACCGGCTCCACGGCAGCCAGCCGGAACGAGCCGTCCTGGCTCTCAGCGACCAAGTTCCAGAGCGACATGAAGCAGCCCATCACCTCTCTGGTCTGATCCATGCTGGCAAACTCCGGATCACGACCCCCCCACGCAGCAGGTATTACATACCGCATAGAGGGCATCTTGGACGCCGCAACGGCGCCGAGCATCAGGGTCCTGACCTTGTGAAGGGGCACGTTTGAGCCAGTCTCCGCGAGCAAACGCGAGAACTCCCCATGGCCAGGGTACCCCGATATGTCAAGCACAGAACCGGGCCCGCCTGCTGGAGCCGTCCCGCTATCACTGCCGGGCTCACTGCCGGTACCACTACCTGGACCGGCTATCCTGAAATCCTGGCGGCGTGTCCTCTTGCCCAGGCCCAGCCGGCGGAGCGATGCGTTCACTTCGGCCTTGTTGAAGTATTCTGGATCGAAATTCCCAGCCCAGTCCAGCATCTCCTGGTGGGAGGGGTCATCCGGGTCGCGGAGTGCCCTGAGCAGGTCGTGGTAACCGGGTGTCCCGCCACAATCCTCAGGTGGGAATGCACGCTTGCCATCCGTGCACTCAGCATGCGTCAGGGGCTCGGATACCACCTCGATATCCTCCACAAACACTTCGTGCTCCCACGAATCGCCGAAATCGTAGAGGTAGGTGAACCGCTTGCCTGGCCTGGCGACATCTTTCAGAAGGGTCTTCTTTGACCTGATGTATTCCATGCCATACCAGCCGCTGTCAGGGTCAGGGACGCCATATCTCTGGCCGCCGATCCTGAACTCATACAGGTGAGAGTCAGTCCAGGACGCCGCACGCTGGATCACCTGGTGTAGCCCGTGAAGCGTTATGTCGGAAGGGACCAGTAGCCGTCGCCAGATCGGCGGGCTTACTCCCTTCAAACTGACCCTCAGCCGGACTGCTACCGGTTTCGGCGTGTTCGCCTGGTACGGGACCTGCTCCGTGCCGGGAAGCGGCAAGGTGCGTCCAGGCTCACTACGTTTCTTGCCTCTGCCGAGCGCTGCCAGTGCCACCTCAAGCGGCTCTCGAAGGTCAACGGGTATGACCGCAACAGTCCCTCGTTCAGTTGAGGCAAAAAGGCGCCCGGTGTACATGAGCCCAAGATGCTGGAGTCGCCCAAGGGTGGTTGCCGACGGCCTCCAAATAGCCAACATTGCCTCATCCCTAAGAGGGCCGAATTTCTTCTCCAGTGTCCTGAGATGCGCCCAGCCACCGCTCCGCAGCATGCTCTGTGCGGCATCAAGCACCGCCGGCCGTTCTGCCCTGAGCACCTCTTTCAGGCGATCAGGGTCGGTGACCGTCGCGACGAAGGCCTGCTCTTTGATCGGCCGGCGTTCGGTGACCGGAAGCCCGTGCGCGAGACAGAAATCATTGATCCGCCTGAATCCCATTTGCTTAAGGGCAGCCTTGAGGGTGATGCCGGTCGTGATCACAGGTTCCTCGTCGGCGAACTGGAAGTCGTCCTCCTGACCCCACGTGAATGGTTCATCAGCCCCGTGGGTCTGAGGGGCGCGGTTTCCCGCGGCAGTGGCAAGTCTCCTGACACGCAGATCGCCTGGCAGTTCATCTTCAAGCATGCTGACTTCCTCCGCGGCCTCCGCCCAGCGGTCGATCTTCAGGAGCAGTTTGACGATCTCGAGGCGCGCGGGCACATACTCCTGGCCGGGTTCCGGCAGGTTTCGTAGAGCCTCCAGCGCCTCCAGATGTTGACCCTTGCCATTGAGGGAACGCGCCTCCCTGAGCCGCGCCTCGTATACCGGGTCTTGCTCCACATATGTGGACACCCCTGCCTCGATGCTCACCTGGCGGCCGTTGTGTATCAAGATGACCTTCTGGTCGACCTCGAGCCGTCCCGCTGCCAGGAGACCGTCAATGGCAGCCATCTTGAGGGATGGTACGAGCTCATCCGAGGACAGAACCTTACGCGCAAGGCGCTCTCCCCAGTCACCTCCGGAGTAGACCATGCTGGAAAGCAAAGCCTGACGCCCGAATTCAAGGGTGCGAAACACCAGATAGAGACTGAACATGACAAATGGGCTCGGCATCGGGTCGCCGGCGTCTTCAGCCTGTGCCGGGTCAAGAACGCCAGCGTCAGAACTCGCCTCGGTGTCCGCGTCCTCGGGGGGCATCTCATAGCTCAGTTCGAAAGGAGGGACCAGTCCCCGGGCGGCCATCTCCGCCACGGCTGTCCAGCCAGGGTTGACAAAATCCAGGTCCGGGTTCGAAATGGCCTCCCATATCTCTTTTGCCCGCTCGAATCGCCTCAGGTTGAAAGCAGCGATTCCCGCATACAAGGCTCCCAGCGAGTCGACACTGCCTGGAAGGCGTGAATGAAGGTTCAGGAGAGCCTCGTGAAGCCCCGCGTAGCCCAGGGCACGTTTCACAATGGGGGCGTCAGTGAGCCAGGCTGACTCCTCAACACCCTCGCGAAGCGCCGGCGACTTGAGCCCCGCCTCCAGGTCCGAGGTGGCCCGCCGTGCCATGTCAGCCGCGCGCTTGCGATCGCCGAGTGACGAATACGCGACGCTCGCAAGCGCCCTTCCCTGTGGGAGGACCGCTTCGGACCGGATGAAGCGGGCCAGTGTCTTGAGGACCCCTTTGTGATTCCCCACCATCTCCTGAGCGAGCGCCAGGGAACACGCCACGGGCGCTACCGGAGCGATCTTGAAGGCTTTCTCATAGGTCCTTAACGCTTCCTGGTACTGCTTGAGTTCCAGATACTTCTGAGCCTCGACCAGTAACTCTGATGCTTTGTTCTCATTGGCCGGCATATGTTGATACCTCCGGGGGTGGGCGGGAATCGGGTCGACTCTGCAACCTTATGACCAACGCCCACTGCTGCTCGGAGATGAATTCGCGTGATGATGGATTCTATCCTGTCAGGCTCGGGCTGTGGAAGATCAAGAAGGTGGAAGACATTGACGGCGCATATGTGGAGTTTCCCTTTGATGTTGCGGCGAAGTTTGGTACACAAGGTGGCGTGAAAGTAGTTGCCACCTTCGACGGGGTGGAATACAGGGGCAGCCTGGTCAAGATGAAAACGTCCTGCCACATCATTGGAATCACAAAGGCGATTCGAGATCAAATCGGCAAACAGGCCGGTGATATGGTTCTGGTCACAGTCAGGTTGGACAGGGAAAACCGAGTGAATGCTATCCCGGATAACCTGCAGTCAGTCTTGGCGCAGAACAGGGGGGCAGCGGACTTTTTCCATAGCCTCACCGCCAACCAAAAGAACAAGTTCATAGACTTCATAACCGTAGCCAAGAAACAGGAAACCGCAGACAGCAGGCTCGAGAAAGTTGCCCAGATGCTTGAACAGAAAGAAAAGATGAAATAGGCGATTGGCGTTCTCCTTCAGGTCTGGTCTAGGCACGCGTCTTGCGCGTAAGTGTCTCAGCCAGCAGTTGGAGCAGGTAGAACGGGAGGTTCCAACGCGCAAAGGCCGGCCGGGTTCGATGGATATGCGCCAACCACGAATCGTCCAGGGCATATGTCATGGGCAAATGTGGTATAATCACTTGCGGTCGTAAGTTCATCTTGAGGTATCTAGCTCTTGGTTCTGTTGACCTGCCGCATGAGACCATAGGGTTATGACTCCGCGAGTGACATGCGGCCAGACAAAAGGAGGGTCAACATGACCAAGAATCTTTATTTTGGGAACCTGGGCTGGGACGTTACCGACGAGCAGCTCAACGGCGCAGTAGCGCAGCATGCCAATGTGGTATCGGCGCGCGTCATCACCGACAGGGAAACAGGTCGTTCACGAGGGTTCGGCTTCGTCGAGGTTGAGGACACGGATGCGCAAAAGGTCATCGATGCACTTAACGGTAGCGAGTGGAACGGGCGGCAACTCACAGTGAACGAGGCTCGTGAGCGTGCGCAGCGACCAACCGGCACTAGAGGTGGCCGCTCGTACGTTAGGTACTAAGACGCGGTAAGAGCTAGTCAGCAAGGGACGGCCCGTCGATGCGGGCCTTTTCCTTTTTGTAGAGCCAGTGCTCGCACCGACCAGTGCGGTCGTCACGACGCCCTTGCGCCTCACGAATCATGCTACTAGTGGTGAACGAGCCCTTTGCGTGGCGGCTTCGCCGCCACTACGGTTTTGGGCGCATTGTTGAGCGTCCCTGAGAGAGCAAGGTAGCCTTGAAACTTACCGCTGCGGCTG
>JAUYEF010000193.1 GCA_030691635.1 Bacillota bacterium
GTCGGCTGCTGGACGCCATGGAGTCTCGTGTTGGCCCTGGGCAGAAATGTGCGTTCAGATGCCCGAAGCGCTGCGTCTTCCGACCCTCATGGGTCACCACCTCCCAGCGAGACTTGAAGGAAGTCACCGGGAGTATACTGAACGGTCTGAGGGATGACTAACGAGGTGTTGTTCAGCGTTGACGCTGTGCGCAACGAGAACCCGAATCTTCCGCATAGGGCGCGAATAGAAGATGCAGGTTCCGGTAACGAAATACCCTAAGACCCTTGATACGTGATCCATGGTGCGCCACCAGTTGAAAAGGGGGAGACCCCTATGGATGAGGTCCTAGATGCAGTGGTTCAGAGGATCGTGAAGACGGTCAATCCTGACCGCATTATCCTATTTGGTTCCCGGCGCACCGGAGGGGGGAAGCCGGAGAGCGATTACGATTTGCTGGTGCTCAAGGGAGGGATAAGCAATCGCCGTGCGCTGGCGCACCAGCTCTATCGCACCCTCATTGATGTTCCAGCCGCAGTGGATGTGTTGGTAGAGACGCCTGAGCGAGTAGAGAGACACCGTCACACGCCAGGGCTGGTGTATGAGGAAGCAGCGCGGGGGCTCGTAGTCTATGAACGCTAAGCCGTGAGGAATCTGGCCATTAATGTAGCCAGAGTCTCGTCGGGAATGTGTGTGCCCTACCGCCCCCGGATCGCTTTCCATGGGTTACACGCCAAACACCTGAACCGCCCGCTTCATATGTGAGATGATGTCGACAGCCAGAGGACACCTTTCCACGCACGCACCACACTCCGTGCACGCCGATGCTTTGACACTCAGGCTTTGGTACCAGGAGACACCACCTTGTTCGCGATCGAATAGAGCGACGCATTGGTTCACCTGAGTTATGTCGATTCCAGCGCTGCACGGAAGACAGTGGTCACAGAACACGCAAATCCCTTCTAGTTGTCTAGGAATGGCCTCAAGAACCCCAGAGTAATTGCGCTCTGACTCACTCAGTGCGAAATAGGAAACCGCAGTGCACAGTTCATTCCGGTTTTTCACACCGGTAAGAACAGTGCTGACTCCAGGTTGAGACATGGCGTAACTGATCGCCCCGCCCGGCGAGATGATGTCCGAGTACGGCTTATGAAAGAACCACCCGCCATGGTATGGCTTCATTGCGACCAGTGCGCGGCAGCTCTCGTGGCACGCCTGAGGCACTCCCGCCGGACACCAGCAAGGGTTGACCGGAGCCATGATTATGTCGATTGTCCCGCTCTGGATGGCCGGGATAAGCACCCCCGGCACGTGACTGGACATCCCAATGAACCTTGCCTTGCCCTGCCGCTTGAGCTGCTCGAGCGTCTCCAGCAGATCGCTTTCGACAATCGCCCTGTATTCGTCTGCGTTCTGAACATACTGGATCATGGCCACATCCACATGGTCCGTTCTCACGCGCCTGAGGAAGTCCTCGACTGATTCAAGGGATTGCCGCCCATCTCTGGCACCGGGTTGGCTGATGTGTGCTGAAACCATGACTCTCGACAACAGTCCAGATAGCGCCTTTCCTATAGTGTCGCGGTATTCTGCGTGGGGCCATAGTGCATCGAAGTAGTTGACGCCGCGATCAACTGCCTCCCGGATGGTGGCGATTGCCTCCTCATGTGACTGCCGTGTAATGTGTTCGCACCCTAAAGAGATCCTGCTGACCTTCGCTCCGGTTGCCCCCAACGGCCCATACTGCACGAGACCGCCTCCGATGTTGCTCAGTTGCCGGGACTCTGTTAACGCATGACAACGATAGCGGAAGTGGCCTGGGGCGTCAAGCGACAACCGTGACATTCACGCTATTTCTTGTGGGCGTCTGGATAGTGGTCCGCTACAAGATTCAGGACAACGTTGTGCTCAAGCAGCGCCTTGAGCCCTGCTAGCACGAGCGAAAACCCTCCCATCGAATCAATGGCTTGCCGTACTACGTCATCGTCACTCCCGGTAAACCCCCAGGTGGAAATGCTGACCAAGATTGCACCGTGACCATGAGGAGTAAAGAGCCATTCCACCGGACAAGGCTTGCCATGGGCGTCCGCCCACTCTATGAGAATCCGCCTGCCCTGCTCAACTGACTTCACACTGACGTATGCGGTAGCCCCATACATCTCCCAGTCCCACCGGACTTCCTTACCCGGCTCCAGTCTCCCGCTGCTGCGAGTGAACCAGAACTTCGTCGTAACGGCGGGATCGCAGAAGGCTTCAAATACCTCAGCGACCGGTCTACGGATAAGCATCTGCGCCTTTGCTATGGGTGCATTCTGAAGTGCCATCTCGTACCTCCTTAGCTCGGAGCGGCAATCCCTCACACCAGAGTGCGATCACCTTAGTTCACAAGTCCCGCGAGCAATTTCTTGACCGAATGATCAAGAACCATGCTCACCCTTCGGGACCCTTCGCCAATAACCTCTTGGCGGCCTGGAACCTGGGTCCTACGATAGCAGGTGCCGGCAGTCATTGCGCAACGAGAACCCGAATCTTCCGCATAGGGCGCGAATAGAAACTGCAGGTTCCGGTAACGAAATACCCTAAGATCCTTGATACGTGATCCATTGCGCGTCACCAGTTGAAACGGCTCAGCCAAGAGGCGCCTTACGACAGAACCCAAAGCCTTTCGCAATGACATTTGGCGAAAGGCCTATTAATGTGGCCAAAGTCTTGTCGGGAATGTGTGTCCCCTACCGCTCCCCGAGTGCACCCCGTGGGCGCCAGAGGCTTATCTCCGTGCTTCGGATTTCATTCTAGCCAAAAGCAGGCTCTCCAAACTGCTATCAACTAGACCCAATATGTCTGAAACATAGCGCTCCCCAAGGTCGTCAGTTCGTTTTGATAAACCCAGCGTTCAAAGATCGCAAAAACTGCCAAAGCGTTGGAAGTTTCCATTGAGGAGTGAACAGGGTAAATTCATGAACACCTCAGTCTTTATCAAGCGACACCCAGTACTAACCTATTTCGCCCTAACGTTCTCTATCTCATGGGGCGGCATCCTCATCGTAGTCGGGCCTGGCGGAATCCCAGGCACCAGGGAGGAATTCGAGAGGCTGTTTCCGGTCGTGATCCTGGCGTTGATGGCCGGCCCGAGCGTCGCCGGCATCGTGTTGACCGGCCTCGTCCATGGATGGGCGGGCCTACGCGAGCTGCTCTCCCGGTTACTCAGGTGGCAGGTGGGCGCTCGCTGGTATGCGGTCGCGCTCCTGACCGCCCCGCTATTGATGACCGCGAACCCCTTGCGCTCTCGCTCCTCTTCCCTGAGTTCCTCCCCAGGATAGTCACTGCGGACGACAAGACGTCCCTGCTAGTGCTCGGTATCGCGGCGGGACTCATAGGGGGCTTCTTGGAGGAGCTAGGCTGGACGGGGTTCGCCATCCCCAAGCTTAGGCGGCGTTACAGTGTCCTCACCACCGGGCTCATCTTGGGCAGCCTGTGGGAGGCGTGGCACTTCCTTATAAACTTCTGGAGCAGCGGCGATTCCTCGGGAGCGCTCTCGGTGGACCTCTTGCTGCATTCACTTTTCTTCTCAGTAGGGATACTGCCAGCCTACAGGGTGCTCATGGTGTGGGTCTACGACCATACCGGCAGCCTGCTCGTGGCGATACTCATGCATACGAGTCTCATCATCAGCAACGTGATTCTCGTACCCATGGGGACAGGGGAACACCTCGTGACCTGGTCTCTCGTGTTGGCCGCCGCACTGTGGGGCGTCGTTGCCGCAGTCGCCGTGGCCAACCGCGGGCAGCTATCGCGACGGCCACTCCAGAGGGGAGCGATGTGAAGAGGGTGTGCGGTACAAAGGCTGAGCGACGTTCCCAACGAGATATGTCCTTTGGATGAATTCGACCCCAGAAGCAGCCGGCGGTGGCGAGATCGCTCTGGCTCAAATCGGCTATTATCCAGATGATGTTGGGCTCGTCGTTGCGACTCACCACCATGCGGATCATGTTGGGGGTGCATTATTCTTCACTCGCGCCTGCCAACGGATCAGTGAGACTGATTGGCCGAACCTACCGCCGGAATACCAACACTTCTTTCTGCCAGTGCAATTGGGGGAGCAAGTCATCGGGGACTTTGAGCTCCGTTGCCTGGGTTGGCACACCCCTGGCTCGATTGCCGTGTTCCATCGCCCCACCAGAGTGCTCTTCTGCGGCGATCACAATGGGGGTGCCTCCAACATGAGACTTGTCGTGCACAAATGGGGCAACAGCTTGGCACTGAGATTGCCTAAAGCTGTGGCAAGAGATCTGAACCTCCACTCGGGATCGTCTGTTGAACTGCAATCGAACGGCGAGGAGATCATTATCAAGCGTGCACCCACTAGGCATTCACTGGATGATCTTGTGTCTCGCATCACCGAGTCGAATCGTCACGCGGAGATCACTGTCACGCCTGTCAAGGGAAAGGAAGCCTGGTAAGTGCAATCCTATGTTCCTGATCGAGGAGACATTGTGTGGCTGAGCTTCAGTCCGCAGGCCGGTCATGAGCAGTCTGGGCGGAGGCCGGCCCTGACTGTGTCGCCCAGGGCATATAACGAGAGGTCTGCGCTCGCGTTGTTCTGCCCTCTGACTTCTGAGGTGAAGGGATACCCTTTCGAGGTCCCGGGTGCCCTCTGGACTGGCTGTCGGCGCTCATGTTTCAAGCCTAAGGACCATGAAATCCTCATCATAGAACTGATTGTCTACCTGTAAAGCGTCTTTTTCAACTCCAAATACCTGGAACCCCATCGAGAGGTACAGCGTCTTTGCAGACGCGTTGCCGGATGTAACCACCAGGTTGATTTGACGCATATCCTTCAGCTTCCTCGCGCGCTCTAGGATCGCTTGGAGAAGCGACCTCGCGACGCCTTGGTGACGACACTCTGGTACAATGTACATTCCCCAGATGACTCCCTTGTGACGGTTCTTGATTCGAGGTTCTCGGTAGAACCCGGCAACACCGATCAGGCGACCTGCATCATCGAATGCGCCCAGAATGAACGTATCCTCAGCAGAGCCGAAAAGCGCCGGGTACTTCTGGACTAGCCGGTCTTGTGATAGCTTGATTTCCTCTTCGTATGAGGAGCCAAAAGCCTCTGGAGCGTGCTGGAAAGCCTGTAGTCTCAAATCCCGAAACGGCTTAGCGTGCTCCTCGTTCAGCCTCTCAAGGCGCATTCTGCCACCACCCTGATCAAATGGGTCGTGTTTGGAGCCAACAGTCCCCACGTCTGCATGTAAACAAGGCCCTTCGCTCAGAACCTGCGAAAGGCCTGCCAATATCCTTGAGAGTCTGGTGCCGGGAGCGGGGTTTGGGCAGAAATGTATGTTCGCTGACGTTAAGAGCCCTGCGCGTCTGAGCGCACTCTCCGGCCGAAAGCTACCCGGAGCTTGCGTTTTGGAGTACCCACATTTCTACGCAGAGGTTGAATCCCTATGTCTCAGACCTAAACGGTACAGTAAACCAAGCGCGCATTCGCTTTACTTTTTGCCTGAGTCTGACATACTATAGAATAAGAGAAACGCGGCCATTGTGGGGAGGTGCCAGTCGTGCCCTTCGCCAAGATATCGGCAAAAGGTCAGCTTACGTTGCCCAGTGAGATCAGGCGCAAATACGACATTGGCAAAGCGAGCTATGTTCGGATCATTCCGCTTGAAGACGGCGTCAAACTGGTTCCTGTAAACAAAGCGGGAATCGCCTCTCTGAAAGGTGTTGTTAAGGTAGACGGTCAACAGGATTTTAAGGCTATTCGCCGCCAGGTAATGGAGGCCCGCCATCGTGAGGACCATTGACGCCAATGTGATCCTAAGGTACCTCACGAACGATGTTCCAGACCAGGCGAGTCGGGCCGGGGAACTGCTCAACAGAGTGGAAGCAGGAATCGAAGAGATCTTCCTTCCTGACATTATGCTAGCGGATATCATATGGGTTCTTGAAGGCTACTATAAGCAATCTAGAGGACAGATCGGGGATTGGGTCACCACAATTCTGAGCTTGCAGGGCCTAGAGTTTTCGGACAAGGATGTTGCCCTGGATGCCTTGGACATCTACGTCGACAAGGGGATCGACTGGTCGGATGCGTTTGCGGCCAGTCAGATGACGGATCGGCGAATCACTGAGATATACTCGTTCGATAAGCACTTTACCCGTCTGGATGGTATCACTAAGGTTGACCCATGATGGCGCCCAATCGCGCCCCCGCCGCTGAAAATGACACCCCTAGATGCATCGCGTGATCAGCCCGCTGGGCAGCCTTGACATGTCTGGATACGGGTGAGACCGTGTGAATGATTACGCCCGCGCCGTGACCCTGCTCTATCGCCATAAGCCCTATCGCTATGCACAGGTGAGTCTTGCCCACGCCCGGCTGCCCCAGCAAGATCACGTTTTCCTTCTGCGCGATGAACTGGTAATTGCTATGCAATGAGTAGCGTTGCCATCTCGCGTTCAGACGTCGGGGGTCTGTTCCCGCAACATAAACCCTGATGCTTGGACCTGTTCTCCATCGGCCTAGCGTTTTGCCTATTACGTCACACTGACCGGTCCGTGGCCGCCTGCTTTGCGTACCCTACCTTTACGATAGCAAGCATGAGGTTCCTGCCCGCATGGAACCCCAGCCCAACCCACGGGGTACCTGTTGTCCGTGCCAATACAGCGAGAACCATCGAGAATACCAGAAACTCCGCGACCTCCATAACCACAAGGACCGCGTTATGGACAAAATGCAGAAGCGTAAAGGCTACGCTGGTGAGCACCACCCACCACCAAGCCCCAGAGAGACCTAGTACGGTCACCCTCCAAGCAAGCTCCTCAATCAGGCAACTCATGGCCACAGAGACGAGCCGCTGCCACCGTGGCAGCTTTGCTGAAGTCCAGAACACTGCGGATACTCGGACTGGGGACAAGCTAACTATCATGACTGATAGCGGGAAGTAAAGAACGGCCGCCACTGCTCCGATGGCGCATTGGAGCACGACCATCGGGCCAGCGACCAGGTCTTTCATGGCAATGGCTGCCAAAACGAGATAAGCAAGGCCCCATATCTTACGTCCCAACCCTACACCCGACCTAGACACCAAACGCTTGTTCCCTATCGTACTCAATGAGCTCTCCGTCCACCAGGAGATAGCTGAATGACGACAATGAATGATCGGGATCACGATGAGAAACCAAGAACACGCAGGGGACTTCCCCTTGAAGTCTTGACAGGATTCGTTTGGCTAGCTGGGATTCGACTCCCGAAAGCGCTTCGTCGAGGATAAGGATCCAGGGCTTCATTAAGAGTGCACGTACAAGCATAAACTGCTGGGTCTCACCAGAGCTGAAGCTGCTTGCAGAGACTGCAGTTCGTGGTCCGATTCCACGAACCTGAACGAGGCGCTCGAGTTCTACTAGCTGCAGCAGCCGACAGATCTCTGACATGTCGGCCTTGCGCCCCAAGGTCAGGTTCTCCGTGAGACTCGCTGAGAGCAGTGTCATGGAGTTGTCAAGAAACACCACGCGGGAGCTCAGCACTTGAGGGTTGTAGCTACCGGAGTCGCCAACGTATATCACCTGCTTGCTTGCTCGATACCCAGCCAGCATCTCAGCCAGAGTGGTCTTGCCTGAGCCAGCGATACCTCTGAGGCTTATGACTCCCCGAAGTTCGATGTGCAGACGCCCCTGGGAATCCGGACAAACCGTGTCTTTGACAGCCTGGATCACTATAGAATTGATTCTCTCGCCTTCCGGGATGTCGGGGCAATCCGGGCCGTTGATGCTCCAGAGCGTGTTTATGTGCGCGAGAGCGACCTTGACTTTCAGCCATGTGTGGCTGAATCCGACAAACGCGGTTAGCGGTGACAGCAGACGTCCTACTGAGGAGGAGAAAGCCATGAGTACTCCCACACTCAGCATGCCTTTGGTTGCCTGAACACCCCCAATGCCCAGAATACACAACAAGGTTACCATGCTAATTCCAGACATCAGTGTCTTCGCGGCTGCTGCGACCCGCACTTGTGCCATGGCTGCGGTGAATAGGTCTTTGCAGCACTCAGCGAACCTCGTCGAAGCGTATTCCTGGCCTTGGTGCATGAAGATCGTGCGTCTCTGCTGCAGCGTCTCAGCCAACATGGTGCACACGGAACCATATCTCTCACGAGCCACTCCAGCTGCCCCAGTGATTCGAGCCGATGTCATGCGGTAGAGAAACCAATAGAGCGGCATAGCGGCAGCCGGCACCAAGAAAAGGATTGCATTCATACGAAACAGCACTATCGCCGTCCCGAGGAAACCACAGATTGCGGAAACAAGTGACGAGAGATTCTGGCTGACGAAAGACGACACGACTGTGACGTCATTGAGGACCACCGCAGTAATGTCTCCGTTTGACATCGCTAGCACCGGCTCTACGGATAGTGTATGGGATAGGAGAGCTCTCCTCATATCCCGTGTAATGGACTCAGAGAGACGACTCATGGACAATACGGTACAGTAGCTAAGTGCACAGCCTGCCAAGTTCGCCACAACCAGCAGTAAGAGAACAGCCCTGAAGCTGGACCAGTTGTTCAAGGGCGAGTTCGCCAAGCTGTCAACTAACCTTGAAAGATACAGCGGACTGAGGCTATTCGCGCACGCCAGAGCCATGCAGCTCGCACCGATTCGGACCAGTTCCAGCCTGTGTGGCTTCACCAGATCGGCGAAGGTCATAGGTCGGCCACATCCTTAGGTTAGAATGCCTCTGACCGGAGCAGGGTCGGCAATGTACTATCGACACGAAGAAGGACACCGGGGGGTATCCTTTACCTACTTGGGTGCTGAGTCATATCCACCTGAGCAGCCGAAGTCTGGACACAGGTCTACCGAGCACGTATCAAAGGGACAGCCACCGCCACCACCACAACCGATATCGATCTCAACGCACCAGCAACCATTATCGATATCCACCCCACAGACATCGGCCAGCAAACATGCCGATCTAGGAAGCTGCTTTGCCTTGTTCAGTAGCTGGAACTTCACCATTTCTTCCTTCCTCCTCTCACTTGTCCCCCCCGGTGTTTGCAGCGTCTCTCCTAGAGAAGAGATAGCACTCAAGGGCACGCCCTATGATGTGCTTGGTAAGATGGCAGCGGAACGGATCGGGCATCTGCAGTTTACCCGTCGCGTTGTAGTTCTCAGCATAGCACCCGCCCCTGCACAGGTATTTCGCCCAGCACCGGGTACACACCAAGGACTTGTCCACGTCAAGGGTCTCTCTTGCGTCGAGCGCCTTGAGTATGCCGTCATCGTGCACGTTGCCAATGCGGAAGCGTGGAATGCCCATCAAACGATGACATGGATAGAGTTCACCCGATGGGGACACCGTTAGGCTTCCAGTAGCCACGGCGCAGAACCATATCCCCATATCCCCATCACCAATTCTGGCGACCAGCCTTCTACCATCAGCGAAAACGAGCGGCCGACTCCGCATCATTGTGGAGACATGACTTTCGTAGACCAGAAGATCATCGTGACTGAGAGTCAATGATTTGTCGGCCGGCGTATGCACGGGCTGCATGTTGATTGACCCAAAACCTAGCTCCCCAAGATCGTGTAAGGCCTGGACCAGGTTTGTGTTACTCGAAGTCACTGTCACCCGGGCCCTTGGCGTGATACCTTCCCCAGTCAATATCTGGAAAGCAGCTATGGTTCCAGCCCAGGAATCCACGTCATCTGTCTTGCAGGGCCGCAGTTTGTTATGCGTATCCCGATCTCCGTCAATGCTCAGTATCACTGAGAACGGGTGCTCCTTGAAGAATCTCGCCTGGCTTTGGATGAGCGCCAAGCCGTTGGTGGTAATACAGAACGAGACGTTCGGCTTGCGGTCTGGACCAGCAAAGGTGGCCTCCGCATACCCAACCGACCTCTCAAGAACTTCCCAATTCAGAAGCGGCTCTCCGCCGAAGAACACTATCTGGGCTTTTTGATTTCCCCTCAACTGATTCAGAATGTCAATTGCCTGCTTGGCGGTATCGAACGACATTAGCGATATCCCGTCATCCAATCCATAGTTGCCCGTGTTAGCGAAACAGTACCGGCAGCGAAGTTGGCAAGTGTGAGCGATGTTGAGAGTCAGGCTGGTGACTGCAATATCCCGGTTCACGTGTTCTTTCATGTGGTGTAGTTGCTCATCCCGGACTAGTGTCCCGGAGTCTACCAGATTGCGAGCAAAGGACAGGCATTCATCGATGTGCTGATCACCATACTGCAGCCTCAGTCTCGCCCAGTCTGGCGACGGGTCATCCATCACCAGGAGGACTTCGAGCAGCGCATCTTCTGCCTCGAAGATCCGGCAGGAGTTCACATCTAGAAGGATGTTGGAGACTCCATCGCTACTCAAATGCCTTAGTTCCGGGAACACCTTGAGGCGAAGTCCACCCATGATCCATCCTCCATTTGGAGCCGTTCAAGTCATCTTCATACGCCGAACATCATCAGCAAGTCGCACAGAAGTCTGCGTTCTAGTGGCTGCCAACAATGCAGCAGTGTCACGTACGCCAGGTTTCCATTACGTCGATACCTGTCGGTGATAACGCAGCTACAAATGAACACGTAGGCGAGAACCACCATCGAAAGCCGGCAGAGTATGGCCGAACCCCAACGCAATGTCCCGATGTGCGCCATGCTGAAGGCCACGGACGTGAGAATCACCGCGAGAGACGCTGGCACGGCACTGGCAAAGATGCCGTGCACCGCGGCGCGAAAGAAGACCTCTTCCACGAATGCCGCCGGCACTTTGCCGAACAGGTAATCTGCCAGGAAATTCCTTCTGGGGAGCAGTGCCTGTCTGTCAATGCCAGCGAGACACAGAAGCAAAAGCCCATTTAGCAGCGCTAGTGCCACGACAATGCGCCAGTCAGCCACCAACTGCTTCAGGGCCAGTCTCCACTGGTACTTTGGCACGATACGCCTTCGCCTGAAAACGTACCATGAAGACAGAAGGAGCGTTGCCCAAAGGGACACCATGGTCAGCGCCGCGTTGGGCAACATCGCGGCTAACACCTCAAGTAGCCCTGCGAGGAGGACGCCCAGCAGGAAGGCATAGACCACATAGAGAGCTGACCTCAAATAACACGCTAAGCGCACCTGAGGCACCCGCCTAACCCCCAGTCCAGATCGCCGAGAGAACACGGCGCACACCAGTGTCCTCCGAGATAAGCGAGGACGCGCCACAACTTTACATGCCTCAGTAGAGAGTTCGTTCCCTGGAACGCCGCACTACACGTTCGACACATCATGTCGTTATCCTTTATGCCTTTACGCATAATAAACACGGAATTGTGTATTCGCTAACATAAAGTAGAGCCACTCGATCTGAAAGAAGTGAGCCGCCCCAACCATCTTTTCCCCTTATGCTAATGGTGTCCAGACATTGGCGTGAGGGGGTTAAGGAGTGACCGGAGTGGCTCAAGTTCAAGATATCATGGACCTCTACGAGAGAGAAGGGCTGTCACTCAGGCAGATCGCCCGCAGGCTTCACGTGTCCAGGAACACGGTGCGCCGCGTCGTGGACAACATAGCGCATTACCTGGGACCCCCCGAATTTGGACAACTACACCCGGATAGGTGGGACTCTCGCACCATTACTCTCGTATGCTCTGTGGAGCTCGTTCGGGGTCATGTAATGAATTGCGGAATGGATGCGTCTCTCGTTGTAGTACTCCATGAACGCCGCCAATTCCGAGTACGCCTGCCTAAACGTCTGGAACTCGTTCAGTGAGAGGCACTCATCCTCGAGTATCCTGTGAAACGCTTCAATGTGTGCGTTCTTGTTTGGGGTCTTGCAGGGGATTCGTTCGTGCTCAACGCCATGTTCCAGGCACCATGTCTCAAACGCGCCGGCGATGAACTGTGGCCCGTTGTCACTCCTGATCACCGGCTTTGAGTCAGACTCCAGCAAATGTCTCTTCCACAATGCCTGCCACAACATCGTAACAGCGTCTTCGGCGGTGGCGGTCAGCCCTATGTGGTTATGGATTGTGGCGCGATCATACACGTCCAGCAGGCTCATGATGAAGAAAAACCTGCGCTCACCAGGCACATAGCCGTACTTGACGTCGGTTTCCCATAGCTGGTTAGGCGCCGTTACCTCCCGGTTTGTGCTCAATCTCCTGGGGTGGCGCCTCTTCAGTGTTCTCTGTGGCCTCAACACGCACATCTGTTTGCACAGCCGGTACACTTTCTTCTTGTTGATCACAAGCGCGTATTGACGTCTAAGGCACCAGGTCAGTTTGAGGTAACCATACGCGAAGCCGTCTCCGGCGATCATCTCACATATCCATTCCTTGATCTGCTCGTCGCTGACCATACTACCGTCCGTCCTCAGACTGAAGCCCGGGAACCCTCTACCGCCACGCGCATTCGAAACGTCTGTAGCAGTCTCGCGTTTGCAGTAGTAGTACGTGGAACGATTGATCTCCAGTACCCGCAGCACCACACCCGGCCGGCAGCCCTGCGCTATCCACTCGCCTGCCACATCTATCTCTTGGGTGCGTTGAATCCCGTTTTTCTTACCAGGTCTTTGAGGATAGCGATCTCCAGGTCCTTTTCGCCTAGCAACTTCTTGAGACGCTCGTTCTCGGCCGCCAGTGTACGCATCTCGCCATCCGGCCTGGCCGCGTTCACGCCCCTGCACTCGCGAAACGATTCCTCACCGCTTTGCTACAGCGCCTTGGCCCATCTGGCCACCACAGTGGCGTGGATCTGGTATCTGCGTCCCACAAGAGAGGCGTTACCTGCTTCGATCGCTTCCCGACCGATCTTGATCTTCTGCTCTCGAGTGAATCTCCTGTCTGCCATCTTGGATCGTCGCCCCCTGGACTGGCGTTCGACAGTGAGAGGTCACAACCGCCACCCCTGCTGCTTCAGTAGCAGGGGTTTCCCTTTTGGACAGTGGTCAAAACGGCAAGAAGCCGTGGTTACAACAGGGGCTTGCTATAGGCAGCGGAACAGCGGTATAATGTGGTTACTATGTTCATTAGAACCACGACTGCCAGAGGTCACCGCTA
>JAUYEF010000204.1 GCA_030691635.1 Bacillota bacterium
CGAAAGTGACACCCTGACCGCCAAGATCCTGACCACCTATATTGTGGATGAAGCAAAAATCAACAAGATTGCCATCATCCACATGACGGACCAGTATGGAACCGGTGGTAAGGATAACATGGTCACCGCTCTGAAAGCAAAGGGCATCACCCCTGTGACAATTCAGGCGCACAATGCTGGCGACAAGGACTTCTCTGCTCAGATGCTGGCCATGAAGAAGGTCGGTGCGCAGGCAATGGTCATTTTCTCCGGCGCCACCGATAACGGCATCATCCTGAAGCAGGCGAAGCAGCTTATACCAGAAATCAAGATCTTTCAAAGCAGCGTTGGTGCCACCAAACCCGTCATGGATGTGGCAGGGGCAGCGGCAAACGGTACTTACGCCGTCGTAACGTACACGCAGGACAACCCTGATGCAAAGGTACAGAAATTTGTTGCAGCTTTTAAGAAGAAGTACAATTCCGATCCCCCTGATTTCTTTGCGCCTCTATCCTACGATGCGGTCTACATGATCGCTGAAGCCCTGAAGAAGGCAAACACCAACGATCACGAGAAGTTCCGAGATGCGTTCCGGGCCATCAAGGGCTTTGGTGGCGCCTCGGGACTTTCCTACAGTGTAGCTCCGAACGGAGAGACGGTCAGCGAGCTGCTTCTAGTCCAGATAAAGGACGGGAAGCACACTGTGGTAGGCAGGATTAAGTTGTAGACGACAGAGAGGAATGGCTCTTGGAGCAATCCTATGAGCCATTCCTCGTTCTTGTTTGTCTAGAGGAGGTCGGCCAGTGGATGCTGCCATCGTAGCTCAGGAGCTTGTATCTGCCCTGGCACTGGGCTGTATCTATGGACTAATAGCTCTAGGCTATAGCTTCATCTTCAATGCCGCTGGGCTAGTAAATGTCGCACACGGCAGCTTCGTCATGTACGGAGGCTACATCTATGGGGTCACGCTTTCGAACACGTTGCATCTCCCGCTGATCCCTTCCATGATAGTCCTCATGCTCAGTATGGGATTGATGGGTATATTGGCCGAACGGCTTTTTTACCGGCCGTTCGCCCAAGCGTCGGTCCGGATAACCCTGGTTGGCTTGCAGGCATTGGGTATTCTGATGGCCAACGCAGCGATTATCATATGGAACCCGTATCCCAAAGGCACCCCCGGGCCATGGGGTCAGGAATCGCTGCACTTGTACGGCATCACCATTTCGTATCAAAACATCTTCGTGATCGTAGCGACCTTATGCTTGCTGGTTGCTCAGCAGTACTTCTTTCACCGCACAGTATATGGCAAGTACCTGAGGGCCGTTGCGATAGATAAGCGCACGGCAGCCCTGATAGGTATAGACACCGATCTTGCGATTGGTCTGACGTTTGCCTACAGCTGTATCCTGGCGGGCGTGGGAGGAATGCTGATATCACCCTTTCTATCGATCGATCCTACGCTGGGAAACCTGGGATTTAAGGGATTTGGCGCGTGCGTGGTCGGTTCGTTCACTAGCACCATGGGGGCAATGGCAGGCGGTCTGATAATCGGTCTTGTTCAAGTGTTCGCTGCTTCATATATCTCATCTAAATACAAGGAAAGCATCATCTACCTCTTCATAACATTGTTCCTGTTACTAAGACCGCAAGGCCTCTTTGGCAAGAAGTCGGAACTCGGGAGCCTCTAGTCTCTCGAACTGGAGTGAAGAATGTTGTATAGGGACACTCGAAACCGAGTTGCCATCGGTGCCCTCGTATTCCTGGCGGTGCTGGGGCTGTTCATACGACACACGTACCTCCTGTTTGTCATGTGCGTAATCTGCATAAACGCAATTCTGGTCCTATCGCTCAACTTCATCCTCGGATTCGCGGGTCAGGTCTTCATGGGTACTGTTGGGTTCTTCGCATTCTCCACCTACGTCACCGCGCTGACCATGACGAAGCTGCACTGGAACTGGTGGATCGCGATGGGCGCATCAATACTGGCCACCATGGTTCTGAGCCTTGTGGTCGGGCTTCCCTCTCTTCGTGTAAGCGGCTTCCATCTTTCGATTATGTCGACCGGGTTCATAACTGTGGTCAGCGATGTGCTCAGGAACTGGGCGCCAGTTACCGGCGGTGTGTTTGGCGTGATGGGTATTGAGAGGCCCAGCGTCCTGGGGTACAAGCTCACACACAACCTCTCTTACTTCCTGCTTGCCTACTTAATGCTCTGCTTCATGACATGGCTGGCGATTAAGATAGAGGACAGTCGTTTCGGAAGGGCTTTCAAGGCGGTGCGGGATGACGAGCTTGCTACCGAGCTCCTCGGTATTTCCTCCACCTATGCCAAAATGCTAGCATTTGTTATAGCGGGTTTTTATACAGGAATCGCGGGTTCGCTCTTTGGCTCACTTCATGGATTTGTGAGCCCTGAGACGTTCACGCCTAACTATAATACTCTTTTCATGAGTATGCTTGTGGTCGGTGGTTTGTCCACGGTCCCAGGGGCTGTGGCCGGGTCAATACTTCTGACTTCACTCACTGAAGTGCTTCGACCGCTGAGGGAGAAGTATCTTACTGCATATGGGCTATTCATCATCCTGATCATGCGATATGAGCCGGGTGGCATTCTGGCCATGGGTCGAACTCTCCTAAGCAAATTCCGGCGCACCTCCAAAAACCTGCCGGGGACTGGTGGTGAGGTAGGTGCTCGAACAGCAGTCAGGTAACCTTATCGCAACCAATATCAGCAAGCACTTCGGTGGAGTCCGGGCAGTGGATGACCTTAGCTTCGAGATACCGCCAGGGATAGTCTGTGGGCTGATTGGTCCTAATGGTTCTGGCAAGACGACGACTCTAAACCTCATCACTGGTACTCTTCAACTCACGTCTGGAACTGTACGTTACAATGGACAGCAGATCAACGGGTTGAAGCGCCACGAAATCGTGCGTAGAGGTATATCACGAACGTTCCAGAACCTACGACTCTTCAGCTCGCTGTCCGCCCTCGACCATGTGATTCTCGGGAGGTATATACACTGTAAGACGCCGCTGATTCCTTCGCTCCTCGGGGTGCGCAGTGCTGTGAAAGAGGACACCGAAGCGGAGGAGAAAGCGAGGCACTACCTCAACATGGTTGGGCTTAGCGGTTATGAGGATGTTGTGCCTCATGAGTTGCCATACGGAAAGCGAAAGTTGCTGGAGGTTGCGCGGGCCTTATCTACCGAAGCTGCATGCCTTTGCCTTGATGAACCAGCTGCGGGCATGTCTGAAGGTGAAATCGATAGCCTGATTAATCTGATAGGCCAGCTTAAGAAACAGGGCATCACCATTATGCTGATCGAGCACCGCATGACTCTGGTTATGACCGTCTGCGATAGGATCGTGGTTCTGAACTATGGGAAGAAGATTGCCGAAGGTGACCCGCAAACGGTCAGCAACGACCCGCTCGTAATACAGGCTTATCTCGGTAGACGCCGTGGAGGTCGGACGCAATAGTGCAGAAAGGATGATCACGCTTGTTGGTCTTGGAAAAGATCAACGTTTCCTACGGTCCCGTAAAAGTGCTGCACGACCTTTCGCTCACCGTGAACGAAGGTGAGATTGTTGCACTCATTGGGGCTAACGGAGCGGGCAAGACCACAACGCTCAGGAGCATCATGGGAGTGCTCAGAGCCTCTTCCGGGAGCATCGTATTCAAGGGGCAGAAGATCTATGGAAGAAGACCAGTAGACATCATCCGCGCGGGCATATCGATGGTGCCAGAAGGCCGGCGCGTGTTCGGGAGCATGAGCATCGAGGATAACCTTGAGGTCGGAGGCGCGCCGAGCGGAATGAAGCGCGCGCAGATCAAGGAGACGATGGAGCGCGTGTTCTGCATGTACCCCATCCTCAGAGAGCGTAGAAACCAGATGGCTGGAACATTATCTGGTGGCGAGCAGCAAATGCTTGCCATCGGAAGAGCGCTTATGGCACATCCCAAGCTTCTGCTATTGGATGAACCCTCCATGGGGCTTGCACCTGTAATGGTTGAGAGAACGTTTGAATCGCTGAAGGAACTAAACAAGTCCGGCACTACCATGCTGTTGGTCGAGCAGAATGCACAGATGGCCCTTGAGATTTCGGATCGCGGATATGCGCTCCAAAACGGGCGCGTGGTGTACTCAGGCAAAGCCAGCGATCTTCTCGGAGACGAATCCATTCGAGAAGCCTATTTCGGAATAAAGAAGGAGGCAGTGAATTGATGAACATGGTGGATCTGCTGAAAAAGGCAAGGATCGTTGAACTAAACAACATTATCTATCCAGGCAAGGAAAACCGGAGGCTTGAGATCCGGCAACTACGCGTGTTCACCGGTGAGTTCATGTACGAGGTTGATACACTATCACATATCGGTGCTCATGCCGAAGCCCCCAGCCACTTCATGCCTGCGCTCAAGGAACCCAAGCCGGGTAAAGATATCTCCGAGTTCCCGCCGGAGAAGTGGATGGGAGAAGCCGTTTTTGTGGACCTGAAAGACCTCACACCGGGCGACCCGATAACAGTGGACGTGATCAAGAAGTTCGGTGTCAGGAAAGACGATATCGTGGTTATCGGCAACGCCCCTGTTGAGGCCGGCGCCCCAGGTGTCGGCTCAGCCGGCGGTCCCGCCAGGCCGAGACCAGTGAAATCCCGCATGACGGCTGAGGCCGCTCAGTACCTGGCTGATGTCGGCATCAAGATGATCGGTCTGGACTGGTCCTTCAACATGGAGCCGGGCAACGAGAGCCTTGAGGCTATGAAGTTTCATATTGCCATGCTCGGCAACGACATACCAATGATTGAGGGCCTGTGCTACCTTGACCAGCTGAGAGAGCGCCGCTTTTTCCTCATCGCGCTCCCCTACAGGGTCGCGGGATCCGACAGCTGGCCGGTCCGGGCTATAGCTCTGGAAGGTGTGCTTTAGGGCGTTGACTGGGTAGCAGCGACTGCTGTTTGACCATGCTGAGGCGCTGCCAGCCCGGAGCCGGGGCTCCGGGTCGCGGCGCCCGCTTTCCATACCCATTGGAAGGAGGATCTGCAGTTTGGCCAAGAACATCGAAGGGATCAGGGTGGGTCTGCTCCATACAACCATATTCGCTGTCCAGCCGATGATCGATGAGTTCCGCCGCCAGTTTCCAGAGGCTGAGATAGTGCATTTCCTCGATGAAGGGTTTCTGCCCATGCTCGGGCAGTATGGAGGAGCGAGCAAACAGGTCAGTACAAAAGCGCTGAGTGTGGCCAAGGCCGCGGAGGAAGCAGGAGTAAAGGGCATCCAGTGCAGCTGTTCTTCGCTTTCACCTGCTATCTCCAATATCCAACCATTCATGCTGGTCCCCACCAACGACATAGACTCAGCGATGGCAGAGGCTGCCGTGGCCCATGCAAGGTCCATCGCCCTTCTTGCCACTGGCTCCGGGGTTCACAAGTCGATGATGCTTACGTTCCAAAAGGTGGCCGCGAGGCTCGGGAAACAGCCTACACTGAAACCGGTACTGGCGAATACCGGAGGGGTCCGGAGGGGTGATCCTGGGTTCTTTGAGGTTTTGGCGAAAGAGGTCTACGCTGCCGCCGGGCAGGCTGACGTAGTGGCGGTGGGACAGGTCTCCATGGTCGGCTGCATGGCGTTTGTGGGAGATGATATAAAGGACCGGGTTTTCACGGGGCCTCCACACGCGGTTGCCGCCATCAAGTCCATGATCGGGAGTGGTCAACCATGAGTGATTCAATATTCGCGGCCAGTCTTTCGAGACTCGGTACTGAAACGGCCTTTGACGTGCTGGCGAAGGCCAGGGCGCTTGAGGCGAGGGGCAAGAACATCATTCTCCTTGAGATCGGTGAGCCCGATTTCGACACCCCTGCGTTCATTAAGGAAGCCGCTATCAAAGCCCTTTGGGACGGTTACACACACTATGGCCCGGCACAAGGCCTCCCTGTCTTGCGTGAAGCCGCTGCGGCTTACTTAACCCGGTCCCGGAAGGTGCAGTTCGAGCCTGACGAACTGGTTATCACTCCCGGCGCCAAACCCATACTATTCTTCAGCATCATGGCCCTCGTAGACCCGGGTGACGAGGTCATCTACCCGAACCCCGGGTTCCCAATCTACGAGTCAATGATCAGCTATGTCGGTGGCATCCCGGTGCCGCTTCAGCTGAGAGAAGAAAACCAGTTCCGCGTAGACGTGGCCGAACTCCGCTGCAAGGTGACCGGCAGGACGAAACTGATCATTCTCAACTCACCCCAGAATCCGACGGGTAGCGTACTGACCAAGGCCGACGTTGAAGGCATCGCCGATGTAGTCCAGGACCGAGACATAATGGTGCTCTCCGATGAGGTATATTGCCAGATCCTGTATGAGGGGAAGTTCGAGAGTCTGGCTTCACTGCCCGGCATGAAGGAAAAGGTCATTCTGCTTGACGGCTTCTCAAAGACATATGCCATGACCGGCTGGCGTCTTGGGTATGCCGCCGCCAGGAAAGACCTCATAGCCATCATATCCAAACTCACGACGAACTCGGTCTCATGCACCGCATCGTTCATACAGGTCGCGGGCGCTGCTGCGCTCAATGGACCCCAAGACAGTGTGGGAGTGATGGTCTCGGAGTTCGAAAGGCGGCGCAACCTGATCGTAGATGGGTTGAACAGCCTGCCTGGTGTCACCTGCTCTCGGCCCGCCGGCGCGTTTTACGTATTCCCCAGCATCGTCGGCACCGGCATGAGTTCACAGGAGATCGCGGATCTGATGCTCTATGAGGGAAACGTCGCGCTTCTCTCCGGCACCTGCTTCGGAGCCCACGGTGAAGGATACTTGCGGCTTTCCTACGCCAATTCACAAGAGAACATCCGCGAGGCGCTCGCCAGGATGCGGACTACGTTAGAAAAAAACGCTAAGAGATAGACCGGCTCCCACAATTCCATGCATCGAAGGAGTTGCCTTTTCCGCGCTTGCGCCGACCATCAGGCGCATGATGGTCTGGAAAAGCAGACGAAAGGAAGGAGTGCGAGGCCGTGACCAGCCTTTACTCGTACGAAAAGGCCTCTGTCGCTCGTAGCACAACTCGCTAAGCACCGGTCCTAGGGGTAGTCTACCCTTTTCTAGGTCCGGTGCTGGCTTTAGTCCCAAGGCCATGAAGGGCGTCGCCAGACCGCGACGCCCTTCGATTTTGCCAGGGGGACAGACCCGTGGAAAGATACCAGGCCAGAATCCATACGGACGCCCCACGCCTCCCGGCCGGGAAACGGGACCTCGTCAAGCTAATCAGCGGGCTGAGACGGCATCCCGACCGTGAGAGGTCTGGCCTGTATTTCCTAGACGGCCTGACTGGCGTTCGACAGTGAGAGGTCACAACCGCCACCCCTGCTGCTTCGGTAGCAGGGGTTTCCCTTTTGGACAGTGGTCAAAACGGCAAGAAGCCGTGGTTACAACAGGGGCTTGCTATAGGCAGCGGAACAGCGGTATAATGTGGTTACTATGTTCATTAGAACCACGACTGCCAGAGGTCACCGCTA
>JAUYEF010000235.1 GCA_030691635.1 Bacillota bacterium
CGATGCGATCCACAAAGCTACGTCGGTCGTGATAGCCAAACAACCAGTAGCCGTCGGGCTGGAATCACTGAACACGGCCGGCATGATGAAGAACCGCCGTCTAGCGCGAACCATCGCCGATGCCTCGCTGGCCGAGATACATCGGCAGTTAGAGTACAAGGCGAAGTGGGCCGGAATCAAGATTGTCAACGCGGACCACTGGTTCCCATCAAGCAAAACCTGTTCCGCATGTGGTGTGGTCAAGGATGTTCTCGGACCCGGCTTGCCGGGCAGCGGGCGTGGAAGCAGGAACCGAGCGCCTGATGGGACGGTGTCCTAGATGGGTAAGTTTCGGAGAACGGAATCAGGGATCTTAGGGTCTGAGGTCATGGGGGAGGCGGGGACAGTGTACACGCGTGAGCAGATCGCAGGCGCCATAGACCACACGCTCCTGAAGACCACAGCGACACAACAGGACATCCTGAAGATCTGCGCGGAGGCGCGTGATCTGGGGCTCTTCGCGGTGTGCGTTCCACCGTGCTACGTCGCGATAGCGGCAGCCGCGCTCGAGGGCTCGCACGTCAGGGTTGCCGCCGTGATAGGCTTCCCGCACGGCTACAACGAGACGGAGGTCAAGGCCTTTGAGGCCGCAGAGGCGGTGCGGGCGGGAGCAGCCGAAGTCGACATGGTCGTCAACATTGGGGCTGTGAAAGCCGGCGACTGGACGTACGTAGAACGCGACATCGCCAGGGTTGTCGAGGAGGCACGCAGGTCGGGGGCTGCCCGCGGCACGAGGCCGCTGGTCAAGGTGATCATCGAGACGGCCGCCCTGACCGACGATGAGAAGCGCTCTGCCTGCCTTGCGGCGAAAAGAGCTTGCGCCGACTACGTCAAGACCTCAACCGGGTTCGGCGGAGGCGGCGCGACTGAAGCCGACGTGCGCCTCATGCGCGAGACCGTCGGGCCGGGGATGGGCGTCAAGGCCTCTGGCGGGGTGCGCACGCTCGACCAGGCCATCGCGATGCTGCAGGCAGGCGCGACTCGGATCGGAACGAGCAACGGAGGGGCGATAGTCCGCGAGTTCGACGAAAGAGTACGCTCGAACGGACGCGGAGAAGATAAGTTCTGAAAAGGTGAGAGCATTGGCCTCCTATAAGGTGGAAGCAGTGGTCCTCAAGACCTACGACCTTGGGGAAGCCGACAAGATACTTGTGCTGTTCACCCGCGAATCCGGGAGAGTCTCTGCGGTCGCCAAGGGCTCGAGAAAGCCAAAGAGCAAGTCTGCCGGGGGCGCGCAGGCCTTCGGCCATAATGTCTACCTTCTACACAAGGGCAGGAACCTGGACATTGTGGCGCAGTATGAGATCGTGAGGCAGTACCGCCAGATCAGGGGCGACCTGGACAGGCTAGCATATGCCAGCTACGCCGCCGATCTTGTTTTCCACACCAGTCACGAGAGGGACCCTGCTCCAGAAGTGTTCGACCTCCTCGTGTGGATACTTGACACCATTGAAGGAGGACGAAACCCTGAGGTAGCCGCACACGTATTTGAGTTGCGTCTGATGGAAAGCCTGGGCTACAGGCCGCAGCTGGGACGGTGCGTGATCTGCGGGCGCGAGGTCTCCGGCCCAGCGAGGTTCTCTTCAGAAGCGGGCGGGATGCTGTGCGCGAACTGCCGTCAGGGCGCCGCAGGAGCTCGGCAGGTGTCGGAAGGGACACTCCGTTCTCTGAGGCTGCTCCAGGACTCAGATGATGCAGGGTGGCAGTCCCTGGGGCTTGCGGGCGAGGTCTTGCGGGAAGTGCGGGCGGTGCTGGACGATTACATAACCTACCGGCTTGAGAAGCGCCCGGCGTCCCTGGAGTTTCTTAGATCCCTAAACGAAAGCAAGTGAGGTGCTGGTCAGATGACAGAGCTTGAGAAGATCGACGCGATCCGTGCAAGGATGAACATCAGCTACGAACAGGCACAGCGTGCGCTGGCGCAGTCAGGGGGAGACGTGATTCAGGCGCTCGTGCTGCTCGAGAAGAAGCCTGGCGCGTGCTGCACCGACAAGGATAGCTGGACGGAAAAGGTCCAGGTCCAGGGGTCCGAGCTTGTGGAGAAGGTCAAAGAGGTCATCCGAGAAGGCAACGTCCGCAAAGTGGTCGTGAAGCATGAGGACAGGGTCGTGTTCGAGATACCGCTCACCATTGGCGCAATCGGCGCCATCATCGCTCCACAGCTGGCGGCAATCGGGGCCGTGGCAGCGCTGTTGACCCGTTGCACCATCGAGATAGAGAGGACCGGGGCGTCACAGAAGAACCCGGACGAGCCGAAACTCTGATTCTTGGGCACGTGCCTGCGCGACACGACAAGCGCGTCTGTAACAGGTCTCAGAACACCCCGCCGGCCGCGGTTGGCCTGGCGGGGTGTTGTTTTCGCGCGCGCCGGAAGACGGAAGCAAAAGAGAGTCACGCTCTTGGAGGTTTTTCACCAGTTGTGTGGAATTCATTGCAGGTTTGCGGGCAGAGCAAGACCAGGCCTTTTTGGGAAGATTAGCCTATGTTTCTTCGAGGTCATGGCTCGCGACCTGCGCATCCGGGCGGGCATGCCCCCAGGCTTGTGGCCTCGCACGCTGGGTGGTTGACCAAACAGCGGCTCTGCTGGTAGTA
>JAUYEF010000282.1 GCA_030691635.1 Bacillota bacterium
CTGGCCGTTGATCGCCGGGATTGACTTCCCCGAGGGCACCGGCACCAGCAGCGAGCGTCTCAGTGAACCCACCTTGTTTTCCACCCGCCCTTTTTCATTCGGCTTGCCTCCGTTACAGAACTGGGCTTCAAAACCGTAGTAGGTCCTGAACGCGCCGAACTTCTGCTGCTCAACCACCCCCTTGAACACATTGCTGCTCACCGCGCTGGCTAGCCGGATGGGCAGGCGAATTTGGGATATGACCGGTCCAGAAATGGGAGGAACAGGAGAGTGGATAGTCGAAGCCAAAAGAGGGAGTAAATCCCTTGCCTATGGTCATGGAGCCATCGAAAGCAGGTGACCCCATGGACAAGTATCTCAGTACGAACAGGGCACGCCTATACTTGGCAGGAGGCGCGTTACTCATCCTCCTGGTACTGTGCATCTGCTTGATTGACTTGACAGACACCAATGCCGTCGACGTGGTTACGTCAGCCTCACCAGAGCGCGCTCCTGGTGAGCCCCGTGAGGCCATGCACTACGTGCGCCTTTCAGACAACAAGGTACAGTGCGGCCTTTGCTTTCGTGGCTGCATAATCCCTGACGGCCAGGTCGGCTTTTGCCGCAACCGGGAGAATCGCGGGGGGACGCTATACAGTCGTGTATACGCACTTCCATCAGCTGTACAGGTTGACCCAGTCGAAAAGGAACCGCTCCACCACTATAGGCCGGGCACTAAGATACTCTGCATAGGGACTGCCGGCTGCAACTTCCGCTGCATTTTCTGCCAGAACTGGCACCTTTCGCAGCGCAGCATTGACGAGATGTCTATTGTGTTTGAACTGCCTCCACAAGAAGTGGTGCAGGCAGCCCTCGAGCAGGGCATACCTTCCATCTCTTTTACGTATAACGAGCCCACTACATGTTACGAATACCTGTATGACGTGGCCCGTCTCGCCAAGAGGCACGGCCTAAACGTCATTTTCCACACAAACGGGTCGATGAAGCGTGGCCCATTGCGCGACTTGCTTGAGTACATCGATGCTGTCACGGTAGACCTCAAGGGCTTTACCGATGAGTTCTACGCCAGTGCATCGCAGGCCAAACTTGAACCCGTGCTGGACACGCTCAAGACCATCAAGGAAAGCGGCGTATGGCTTGAGATAGTGAACCTCATCATACCTTCCCTGAATGACTCACCTGAAGACATAAAGGCCATGTGCATCTGGATCAGGGACAACCTGGGTGTTGACGTGCCCCTTCATCTCTCGCGCTTCTTCCCAAGCTACAGGCTGACGAACCTGCCGCCGACTCCTATCGAGACACTCGAGATGGCTCATCGTATAGCAAAAGAGGCCGACCTCAGATACGTTAGCATAGGCAATGTCCCAGGCCATCCACTGAACAGCACCTACTGCCCCAATTGCAGGACGCGGATTATCCACAGAGTGCACTTCACCGTCATTGACACCCACCTTGAGTGGGGCAAGTGCGCTTCGTGTGGCGCCGAGATCGCCGGAATATGGGACTGATTCGTGCCACGTCTCCTAGATGCGTGCTGATGTCTGCCATGGCTATTGGTGCCACTGGCGTTGTCGCTCAGGTCGTGGTTATGAGAGAGCTGGTCACGAGTTTCCACGGTAACGAGCTGACAGTTGGAGTAGTCATGGCAATATGGCTGCTTCTTGAGGCGGTCGGTGCTTTCTCGGCGCGCCGTGCCGCAAGAACTCGCTCCCCTTATCTGCGGTACCTGGGAGTGCTCCTGCTTTCTCTCCTGCTGCTGCCCCTGTCCTTGTGGATGAGCCGCGTGATACGCGTCATGCTTGATGTGCCTCACGGCCGCGCGTTTGGCCTTATGGAAATCCTGGTAGCCGCAGTTTTGGTGTCGCTGCCGGTAAGCGTCTTGCACGGAGCGCTTTTCACTTTAGCCTGCGAATCGTATTCGTTTGCGAGTGATGATCAGTCAGGAGCAACAGGCAAGGTGTATGTGTGGGAGACCGCCGGGACTCTAACAGGCGCTGGCCTTCTGACACTATTCCTGGCCGATTTCCAGTCCTTCCAGATCATTACGGCAACGGTGACTACAGGAGTTATGTGCTGGCTGTTTTTTTCTTTACGCCTAATAGTAGGCCAGAGAACGAGGACCGTCATCCTCGCAATTGGCGTGGTACTGCTTGCGGCGGCGGGGGTTGCGTGGGCTGGTTCATACCCGGCGTACCTCCATGACCTCTCTGCGGCGCTCAAGTGGCAGGGTTATGAAGTGGTCGCGTACCAGGACTCCCGGCACGGTAATATCGCTGTTATCCGGACCAAGAACCAGCTGAGCCTTTGTTACGACGGCACAGTCATCGCTACCGTGCCGGCACCTGACATCTCAACTATCGAGCACACTGCTCACTTGCCGCTGTTGTTTCACCCGGACCCTACCAGGGTATTGATTATTTCTGGCGGAGTCGGCGGAGTCCTGTCTGAGGTGCAAAAGCATGACGTGCAGCTGATCCGGTATGTGGAGATAGACCCCAGTCTTATATCCGTGGCGCGGTCTATTGGCGCCGGCCTCATTGATGAAGAGCTATCTGATCCGAGACTGGAACTCAGCTATTTGGACGGGCGCCTGTACGTCAGGACCTCACAGCAGCAATATGATGTCATGATCCTCGGGATGTCAGAGCCAGGCACTCTCCAGGTCAACAGGCTCTTCACGCAAGAGTTCTTCCAGCTTGCCAGACAGCGACTTGCACCCGGCGGCATACTATGCTTGTCGCTCCCCGGCTCTGACGTGTACCTTTCGCCCGAGGCACTGGATCTGAACCGTTGTATATACAAAACCCTCACTCGTGTATTTCCCCACGTCCGGGTATTGCCTGGCGATAGAAACTGGTTTTTTGCCAGTATGTCTGACCGCGTGGTGGAAGTGGCTCCTTCCGACCTGACCAAGAGGCTTCATGATAGAGGTCTCCGTACAGCACTGTTGTCCGGCCCGTACCTGTCATACCTGCTGGATGAGACGAGATGGAGTCACTTGAGCGCCGCCATATCCAAAGATACGGGTATTCGAATTAACACCGACCTCAGTCCTGCGGGCCTGTCGTACACGCTATCGTACTGGGGGGCGATGTATACGCCACAAGTGCAGGAGGCCTTGCGCAGAGTTCAGACTTTTGACGCGAGGTGGGTGGTGTTACTGTCTCTTGTTGCTCCACCGCTCGTAGTTGCCGCGTTCCCCAGGGCGTCTTTGGCTGCCCCGGTCTCGTACACGGTGCTCTCTACTGGGCTTGCCGGTATGGCGCTTGACCTTGCTCTCATATTCACGTTCCAGTGCTTTTACGGCTACGTCTATCACATGCTCGGGATGCTCGTCGCGTCGTTTATGGCAGGGGCTGTTGTTGGAGGCTTGCTGGCGGGACGCCTGACCCAAACAAATGATCCTGTCGACCTGCTTCTTGGCATTGAGACAGGTCTGATCGGATTCTGCCTGCTGCTGCTTGTGCTTTTCCGCCTCAGGCCGTCTGGCAGCCTGACAGAGGCGTCTCCATTGCTCTTTTGGGTGGGATGCACACTGGCTGGGTCTCTGGTGGGCGCCACATTTGCGACCGCATCATCCGCCATGTCTTCGCGCATGGGAGCCGGAGCAACTGGAGGCCTGCTATACTCCCTTGACCTGACAGGCGGCTTTGTGGGCGGGTTCTTATGCTCTATCGTTCTGGTGCCTCTGCTAGGTATCGAGAAGACTCTTGCATTTGTCGCTGCCATAAAAGGGGGCTCAGTGCTCGCTCTGGCCGTTGGCGCCTTAAAAGACAGGAGGGCAAGTCAAACATGCTAAGACAAAGACTTGTCGCAGCCATGGTCCTCAGCCTGATCTCCATAGGCTGGTGGTCGGTGCTCATCACACGTCAGCGAGTGCCCGTTGTCAACTTTTCGGAGGTGACTGTGCGGCGTAGCGAAAACAGCGTATCGTTCTCTGGTGTGGTCACAAGAGACAAGGGCTGGGTGCAGTTCCTTATCTATGCGCCCGGTTACAAGTGGCTCGAGCAGGAGTGTGCAATCACTGCGATGACAAGCCTTGCTTCGGTTCAATGCGCAATTGCCGATCTGGACTGGAAGGTCTGGGAAGACCTGTGGGCGCAAGGGAAGCGAGTGTTTGGCATTGATGTATGGATCACCCACAACGAAATCCGTTACCGTGCTCAGGATCTTGTTTCAGCCTCGGAAGACCTGTGCCTTAGAGATCTCATGTTCGTCGGCTCTCCATACTTTGATACCGTGGCGCTTGACCCAAAGAGCGCGGGAATCTGCGCCTCTTGCCCCCTGTACCCGGTTGAACAGGATTTCCTCAGACAAGAGGCTATTCGCGAGTCCGGCCGGTCAGGCTACGATCTCATTCACGAGAGGATGCCGCCAACCGGCGCGCGGGTCGAAATTACTGTGAGGTTGCGTCAAAGATGAGTTATGCAGCAGCGGCCTATCTCTTCAGCGTGGGAGTGGTCTCATCGTTTGCAACGTGCCCGGTGGTGTGCCTGCCGGTGGTGTCAGCCTATCTGATGACCAGGCAAAAGGGCTCCTTTAGCTGCATGAAGTCTGCAGCGATACTAGGGGTCAGCCGGATGATGGGCCTGGGTTTGGTAGGTGTCCTGGGAGGTACGCTGGGCAGGACAGCCGTCTCGTTTATGAATGAGATCTCGGGCTTCCTGCTTCCCGGCACGGGCCTGTTGCTGGTGGCCCTCGGGCTGCTTATTTTGAGCGGAAGAGAGCCTCACAAGCTGCTCTGTCCTCGGTTTCTCCCCCACACAGGTCACGGCTGGCTGGACCTTTGTGTTCTGGGCCTGCTAATGGCGTTCGCGCCTTGCGCCACTCATCTTGCTGTACTGGCCTATGTCAGCATGGTCGCAGACAACTGGCTTGGAGGAGCTGCCCTGGGCATGAGTTTCGGGGTGGGCAGCATGTGCGCGCTCCTTGTGGTAGGTTACCTGGCCGGTGGTATCTCGTCTTTCCTACACCACAGCGGATGGTCGTATGCGATGAGGCTTGTGTGTGGGGGCCTGCTGGCACTTGCAGGTGTGTATCAGGTGTTCCAGTATCTGGGATGACACGAATGGAGCCGTAAACAGGCGGATTGATTGTTATTTCGACAGCTCCGGTGCGAGTGCTGGCGAGCAAAACCGCGCCGTTAGGTAGATTGACTAGTACTTACTTGCTATAGTAAGGGTAATATGGTATGCTATTGGTATGAGATATCAACCCACCCCTGTCAATCTAACGCCTGAAGAGAAGGCGACATTGGAGTCGTGGACTCGCTCCACGACCAAGCAACAACGAATGG
>JAUYEF010000262.1 GCA_030691635.1 Bacillota bacterium
CACGCATGTCTGTATGCGGGTATTTCTTCTGGATGAAGACCGCGTCCGCCACATCCGTGAGCTCGTGGTCCTCATTTGCGTGGAAGTCCAGGGTCACGAAGATGGGTATATCGCCCATAGCCTTCCGCACACGCCTGACGATCTCGGCCTCGGCCTTGACGTGCTCCTCCGAAACCATTGCACCGTGGAGCGCCAGCAGCGCTCCGTCGAGTTTCCCGGCGGCCTTGAGCCCATCAACGATGGCCGAAGTGTACTTGTCGAAGGCGGCCTTGGTGACGTAGTTGTTAACACCAGCGTAGGCATGGGAAGTGGGGATGACTTCCGCGCCATAGGACCCAAGAACGTCGAAGTAGCCCGCGTAGTAATCGTTGGTGCCCGTGAAGTAATCGATTAGATCCTGGCCGCTATGGACACCTTTCTGGTCTTCGAAATCCTTCACGTCGGTGGGAGCGGGGCAGAACGTGTGCGTCTCGTGGATGAAACCTCCAACACCTATCCGGTACATGCCGGTCCCTCCTTCACTTGTCACGTCCCGAGACTATGCCGGGGACAATGTCGACCAGCGGCAGCCCGCCTGTGACCCTGGGCACCCCGGCTCAGGCAAGCCCGGTGGTAATCCACCGGCTCAGCCGAGCCACGTAGTGATCAGTCGCGCCAGGATCGAAACCTCATCCCAGAAGGCGGAAAGCGGCATGAAATCATCGCCGAGCAGCCCGTCGCCGCCCCGTGGCCCCCACATCACCGTGGGCACCCCCAGGGCGCAGGGCCCACCCGCATCGAACGCGCCTGGCTGGTACTTGACCTTCGGGCGCTGCTTCCGGACGGATTCGGTGGCGTCGCACAGCCGCTGCACCACCTCCGAGCCGGAGTCGACCACTGCCGGGAGCATGTGCACTCCCCGCTCGACCACCACTCTGAACCCTGGGATTTCCCCGACCGCCTTCCTGACTTCGTCCACAGCCTCGTCAATCTCGTCCCCTGGCAGGAGCCGCCGGTCAACCTTCAGGCGGGCATAGTCTGGCAGGGTATGCGGAGCGAGCGGCGAGTACACGACCTGGTAGACCACCGCGTGCTGGCCTCCGAGAAGCGGATGAGTCTTGGTGAACCTCATGGCCCGGATCCGGTTGATGGCTTCGTTAGCGCCGTCTATGGCGCTGTGCCCGGCCCAGGGCGTGCTGGAGTGGGCGGCCTTGCCGTGGATATGGACATAGACGTCCACCCGGCCCCTGTTCCCCGCACTTATGTCAAAGCCAGTCCCGATCAGTATGACGCCGTACGCAGGTTTCGGGTCAAGCAAGGGGATCAGCGCCTCTGAACAGGCATGGCTGCTGCGCCCTTCATTGTTGATGGCGAAGTACAGCGTGCCTCTTAACTCGGCTTCGCTGTCCCCCAGCGCCTTCAGGACCGTGATCATGGCGGCCTGGTGTGCCTTGTTCTGCGTGACGCCCTGGCCGAAGATGCAGGGCTCATTGACGCCGTGCTCGGGTGCGGTGGAGATGCGGGGCTTGAAGGGGTCCCGCGTGAGGTTCTGGTGCTGAGTCACGGTATATGCCTGGATGAGAAGAGATTGGCCGGTCTCGCCTGTGCCGGCCTTGACCACCACCTGGTTCAGGGGCGCCTCCATTATGCCGAGGATCCCCGCGTCTTCCATGATGGGCCGGACGACATCCTGGACGTAGTGGACCAGTTTCGGGTCGTCCGGCGCCATCAGTGTCTCGGTCCCGAGGGGAACCTCCGTCGGGACACGTATGAGTTGTTTGAGCAGGTCGATCGCGAACTTCCGATCGAGATGTGCCTCCACGGTTCGAAGCAAGTCGCGCACTTCGGGCCAACCCCTTTCCTTCCAAACCTTCGGGGCAGGGGCAGGCCAGAAGCAGATCTCCTAGCCCCCTGCCACCATGGACCTTCGTGCCATCCACGATGCCCACATGTACTGCCCCATTGAGTTCGAACCGTGCGTACTTCATCTTGTCTCCTCCGCTTCTATTCGTTTCCGGGCGCGTTTTTACATGTGGTCTTAAGCCAAATTCAATGCGAGTTTCTACATGCCGGGGCCTTCTCACTCCTACAGGAGACCACGAATGTTGGCTCGAATGGCTAAAGGTTCCTTGTACCGGGGGAAAGACACTATGGATGTGGGGCGCTCAGCGGACAGCGAAGCATACCGCACCGGGAGGCATCGCCATGAGGGAGATCAACGTCAGCGAAGTCACAGACCTCGTGTTCCGCCTGTTCATCAAGGCCAACTACTTTATCGGAGACGATGTCATGCAGGCGCTGCGCGTGGCGCGCAAGTCGGAGCGGTCTCCGCTCGGACAGGACGTGCTGTCGCAGATACTCGAGAACAATGAAATCGCCGCCCAGGAGGAACAGGCGATCTGCCAGGATACTGGCCTCGCCGTGCTCTTCATCGAGTACGGGCAGGATGCACATGTCGTCGGAGGCGACTTCGAAGAGGCGATCAACCAGGGCGTCCGCCGGGCATACGCAGAGGGGTATTTGCGGAAATCCGTCGTCAGCGACCCGGTCTTCGACAGGAGAAACACTCAGGACAACACGCCGGCGATCATCCACACCCGTATCGTGCCGGGCGACCGGATCCGCGTCGTCGTCGCGGCGAAGGGCTTCGGCAGCGAGAACATGAGCGTACTGAAGATGCTCAAGCCGTCTGACGGCATTGAGGGCATCAAGTCACTCGTGCTGGATGCGGTGCGAGAGGCCGGGCCAAACCCGTGCCCGCCGGTCATCCTGGGCGTGGGCATCGGGGGCACGGTTGAGAAGGCGGCTTCACTCGCCAAGTTCGCAAGCCTGCGAGAAGTTGGAAGGCATAACCCGGACCCGCGCTACGCTGCGCTTGAGCAGGAGATGCTGAGCCTGGTCAACCGCACTGGGATCGGCCCGGCGGGCCTCGGGGGCACGACGACGGCGCTGGCGGTCAACATCGAATGGTTCCCGACTCACATCACCGCGCTGCCTGTGGCCGTGAACTTCGTGTGCCACGCGTCCAGGCACGCCGGAGGCGTTCTTTAGGAGGGCGACATGGCTCAGTACGAGGTAACCCCGCCGCTCGACACGAGTTTCGTCCGGCGGCTGAAGGCCGGTGATACGGTTCTTATCACCGGAGTCATCTATACGGCCCGGGACGCAGCCCACAAGCGCCTTGTCGAGCTGCTCGAGCGAGGCAGGCCGTTGCCCATCGACCCGTCGGGCCAGGTGATCTACTATGTCGGGCCGACCCCGCCGAAACCCGGCAAGGCGGCCGGTTCCGCCGGCCCGACCACCAGTGTAAGGATGGACGCCTATACTCCGCAGCTCCTCGCGGCAGGCCTGAAAGCGATGGTCGGCAAGGGAAAGCGCGGCCCGGCTGTCGTCGAGGCGATGAAGAAGCACGGCGCCGTGTACCTGGGCGCAGTCGGTGGCGCCGCCGCCCTCATCTCGCGGCGCATCCATAAGGTCGAAGTGGTGGCCTACGAGGACCTCGGCACGGAGGCCATCCACAGGTTTCACGTGGACAAGTTCCCGACCATAGTACTGATCGATGCCGCCGGGACGAATCTCTATGAGACCGAGCCCCCCAAGTATGCCTCGTGCGCTGGCACGCCCGAGCCTTCCAAGGACACCTCGTGCACCGGGCCGCCCGAGCCTCTGCATGGGGGCAGCCACCTTTCGTAGGGACGCTGCACCTAGTAAATCCGGCATGCCGTTCGCCGGGGTGACTGGCATGCTCGGGGTGACTGGCGGGGTCGCAGTGCCTGGCACGCCTGAGGGCCTGGATTTCCCGGAGGGCCTCGCACGTCCCGAGGGCCCAGTACGCCCTCGAGGGCCCGACGTGCCGGGGGTCTAGTCTCTCCCCCCACATGTTGGTTCGCTGCGACCAGTATCTGGCGCAGGGCTGGTCTGTGGCGACCAGCTATCTCTGCCGCACTGGTCCGTGGTGACCAACGTAAGAACATGTTGGTTCGCTGCGACCAGTATCTGGCGCAGGACTGGTCTGTGGCGACCAGCTATCTCAGCCGCACTGGTC
>JAUYEF010000332.1 GCA_030691635.1 Bacillota bacterium
AGTCGCTGGCGGCGGTTTCGGTGAGTTTCCCGGTCATCTTCGTGCTGGTTTCCATGGTGATGGGCATCTCGATGGCGACGACAGTGCTCGTCGCCCAGAACGCCGGGGCCAGGCGCATGGACATGGTCCGGCGTGTTATCGGCAACTCCATCTCGCTGCTGGTGCTGGGAGGCGTGGGCGTTTCAGCGCTCGGCCTCGCGTTTCACAGGCAAGTACTCCAGATGATAAACGTGCCTGCGGAGATCATGCCGGAAGCGTCACAGTACCTGTCGATATTCCTCGGCGGCCTGATGTTCATGTTCGCGTATAACACGCTGAGCGCAATCCTGAGGGGCCTCGGGGATTCCAGGTCTCCACTGATCTTCCTCGTCTACGCGACAGTGATGAATATCATCCTCGACCCGATGATGATCTTCGGTATCTGGCCTTTCCCGCCCATGGGCGTCGCGGGAGCCGCCATCGCCACTGTTGTCTCGCAGGCGTTTTCCGGAGTGCTCGCGGTCCGGTACCTGCTCAGGAAAACCGACCTCTTGAGCACGAAGCTGTCCGACTACCGGATCGAAAAGGGCCTGAGTCTGACAACGATCAGGATTGGTCTGCCTGTCGGGATCCAGCAGACCGCGATGTCCCTTGGGGCACTCGTCGTCAGTTCCGTGATCAACTCCTTCGGTGGCACGGTGGTCGCGGGGTTCGGCGCCGGTTCCAGGGTCGACCATTTTTCGGTGATGCCCTCGATGTCCATGGGCATGGCGGTGTCGTCCGTCGTGGGCCAGAACCTTGGCGCGCAGAAGCACGAGCGGGTGCATGAAACGGTCAAGTGGGCGATCATCTTGTCCGTCTCGATCGCCACGCTGTTCACTGTCATCATTCTCGCGATTCCGAGGGTCCTCATCAGCCCGTTCACGACAGACGCCCAAGTCCTTTCGGTGGGGTCGAGTTACCTTAAGATCATGTCGCTGTCCTATATCCCGTTCGCCATCATGTTCGCGACAAACGGCGTCATGCGAGGCGCAGGCGATACGTTGCCGACCATGGTGATTTCGATCTCCACTCTCTGGCTGATCCGAGTACCCCTCGCCCGGCACCTGGCATCGCTGCCGGGACTCGCGGAAAACGGCATATGGTGGGCGATGGTGGCCAGCACTCTCATCGGCATGGTGCTGTCTGTCGCCTACTACCGCACGGGCCTCTGGAAGAAGCGCCGGTTGGTACAGCCGGTGGCCGCAGACGATACTGCCTAGCGGGAAAGCATAAGGTTGGCGCGCTGGACAGGACTTTCCGCCCGGCGCGGTGAATCACACATGCGGGCCGCGGTATCCAATCGCGGCCCGCATCATAGAAGAAGGGCGTGAGTGCTACGTCACGAGCGACAGTGAATCCTCTTGTCCAGAGCTCAAAAGGCATGGTGGTCGCGGCACATCCACTCGCGGCGCTGGCGGGAACCGAGATGCTCCTGCGGGGCGGCAACGCGGTGGACGCTGCCGTGGCCACGGCGTTTGCCCTGAACGTCGTGGAGCCCATGATGTCCTGCGTGGGCGGCGGCGGGTTCATGGTGATCTATAACGCCAAGAGCGGTGAGGTGACCGCCCTTGACTACCGGGAAACCATACCCGCTCTCGCGCGCCCGGGGATGTACGAAGTCGTCGAAGGACAGAAGTCGTCAGAAGGCTGGACACTTGTAAAGAATGACGCCCACATGGTCGGGCATCTTGCGGTCGCCACGCCGGGCAGCGTCGCGGGGCTCATGCACGCGCTCCAGCACTATGGCACGATGCGCCGCGAGACAGTCCTGGGGCCGGCGATACGCTACGCGGAGGAAGGGTTCCCCATGTACGCGCACCTTGCGCAGGGCATACAGAACAACATGCACAAGGTGGGACGCTTCCCGGGCACCAAGGCTGTGTACATGAAGGGCGACCGGCACTATGAGGTAGGCGAGACTCTCTACCAGCGAGACCTCGGCAAGACCCTGCGAGCGGTCGCAGAGCATGGCACTAAGGGCTTCTATGGGGGCTGGGTCGCGGAAGCGATCGTCAGGGAGATGGAGCAGAATGGCGGGCTCCTGTCGCTGGAGGACCTGCGCGATCTCCCATCAAGACGCCCACGGGTCATGCGGCCCGCAGAGGGCACCTACCGCGGCTACAAGGTCATATCCATGCCTCCGCCCAGTTCGGGTGGCACGCACCTCGTGCAGATGCTCAACATCCTCGAGCATTTCGATATGCCGGGATTTGGCCACAACTCGCCGCAAAGCATCCACCTTCTGTCGGAGGTCATGAAGCGTGCATTCGCCGACAGGGAGAAGTACATGGGCGACCCGGATTTCGCCAAAGTGCCGGTCCGCGGCCTGACGTCCAAGCAGTATGCGGACGAGCTTGCGGCACTGGTGAGCCTCGACAGGGTCACCAACGCGCCACGAGCGGGTGATCCGACGAAATACGACATGGAGAAGCCCTCATGGCCGGATGTCGACGACAACGGGAAGCGCCGCAAGCAGGGAGCCATGAGCCCTGGGTGCACGACGCATTTCTCCGTCGTGGACGAGTTCGGCAACATGGTTGCGTCGACCCAGACGGTCAATGACGGCTTTGGTTGTGGCGTCGTTGTCCCGGGCACGGGGATCAAGCTCAACGATCAGATGGAAAACACGGAGCCGACACCCGGGCGGGCAAACTCGATCGAACCTGGGAAATCGCCTCTGAGCAGCATGTCGCCCACGCTGGTCATCGCACCCGACGGGCAGCCCCTGCTGACGGTCGGTTCGCCTGGCAGCGCCAGGATATTCAGCACGGTGTTGCAGATAGTGGCGAACGTCATCGATTACGGCATGAACGTGCAACAGGCCATTGAAGCGCCCAGGATCTACGCCCCGGTGGATGAGATCGCGATGGAAGCGCGCATCGACCCCGCCACCCGGAAAGCTCTTGAGGACATGGGACATCACCTTGACGTCAAGGGCGAGTGGGACACGTTCTTCGGGGGCGCCCATGGCATCCAGCGCGACAACAAGACCGGTTACCTGATAGGTGGCGCTGATCCCAGGCGCAGCGGAAGGGCCATCGGGTACTGATACCGGCGCAGGAAGGCATGCGCGAGGAGCCGGCCACAGGCTTGTCCGTGAATTCGGCTTGGAGTATGCTTACTTGGGCGCGATGGGCCTGCTCACATAAGCGACTGAGGCGGAGACTCCATACATGAGAGATTTCATCCTGGGGTTGGTTGGTGGTACTGCGCTGCTCATGACCGGCGTCGACATGATGGGCGACGGGCTCGAGCGCAGCGTCGGCAACGCGATGAAGTCCATACTCGCCGCACTGACGGGAACCGTCTACCGCGCGATCCTGGTCAGCACCGTGCTCACGGCACTGGTCCAGAGCAGCACCGCGATAACCGTGCTCACCGTGGGCTTCGTGAACGCGGGGCTGATGACGCTGTCTCAGGCAGTCGGCGTGATCTACGGCGCGAACATCGGGACGACGGTCACGGCGCAGCTGATGGCATTCAAGCTCACCGACTGGGCCTTCCTGTTTGTCGGGGTCGGCTTCGTCACCAAACTTGCCGCCAAGAGCGATCGCTGGCGAAACCTGGGCTCTGCGCTGATGGGTTTCGGCCTGATGTTCACGGGGCTGAAGATCCTGAACTCAGGCGTGCCCTTCCTGCAACAGCATCCCGCATTCGTGTCAGTGCTCAACTCATTGACGGTCCGGCCGCTGGTTGGTATCGTGATCGGCATGCTGGCCACCATGCTTGTGCATTCAAGCGCGGCCACAGTCGCTGTGACGATGGTTCTCGCCAAGGCCGGCCTCATAGACTTGACCGGCGCCGTATGTCTCATGCTGGGCGACAACATAGGCACGTGTGTGACGGCTCAAGTGGCCAGCCTGACGACGAACGTCAATGCCCGTCGCACCGCCTGGGCACACACGCTATACAACGTGATCGGCGTGGCCGCGGTCTTCACCCTGCTCCCCTGGTTCGTGCGGCTCACTTCGTCCACTTCGCCGGATATCGCGCGGCAGATCGCCAACTCGCACACGGTGTTCAACGTGCTCAGCGCGTTGGCCTTCCTCCCTTTCACCAAGCCCTTTGTGCGCCTTCTCGAACGGCTTGTGCCTGGCAGGGCGGGCGTGAAGCGCGCAACGTACCTGGACGAACTGCTCATCCCAAACCCTCCGTCGGGCCTGAAGGCTGCCCGCGCGGAGATTGTCGAGATGGCCAAGCTCCTCAGGATCATGTGCGACCGTGCGCTTTCTCTTGTGAGTACCTATGATTCGAAACTCGCCAAGCAGTTCTCCGAAGACGAAGCGCTCCTGAACGGGTATCAGAAGCGCATCACCAAATACCTTATGAACATATCGCGCCAGCCGCTGATAGAAAGCGAATCGCGGCTGGTCTCTTCCTTCCTGGCTATAGTCAACGATGTGGAGCGCATCGGCGACCGTTTCGACGAAATCGCCAGGCTCGCCCTGCGCCGCAGTGAAGAGAGGACTGCGTTCAGCGCCACTGGTCTCGCCGAGGTGGCGCGGCTGCGCGATGAAGCAGTGAGCCTGATGGCTTCCATACCCCCCGGGATTGAGGAATCCCACCTTGACACCGAGAAGGGCCGCCAACTCGTATCGGACACTGTCACCACAGCCCGTGACGGGCACGTTAGGCGGCTCCAGCAGGGCATCTGCACGGTCGACGCCGGCGTGATATTCTTCGACATCCTGAGCCATATTGAGACAGTCCTGGACTTCGTCCGGGACATCGAGAGGTCAGTCCTGGCCGCGTGATTCCCGCCGGTGCCCGCGCTGCCGACCAGGCAGGTGCGCGCCGCAGGCAAGTACGCGGCCGCGACGCGGTTCAGGGGCAACAACGCTGGCGCGTGAGTTCTACGGTCGAACGCCAGGCCGCTGGCGCGTTCGATAGCAGAATGGCCCAGGCGGTTGGCGTTGGCCACGCAAACACGCAAGCGCGCCGAGCGATATCGAGCCCGGCCCCAAGCCCTGCCGGTTCAGTCCTCCCCCTTCCTAAGCCCTGCCGAACTCCTCCTTCGCAGCCTTCAGCAGCGATTCGTCGGTGAGCAGGTCAATAGCCGTAAGGGCCATTGCCTTCGCGGCCGCCACCACGCATGCGTCGCCTCGTTCGGACCGCGCCGCCTCGCGGAATTCGTAGCTGTGCCCGGCCACGCTGATGTCGCATATCGCCATGCTGGGGTGGATCGACGGCACAGCCTGGCTCACATTCCCCATGTCGGTGGAACCCATGCCCGTCTTGGGCTCGGCGCTCTCATCCCAGCCGATTGAGCGGAGGTTTGCCAGGAACGCCTTCTCCAGGGTGTTATTCGACTTCATAGGGTCGTACACAAGGCCTGCCGTCTCGAACTCGACCGTCGCGCCCGTGGCGAGCGCGCCCGCCCGTGCGCAGTCCTTGAACTTCTCAACGACCTGCTCATGATACTTCTTGTCAGCGGCCCTCACGATGAACCTGCCTTCCGCGAAGTCCGGGACGATGTTCGCCGCCACACCACCCTTGGAGATGAACCCGTGAATCCGCACATCGGACTTGAGGTGCTGCCGCAGAGCGTTCACGTTATTGAACGTCTGGATCAGGGCGTCAAGCGCGTTGATGCCCTGATGCGGCGAGCCCGCCGAATGGGCCGGCTTCCCCTTGAACCTCACGGTCAGCGGCAGAGCCGCCAAGGCTTTCGCCTCGACCTTCGTCAGGCTGCCCGGGTGCACTATCATCGCGGCATCGATGTCCTTGAACTCACCCTTGTCCACCATGATGATCTTACCGCCGCCACCTTCCTCCGCGGGCGTGCCGAAGACCACAGCCGTGCCTTTGAGTTCGCTCATCACCGCGGCGAGCCCGATTCCAGCGCCCAATGCGGACGTCCCTATGATGTTGTGCCCGCAGGCGTGCCCGAGGCCCGCAAGCGCATCGTACTCTGCGAGGAAGGCTATCGTCGGGCCGGGGGAACCGCCCGCGAACTCGGCGCGGAACGCTGTCTCGAGCCCAGCGGATCCTCTCGTGACGGCGAAGCCCTGCCGCTCCAACTCGGACGTCAGGAGCGCTGCCGCCTTCTTCTCTTCAAAAAGCAGTTCCGGGTTCTCGTGGATCTGGTGGCTTAGTTCGACAAGCCTCGGTGCAGCCGCGTCTATGGCCGCAAGCACCTTCTTTTTGATCTCGTTGACGTTCAAGAACGCACCTCCGCTGCTAGAAGTTCAGTAGGTATTCCGCGCCTGGGGCTGGCTTCCCTCTTGGACTCCTGGCGGAGCACGGTTATTGAGCCTGTCGGAGGCTGATTTAATGCCTGCTCCAAAAGGGTGTGAATGGGCGGACGGCGAATGAGCAACCGATGTAGGCAAAGATGCTGGATTCGTGGCTACTGCACCACACCCGACTACCTATTGCGAGGTCGGCAGCTGTGCGATCTTTCATCATCCGTAGACTGCTCCAGATTCTCCCGGTCATATTGGCAGTGGTGACGATCAACTTCGTTTTGATTCACCTTGCCCCAGGTGACCCTGCGTTCATCCTTGCAGGCCCAGAAGCCCCCCAGGAATACCTTCAGGAAATCAGGGAGCGCCTCGGGCTGAACAAGCCGCTCTGGGAACAGTACGCCATCTACATGGCGAGGGCGGTCAAGGGCGATCTCGGGACGTCCTATCGTTTCAAGCAACCGGTGGCAACCGTGATCGCGGGGCAGGTGCCGGCAACTGTCCTGCTGACCGGCACTGCATTCGTGGTATCGGTGATCCTCGGCGTTGGACTGGGCATCATCTCCGTACAGGTCAAGGGCGGCGCGTTTGACCGCGTGTCAAACGCGCTCGCGGTCACGCTGTATTCGGTCCCGACGTTCTGGATCGGACTGATGCTTCTCCTCGTATTTGGTGTGCGGCTCAGGTGGTTGCCCGTACAGGGCATGCGCAGCGTCGCCGCTGGCTATACGGGCTGGGAAGCCACGAAGGATGTGGCGCGTCATCTTCTTCTCCCGGCCTTCACTCTCACCGTCGTCCAGATCGCGGAGTATATGCGACTGAGCCGCGCCAGTATGATCGAAGCCATGGACAAGCTCTACATCCGCACCGCGCGATCCAAGGGTTTGTCTGAAAGAGTCGTCTTCTACAAGCATGCCCTCAGAAACGCGTTGATCCCGACGGTGACGGTCATCGGGCTACGCATGGGCTTCCTCTTCACCGGTGCCGTCCTGATAGAGACGGTTTTCGGTTGGCCCGGAGTGGGCAGGCTCATGAACAACGCGGTGTTCTCCAGGGACTATCCTTTACTCTTGGGAATCCTGCTCGTCACTGCAGTGATGGTGTGCCTGGCAAACTTCACGGTCGACCTGAGCTACGCCTTTATCGATCCAAGAATCAAGTACAAGTGAGGCCTCATTTGGATCAGAGTCCGCTGCTGAGAATATGGCTTCGTTTCCGCCGCGAGAAGCTTGCAGTCGGCGCCCTGGCGGTCCTGGCAGGGCTCCTGCTTGTCGCCATCCTGGCGCCTGTGATCGCACCGTATGAGCCTTTCGCCGCCCACCCAGAGATCGCTTTGAAGCCGCCGGTCAGCGGTTTCCCCTTCGGTACCGACCACCTCGGCCGCGACGTGCTCAGCGGGGTAATCTGGGGAGCCAGGACCTCCATCGGAACGTCCTTCGCTTCAATCGCCCTGTCCACATTGATCGGAATCCCAATAGGCGCCGTAGCGGGATACTACGGTGGCCGCTTTGACGACCTGATGATGCGTATCGTGGATATATTCCTTGTCATACCTACGTTTTTCATAGTGCTCGTGGTAGTGGCGATATTCGGAGCTAAGCAGTACTTACTTGTCATCATCCTGGGCCTCACGATGTGGCCCCGCACGGCCCGCCTGTTCAGGGGAGCGGTCCTTTCGGTCAAGGAGGAAGCCTTTGTCGAGGCGGCGGTGGCGCTGGGCTCAAGCGACTCACGCGTTATAAGCCGGCATCTTGTGCCGAACGCCATCTTCCCGGTGATCGTCAATCTCCCATTGCAGGCAGGCGCAGTGATCTTGATCGAAGCAGGGCTCGGTTTCATCGGTCTCGGAGACCCGACAATCATCAGTTGGGGCAGCATGCTCAATGACGCACAGCAGATGGTCTACCATTCATGGTGGATGCCCCTGTTCCCGGGTCTGGCGATAACCACCACGATTCTCACCTTCAACCTCGTGGGCGACGGCCTCAACGAGGCAATAAGCTCACGCTACCAGCAGTAACGCAGATCATGCCGCGTGATTCAAGACGGGGACTGTCGCCGCTTTCGGGACAGTCCCCGTTTGGCATGCGGTCCCGGGATGTCTACTTGCCTACATACTTGATGTTGGAGAAGTCGGCGAAGTACATGCTGTAGGCCTCGCGGCCCTGGTAATCCTTGTTCCAGACCTCGCCCATGGTGAGGTTCCAGATGGGGATCGAGCAAGCGTCCTTCGCTATTAGGTCCTGGATCTCATAGTATACGGGCTTGCGTTCTTCGATGGTCATGAGCTGGGCGCCCTTGTTCAATAGCTTGTCAACTGCGGGATTGGAGTAGGATCCTGGGTTGCCGCTCCCGCCAGTCTCGAACATGTACCTCAGGATATCCGGGTCAGGACCGCCAGAACCAGCCCATGATACCTGGAACTTCTTCTGGTTGAAGACCTTATCGTTCCAGGCTGTGGCGTCATACTGCTTTAGCTCAACTTGAATCCCAACCTTGGCGAACATGTCCCTGGCCATCAGCCACATGTCCTTGTCGCCCGGAAGGTAGTCCACGAAGTCGAGTGTGCACTTCAGCCTGATGCCGGCCGCGTCTTTCTTCAGCCCGGCAGCCTGCAGGAGGGCTTCGGCCTTTGCTGGATCGTACGGGTAGTTCGTGGCGTCCTTGTTGTAAGCCCAGGCCACTGACGGCGACAGCGGGCCCGCGGTCTTCGCGGCCATAGGCACGCTTGCGTAGCAGGCCTGCACTATCTTTTCACGGTCCAGAGCATACGCAAACGCCTGTCTGACGCGCACATCGTTGAACGGTTTCTCCTTCATGTTGAAGATGAGCCGCCAGAAGGTGTAGTGGTTCCACTTGACCACCTTGAACTTCGGGTCCTGTTCCAACCTTGCGATGTCGCGGAATGGAGGTGCGGAGTACTGGCTCAACACCTGGATTTCGCCTGATTGTAGCGCTGCAATTGCACTCTGTGCCTGGGGAATGAACTTGACCACGACCTTATCCAGGTCAGGCTTCCCTTTCGGGTAATCCTTGTTTGCCACGATGGTGATGTATTCGCCCGGTTTCCATTCCTGGAACTTGAACGGCCCACTTCCGATGGGCTTCCGGTTATATGGGTTCTCTTTAAAATTCGTGCCGTCATACAGGTGCTTTGGCATTATCTGCACGCTGCCCCAGGCAAGAACCGAAAGAAATACTCCAGAAGGGTTGTTCAGCTTGATGACCACTGTCTTTTCATCCGGAGTCTCGATGCCGGCGATATCCTGCAGACGGCTCTTGGTGGCGCCGGCCGCTTTTGCGGTATCCAGCGACCACTTGACGTCTGCCGAGGTGACGGGCTTACCATCGTGCCACTTGAAGTTGGTCTCCAGGTTGAACACAAACGTCTTGCCGCTGTCTTTGACCTCCCAGGTCTTCGCCAGATCGGGTTTGATATTGAAGTCTTTGTCGAACTTGACCAGCTTGTTGAAGATGTTTATGCATATGGCCTGCGCGTAGTCGCCCGACTCGCCGATTGGGTTCAACGACGGCGGGTCAGCCGGGAACGCAACTATCATCGTCTTCTCCTTGGGCGGAGGCGTTTCGGTCTTCTTCGGTTCAGCCTTCGGCTGTGCGCAACCGGTCACGGCCAGCGCTGCCGCGAGGAGTATCACTAACAATCGTGCAGCACGTTTCACGTATCTTCTCTCCTTTCGTGTGTTCCGGAAACCGCGCATGTGTCTCGTTCCGTACTCCAGGGTTAGGTCCCACCCCCTTCACACGGACGGCGAAGCACCTTGCCACTGAGGGTCCTGGTCTCCATACCTCTGTCTATGGCCAGCATGCCGTTCACCAGGACGTACTCAATGCCGGCCGGGAAACGGTAGGGGTCGCTGAATGTGGCCTGGTTGGCGACGCGTGCAGGATCAAATATGGTCAAGTCAGCCCAGAGTCCAGGGCGCACTACCCCTCGGTCATCCAGGCCCAGCAAAGATGCGGGCAGTGACGTCATCTTGCGGACTGCCTCTTCCAGCCTGACGAGTCCGAGGTCTCGCGAATACAGGCCGAGCGTCTTGGCGAAACTGCCGTAGGCACGAGGGTGTGCGGACATACCCGGACGCCTCAGGTCCGGCGCCTTCTCCCATGTCCAGCTGTCAGTGGATATCGCGGCATGCGGGTATTTGACGAGGTGACGGATGTCGTCTTCGCCGATCAGGCCGCCGGCATAGTAGCAGTACCCGTCGTCATCAAGGTATAGTCTCCGCGCTGCCTCTAAGAAGTCACCGCCAAATCCCATCACCCTGGCTGCGTCTCGCTCCGAAAGGCCGACCACCTCGGGATGGGTCCTGGAATGCACGATGTAGCTGGTGTCGAGATGGTTGGACGTGGCCGATGACTTGACGCCGTGCTCTGCCAGCGCTACTGACCTGGCGAGCATTGCCTCGGCCTCGCGGCGCCGCATCTCAAGGAGGTGGGCTTTGAGTTCGGCCCAGGTGGCCTCGTTCTTGAGCCGCTCCATGAGTTCACCGGCATCGCGGGGCGTCTGCTCGAAATCTGTATAGAACGTCGAGCCGATATTGGACTCGGCGGCATACTCCCATGGGTAGAAGTCGCACATGACCTGGACCCCTTCGGAGCGCGCGTCGTCGATCAGAGCGGTGGTCGCGTGCACTTTGCCCCAGTTCTCGATGCCATAGGCCTTGTGGTGAGTCATCGAGCCGCGCATACCTGTCTTGCGGCAGATCTCGATCAACTCTCTGGCAGCGAAGTTCAGGTACTCGTCCTCACTGCGCATATGGGAGATGTATGCTCCGCCATATCGCCCGACCACCTTGCCCAGCTCGATGAGTTCAGAGGTGACGGCATTTCGTCCCGGCGCGTACTGGAGGCCGCTGGACAGCCCGAATGCGCCCTGCTCCATGCATTGCGCGACTGCGCGCTTCATCGCGTCCAGTTCCTCAGCTGTGGGGATGACACGCTCTCCGCCATTCCCCTCCTTGCCCATCACGTACGCGCGTATCCCGCCGTGTCCGGCGAACTGGATGACATTTATGCCGACGCCGTTTTTGTCGAGTTTCCCGAGCCAGCCGGCAAGGTCTGTCCAGTCCACCTCGCCCACTGCCGCCTGGTCCACCTGCGACATGCCGGCCATGCGGGCTCTGGCCTCTGTGGCTATCGCATCGTTCACAGGGAAGATGCCGTATCCGCACATCCCCATCACTTCTGTGGTTACTCCGGCATGTAAGGTGGATACGGCATGGTGATGCACGAGAATCGAGTACTCGGTGTGGGTGTGCACGTCTATGAAGCCCGGCGCGCAGACGAGCCCTTCGCAATCAATGACCTTTAGGGCGCCAGGCAGGTCGCTGCCTCGCGTGATCACAGCGATCTTACCATCCTTGATACCGACACTGGCACGGTAGCCAGGGTTACCAGTCCCGTCGATGACTGTCGCATTTCTCAGCAGCAAATCGAGCATTTCATCACCTCTCGTTCGCAATTTTGATATGAGTTGTTCGTGTAAAATAACTTGGTTCCTGCATGCACGGTAAGACGTGACGCATGGAACAGCGGACGGAGAATCCAGGAGAGGAGGTCAAGCCCGCCAGCGCGTAGAACAATAGTTGAATCAGCCAACAAGGAGCTGGGGCAAGTGAGATACCGCACCTTTGGGCAGACGGGCTTCCGGCCATCGGCGCTCGGCTTTGGATGTATGAGACTCCCGGTCCTCTCCCCCGACGACTCGTCCCAGATCGACGAGGCGTTGGCGATCAGCATGATCCGCTATGCGATCGACCATGGGGTCAACTACGTGGACAACGCCTACGGTTACCACAGGGGCAAGAGTGAGGCGCTGCTGGGAAGGGCACTCCTCGACGGTTACCGGGACAAGGTCGCTGTGGCGACCAAACTCCCGATCTACACTATGAAAGAGGCATCTGAGGCGGATAAGTATTTCGAAGAGCAGCTTGCGCGCCTCAACACGAGCCACATCGAGTTCTACCTGCTCCACAACGTCAATAGCGAGTTGTGGCCCAAAGTCAAGGAGTGGCGCCTATTCGACTGGGCCGAAAAGAAGAAGGCCGACGGCAAGATCGGGCACTTCGGCTTCTCGTTCCACGACAGCCTGTCCTGCTTCAAGCAGGTCATCGACTACTACCCAGGGTGGGAGTTCTGCCAGGTGCAGTACAACTACGTGGATGAGCACACTCAGGCGGGTGTTGAGGGCGTCAAATACGCTGCGGACAGGGGGCTCGGGATCGTGGTCATGGAGCCAATCCGCGGCGGCATGCTGGCGAATGCGCCCACGGACGCGATCAAGAAGATGTTCGACAATGCACCAGTACGCCGCACCCCCGCCGGCTGGGCACTCCAATGGGTGTGGAACCAGCCGGAGATATCTATCGCGCTGAGCGGCATGAGCACCATGGAGCAGGTGATCGAGAATGTGCGGAGCGCGGAAGACTCAGGATCCGGCTCGCTGAGGCTTGAGGAAGTGGAGTTCCTGGGATCGCTGTCCGAGGCGTACAAGGGCCTGTTGGCGGTGCCTTGCACGAGCTGCAGCTACTGTATGCCCTGCCCACAGGGGATCCATATCCCGGAGATCTTTGCCCTGTACAATGAGGTCGTCGGTTTTGAACGCAATGAGCAGCGAATCAAGGCGGGCGCGACGTGGTATCATCGCATGCCGCCGGACCACCAGGCCAGCGCATGCGTAGAATGCGGGCAGTGTGAGGAAAAGTGCCCACAGCACATCTCAATACGAGAAGCTCTCAAAAACGTTCACAGCGCGTTCGGCGCCGGGCCGAGCCAGCCTGGGGCGGGCTGTTGATCTTTTCCGACCGCCCCCCGGGAATCCACTGGCCTCTTGACGACCTAGCAGTTAGATTCTCTAAGCTGAGCACCCTGAAACCCTCGGCGCTCTTGAGTTGCACCGGTCGTCCCCTGAGCCAAGCATAAACCCGCATGAGCAGACTATAGACTGCCGGCGGCGCCTGAAGCTGACTTCGGTGTGCGAGCACGGCCTGGCTCTTGTCGTGAATGACTGGAGAGATGTCTACGATAACGCTGGTATCGCTAGTACCGTAGAAATACACTGCCACATCCGGGCGCGTTCGGACTATATCCAGCACGATGCGGCCTGCCGTCAGATGGTCCGGGTGGACTATATAGGGCTCTGGAAAGCTCGGATCGAAGGTGAATAGAACCTCTGGTTTTACATTATCCCAAAGCGATTCCAGCGCAGGCCCGAGCTCGGGTATGCGCGAAAGGCTCAAATCGCGAAACCCCAGATAGTGAACTCGGCTATACCCCAGGATGTTAGCCGCGTGCTCCTCTTCCAGCTTGCGTATCTGCCCCAGATTGCTACGCCAGTTGCTCTGTTGTCTGCCGTCCGAGAGCACTGCCACATGGATCTCGCTCCCGGACAGGGCCATCAGACGCAACGTGCCCCCGGCCAGAGCTTCCAGGTCATCAGGGTGTGCAGTCACCGCCAGCACGCGCTTTGGACCCCTCACAAGTTCCAGCCCTTCGAACAGAGCGAGTTCTGCATTGGCTGGCCTGAAACCGCGCTCGAGACGGCGCCACCCTAGCCACCCCAGCGCAAATGGCGCCAACGCAAGCAACATCCACCATAGTCTGGCTCGACGGGGTCCTGTGTCACTACTCATCATCACACCCACTTGCGAGTTGATACTGGTAGTGTAACAGTGTTAGCGACGTTGTAATCCCATCGCCAACAATGCATGGGTTCGGGCTAACAGGTGTCCCTTCCATACCAGTCACATGTTTGGTTGAGACTCACGATGTGGCCTTAACACCACCCGCCTGCCTGCCTGAAAGCGGCCCAGCTTGAGGATCTGGTGCAAAGGAACGTGAGTGAACTGGTTGTGGGCAAGCCACGGGCCAAGGAGGGCGCTGATGATATCCGCGACAGCCGGGAGGCTCATGAAGCCCGAGAGTTCCTGCAGGCTGCGAAGAAGGCCGGACCCCGGCAGGCAACCTTCCACTCTGGCAATTGACACCGGCGCGCGCAAGGCCGAACTCTGCGGGCTCAAGCCTGGCGATCCCCTGCAGATGAACAACATCGGTGAATATGCCCGCAACATCAAGGCGGCCGACGTTCGCCCAATCAAGTTCCACGGCCTGAGACATACCTGTGCAACGTTGCTTCTGAAGGCCAATGTCCCGGTGAAGGTTGTGCAGGAGCGGCTGGGCCATAAGCGCGTTGAGATTACGCTGTGCACTTATGCCCACGTCCTGCCTTCCATGCAAAAGGATGCTGCATCACGACTCGAGGCATTGCTTCACTAATTGACGCGAGCAGCATTCTGAAGTATTATCAAGGTGTCCATCTGATGACGTCCAACTAAGGCGTCTTAGGATGGGCCCCGACCAAAGCCCACCGCCTAAACGGTGGTTTTTGGTTTTTCCTGCGGCCAATATACGATGCCAAGGTCATTTGTTCCGGAGGCTTCTCTCAACAAAATGGGCGACAGTCTTTCGAAGAGGCTCTGGTCGAAGGGAGGTCTCGGGAAATCCCTAAGCGCTAGAGAGTAGGCAATCATGTCAGCCGCCTGAACAAAAAGCGACTCCTCCGATTTCTTGTTGAATGGATCTTCCAGTACCCTGAGTAGTAGCCGCTGATAGTATTCCCCGGGGCGGTACTTGCTGGGAATAGGATTGTAGACCCTCATCTTCCGCGTTAGACTTCGAACAACTGAAGCCTGGCCATCATCGGGCAATATCATGCCCAGACCGTCGCGCTTTTCTAGGAAGGTCTCATATCGCTGTAGTAAATACCTCCAGGCTGTCTCCAAGACGTCTACCGAAGGCTCGGCTATTTGTTCTTTCCTGACACAGATATTGACTACTCTCAGATCGCGAATCGCCCCAAGGGTCAGGAACATCTTTGAGTATGCATCTAGACGCTCCTGATCGGGTCGCCTTGATATTGTGCCATATGCCTTTTTTCCTGGCGAAGTAGTGCCCCTTAAGCTCTTCTCGCTGCCTCATGCCAAATTGCCTGCTTAGGTAGCCACGATATGCCTTTAGTTCTTTCAAGGTCTCAAGCCACACGTTTGCCGGCACAATCAACCCGCTGAGGACATATATTCGAGTTGGCGTATTATGTCTGCCAGAGTCGCCACTCTCATCGACATAGAGGAAGTAAAACATGGACATTCCCTTTCACTCGGTTGCTTTAAGAAGCATTCGGTGCGGTCCAGGGACCTCCCTGTCTCTAGAGTCGTGAGCTTTTCGTGAGCTTTCCGCCTTGAAGGCAAATCAAAAAGGGCCTTTGCACAGGCCCTT
>JAUYEF010000345.1 GCA_030691635.1 Bacillota bacterium
CCAACTCGTCTCTCGCCTGCGAGCCCAATGGCGGCTAACGTTTCGCGGTCTCTGACGCCCGCCAACTGCTTGCAGGTTCAGCCCGCATCCCGCTCTCCAGCAACCTGCCCACCATCTCCAAGTGGTCTTGGCGCCACGGCGGGTGTCCCGAAGGGCCGCGCCCCGTATTGGGCGCGTGCAGAGACCCAGCGTGTTACGAGATGCGCGCCCCTGTGCGAGCCGTCTTCATGGCATCTCCCAATACCAGCTTGAGCGGTAGACCACCATTCCCAGCTGGCTCCAGGTGCGACGCTCCCACATCGGGCGCCTCGGTTCACCGCCGTACTTGGCACCGTCAGAGAGCTTCTTGAAGACAGCCTCGGAGATAAAGGTGGGGTACCCGTCCTCGCGAAGGGTGGAGAGCTTCGCGGCGTAGTTGGCGGCCCGTCCCACCCATACCAGATCGTTCGATGCTCTAATGCCCGTCTTTGCTACCAGAAGCGTGCTCGTGTCGATACCGACGGAGTGCTTTACCTGGAAACCTGTATCGGGGTAGGAAACCTTGATCGCCGGGTTGATGATGTTCTGCACCGCCCAGTTGATCGTCAGACCACTTTGGGCCGCGCGACTGTTTTTCTTGTCACCTAGGAATACAGCCATCACTCTGTCGCCGTCGAAGGCGGTGATCTCACCGCCATTCACGCGAATGATGCGGCAGGCGGCGATCAAGAACGCCTTGTACACCTCAGCCGCAAACCAATCTTTGAATCCGTCCACCAATCCGGTGGAGTCCGCGAGGTCCGCGTAGAGGACGGCTGCGTCGAGAGTGACAGAGTCGTTGGACAGCGTAATCGCATCGACATCCGGTACCACACGACCCTGCCTGCGCTTCCACTTCGTCGCAAAGATCGCCTCCACCTCAGCCTTCAACGCCCTGCCAGTCGACATAGTGACTCCTAACGAGGACCTAGTGTCCGGACACGGTTCCAAATCAACTGATGGGCCGCCTTGAGTCGTTCGGCCATCTTCAGCGCTCCGCCCCGGTTGTACTCCAACCACGTAACGCCAAGCAGGTCCGTCGGAATACGCACATCGAGGTTCTTCGGCTTGAGTATGAACACCCTTTCCCGACCGAGGGCACCTATGAAGAGCCCGAGCTCGAACGTCACGTTGTCCCGCGCTGAGTACTGTGTCCGACCGCGGGATGTCGTGATGTCATCGGGTGAAAGGACGAGGCAGGCGAAATCAGCGCTCCCTGCCAGTTCAACCAGGCTCTCAATCGCGGTCTTAGACGCTCTGAAAACCCCGTCCGTCCACAAGCATGACACCAACCGCCGCCGCTGAAGTTGGCGATGCAGTTCTGAGGCGACGGACAGCGCTTCGGCCGAGGAGCCGACAAACACCAGTGGCTTCGAATTCGGAGGGCAAATGCCGGCGCTTCGGTCCCGCAGTCGGGTAGCGATGTCGCCAGCTATTCGGCGCCATAGATCGGGATGCCGCTTCGCGATGGCAGTGAACTTTGGCTCCGTCAATCGGAGCACAACGGTCTTCTCCAACGCCACAACGGTGGCGCTCCGTCGGGCGATACTGTCCACAAGGGCCATCTCCCCCACATGACGACCAGCGAGCCGACGGGCCACTTCCCGACCATTGATCTGGATCGCGACTTCGCCGGAAAGAATCAGCAGCAGGTGGTTGTCATCTGCGCCCTGCCGAATGAGGATCTCGCCTGGCGCGAGCCGCTCGAGTTTCCCGGCGTCCACGATGAGCTTGGCCAATTCGATGTCGCGGCCGACCAACTGCTGGCTCCGGACGGCCTCGAGAATATCTCGTCTGGCGTTGCGACCAGCGAACCGGGCGGGGGGGTCAGACGGGGCGCGCTTTGCCATTGGCATAGACTAGTTCAAGTCACTTTCGGTGTCTTCCGTCAGTCGTTTCTCGCGTTTCTCGTTCAGCGCCTCCGAACCGGCCGAGATCATCCGGTTCCCAGGCTCTCATCTATTCGAGACTACCACATCTCTTCGCCCGGTTCCTCGCGCATCCGGCCGGTTGGGTCGAAGGCCGCTGCAAGCGGCCGTACGAGAAGCGCGCGTCCGTCCGCGCTACTCGATCTCTCCTCCCACTGACCCGTGCATCTGTCGGGATCGCGTGCGCCGCGGCTCGATCTCGGGCAGGGTTTCGATCAGTGAATCCCATTCCGCGAGAGATGGTGCTGTCCGCCACCAACTCTCAGCTGCCGCGAACTTCACCCTCTTCCGCGTCAGGAACATCGTCGACGGTATCCCACCGTATAGGAGGCGCCCCAGGGCCACCACCCCACGCCCGGAATACCCGAAGGAGAAGTACCTCTGGTCCCTAGTGTCATGGATGCCTTGTAGGGGCAGTCCCAAGGACTCCAGCGTGCTGGCGATGTCCTCGAGGAACCTCCGGGAACCGCTGCACAAGCGTGCTGTCCAGCATCCAGAGTAGTGGCCAATAGTGCCGTCCCCCTCCCACGCGCCGCGGATGAAGTGAGACGCCAAGGCCAGGGGAACAGCAGGCATCTCCAGAGTCAGGCTCTTGGCAGGCGTAATCCCAAGGGCCACGAGGTCCTTCGTCAATTCGTCACTCCCGATCTTGAATTGCCAGATGCTCCGGGGCTTCTGGCGCTTCTCAAAGAGCGGGGCAGTGCATTTCAGTAGCGCCCTGCACTTCTCGAGCGGCTCCTTCTCGACCTGTGAGAGCACCACTTGGGAGGTCGAAGAGGTGGTCTTTGCTTCCGGGTATAGATTAAAGCCGCTGTTAATGTGCCCGTCCGTGGCGATCCAGCCTAGGACATAGGCCATCTCCGGCGACCAGGTCTTGAAGAAGGCCTTGTCGTACTCGACGTACGTGAGAGTCCTGCGACCCGTTGGGCTGTCAGGGCCCGAAGCAGGCCGCGTGATCTTGCCCGCCTTCAAAGCCAGCCTCCTGGCCGATGCCTTAGTACGGCTGGGGATCCCGTGCTTCCTTAGAAGGGCGAGAACGCTTGGGCGAGAACAGCCCAATACGGTCGCTATGTCCCCGAGGGACAGACCGTCGCCGACGTACATGCGCTCGAGGCGCTCAGCTCCGGGATCAATGCCCTTTCGAGCTGCCATGATTACGGGCTACCAACCCATCGAGTTCTCTGAGTACTCCACGTGCGTCTGGGTCGGCTTTACGAACGTGTTGTTGCGCATCCGGACGCGCGAGGCACCGACGACGCGGATGCCGGTACCGCTGGAGCCAATGAGACGGCGGTAGTAGGCCTCAACAGCGTCACGGAACGGAGCGTAGTCAAGGGAGCCGTCGTAACCGCGGGGCCGACTCACTTCTAGCGTCCCAGTCTCAAACGACGAGCCGACCGACTGCTTAACGTCACAGTAGAGGTCGCCAAAGACGGTCTCCCCCGATACCAGGTCGAAGAACACACGGGACACCATGTGCTCGTCGTCGGAGCCAAGATCCTGGGAGTCCTGTATGCACTTGGTGAACTGAATGATCGCTCTCGGCATGATCGGTTGCCTCTTGGATGGAGCACTCTGCGGACCGGCACTTCTGCCAAGGATCCGCTGGTTTGTCGCGTTTCTCGTAACGTTCGCGAGTCCCGAACCGGCGCTCCGGGAGCTCCCAGGTTCAACTCCTTCGAGACAACCTAGGTGCCTCGCTTCTCCAACCGCCGCTCGCGCAGGTTTCTCCGAAGCGGCGAATGCCGCGAAGGCGGGACTCGCATTGTTATAGGATGTGTGCCGCTCTTCGACGGACCACTCCCCTTCTTGTCCGCAAAGTCACCTTCGCTGGATCACGTCAGAACCGGGTGAAGCGGTAAGCACGTACGTACTCCACGCCCATCGGGTCCCTCCAAACCCCCACCACCGCATCGGCTGAGATCACCATCGGGTAGAACCCAGCCGCCACGTGGACCCGTCCCACGAACCGCCTTTGCACGTCGAAGACGTCCCACTCGTGTGCCGACGCGAGGTCTGATTCGTAAACCTGGGCCCACACGTGGCCATCTGCTGCTGCGAGCACCCGGTCATACGCAGGCAGGAGGCTCGGGCGAAGCTCATTGTCCAATGCTGACAGGTAGTCCGGTCGCATCTGCTCCGGTATGTAGTCCTCCACAAAGGCACGGTACCCGTCTATGTCGGAGGCCCCAACCGCCC
>JAUYEF010000386.1 GCA_030691635.1 Bacillota bacterium
GACGGGTTCGTTCGTTGCTGCTACGTCCACCAGGATGGTCCCTGTCGACAGTTGCTGGGACGGCACAGGAAGAATGCCGGCGCGGAACCACCGGTAAGCCGTCTTGTAGTCAATTCCTTGTTGCTTTGCCCAGGCCGATAGTTTCATGGCTTTAGTATACTTGGTATTATATGCCCCGTCAAGTCCCTACTCTGCACACCTATTCATGCCCTGGCCTTTCTCTTTGCGGGGGGCATCCGCGTGGCGGGCAGGGTTGCGCTGAACCGGCTGCGGGCCCTACCAGCGCGCTTGCGTCCGGGGAGGAAGAGGGTGCTGGTCGTCGGAGCCGGCGATGCGGGGGCGCTCGTGGTGAAGGAGCTCAAGGGGGGCCTCCGCTGGCCTGAGGCAGGGGGAGAAGCTGTTCGAGGAGATCTTCTCCGACAACGAAGAGTCTGACAGGACGGCCCACCCGACGATATACGTCGCAAAGAACGGCAGGCCGAACGCAGGGTCGTTGACCCGGTACCTGGTATCCCTCGACCGCGCCTGCTTCAAGGGAGATGTGATCCAACCGAGCCTCATCCGGGAAATGCTGCAAGACGCTATCCCCACGTATCACCCCTGGGAGGGGACTTCCAAAGAGGCTACCGCTGCCGGGGCCACCGCTGCCGCGCAGGTCGCGAGCGCGGGAGATGCACGAGTTTCGGGTTCCCCTGCGGCCCAGACCCGGCCCAGCCATGGTTCGTTTAGAGGATGACGCTCGGATGGACCGGCTGGTGAACGCATCCCATTTTCCGGGCGTCTTGCACATATCCAGCCACATGTGCCGCACTCTCAAGACCCTCTTTGCCAACCGGCTGTAGAAAGAACGGGAGCCAGCTTGACCAAGGCGAGACAACCCCTTCATGTAGTATGTCATTACCTGGTCAGGGAACCTGCGCTCCAGCCTTTGGGCCGCCCTAGACAGGTGGCACTCTCCCACTCATCATCAGGGGAATGCATTGTGGACAGCAGGTCAGCCGCACAACAACGTCATGCGGCGGTCTTTCCTATCCTCGACCCCATTGCGATCGCACACTCTCCAAGGAATAGCGGTCCCTGTGGCGTGGCGACTCGGGGAGTATACACTCTGGAAAGCCAAAGCAAGGTCGCCACCCAGGCTGGATTCGCGGACATGGGACAATCACATGCAAGGCCGTGGGTTCAGCGGGCGTCTTCCTGAGACGGATCCAGAAACCGCAACCCCAGCGTGGTCACCAGCTGGTTGAGTTTCCGGTCCGACGAAACTACTGTGGCCTCTGCCCCTAGGGACTTCGCTGCAGCTACCTGCAGAGCATCCACAGGCGTCACGTACCTGGTCAAAAGAAGCTGGATGGCCTCGTCGATTACCTCGGATGAAACACCCAGAGCCTGGATCCTGCCTGTGGCAAGATCCAATGAGAAGGCCGACCATACTTCGCTAAACTGGTTATCGTCGAGGCCCTTGTCCAGGAGATGGAGCCTCTGAAGATTGGACAGGAACTCGACCATAGTGAGAGTCGAAATCAATACCTCAGCGTTCTCGAAGAATAGGGACTCCATTCGCTCTGAGCCGCGCTCAGGCAGATAAAGCTTGAACAGAGCACTCGTGTCAACCAAGTACGTCGTCACGGCTCACAGCTCCTCTCTGCCTTCTCTCTGGGCACGGATCCGCTCGGAGAGGTTGACGGACAGTGCTGGCATCTTCTTTCTTACGTTAGAGGCGCTGAGCTCAGGGTGGGGCTTCTCCGGGTCGATCCCCATATTCCTGAGGTTACGCATCGCGTGTGCCCGTATCTTTTCGCTATCGGGGACCTCATCTCTTCGCCTGAGCACTAGCGAATCGTCCGTGATAGCAGCCTCGAGGTGATCGCCTTCGCGAACCATCATCACTTCGCGGACTTCCTTCGGCAGGGTGATCTGCCCTTTGGATGTAACCTTCACGTCCCATTTGGGTTTCCTCGCGCCTTCCACGGGAGACACCTTCCTTACTTTCGGAGTTTCCTACTATAGTCTAACACAGTCTACGGTGTAGGCGCGAACATTCTAGCTTCCCGCCAGCGCAGAGAGAGTCCGCGTCGGGCTGGATGGCCGTCATTACCACTTTCGTGGGAAAAGCATAGACAGTAAACTACCAGTTTGTGCCTGGCACAAGTCCGTGATACGTGGTAGTGTACAGACATGGACAAGAAACGCCGCTCAGTCCACATTGCCGAGATCAAGCGGAAGTACAAGGACAAGGTCTATACCGCCTACCTTCCTCCTGAGCCTGTCCAGCACCGACTGGGCGATGTCCGGCACTAGAGCCACACTCCAATCAAATCGCGGACCTTCCTATGGATCCGGAACCTTCTGGCGTATTGCATGAGGCTATCTGTATCCCTGCGACCGGCCCTCACGTACGCCTGGATCGCCTTACCCACGGTCTCTGGATCGATGCTGGTGATACTATCCATGTTGCCGGCCCCCTTCGCTTGTAGATCTGCGCTGGTACGCAGGCACGTCCAGTGTAACCGATGACACCGCGAGTGCGGGGCCGGCCTCGTTCATTATGAGCAGATCCAGGCCAAAGGGAAGGAGCCTTGCTGTGGACACTACCCGCGACCTGACGCTTATCCTTCTCTACCTCACGTCCTGGCTTGAGAAGAGTCCGGCAGGAGGGCGGAGAAGGAGCTGGAAGACTTACCCGTTCCATGTACTCGACCAGCTCCAGGAGGAGGCCTGATAACAGGCAGCCACAGGGCCAAGTCCGTGTGGCTGACGGAGGAAGGAGAGAAGGAGGCCCGCGCCCTCCTAAGACAATGCGGACTCCCCGGGGCCGGGGACCGCACCGAAGAGGAACACACGCCCAAGTCAGGCCCTGCGCCGGAGACCGGGCAGACAAGCGCGCGCCGGTAATCCGAGAGAGCATGTTCAACCCGGATCTTGCCGGCGGCCTCCCAACGTCGCAGGGCTTCTCTGGCCGACACTGAGGCGCCGGACTACTCCCGTCTCAAGAGCTTCAGCTCCCAGTTGACGGCTTCCAGGTCGAAGGCCTCCGGGTCAAGTTCGCCGCCTACCCAGTCCTTCATCTCCTCATATTCGCTGTTTTCCGGGTCCTTGAGGATTGCCTGAAGCCGCTCGTAGCCATAGACTCCGCCACAGTCCTCTGGCGGGCACGCCCGAGCGCCTTCCAAGCACATGGGGTAATCGGCTCCGTCACAAGGGGGGAGCACCTTCTCCAGCACCGCTCCGTGTTCCCAGCAATCCCCAAAGTCGTACTGATAGAAGACCTTTGTCCTGGGCTGCGACAGGACTTGCCATAGCCTGACCGTGCGGGCGTTCTTCGAAGTAGACCCGTATTCGGGATCAGGCTCCCCGTACCTCACCTTACGGACCACAAACTCGTAGAGATGGTCATTGGACCACCCCATCACTTCCTGCAGAACAAGGTGCAGCCCGTGCAGCGTGATATCATTGGTCACCTGGAACCGTCTCCAGATAGGCGGGTCAATGCCTCCCAGAGTGACCTTGAACTGGTAGACCGCCAGTTTTGCTCCATCAGGACCTTGATCTGCCAAGTCCCTTCGCCCTACCCTTGGCGTCCTCATGACCTTGACCTCCCCTTCAGGGACCATCGTTCCGCGCTGGCGAAGCGGGCCGGGTTTTTGACCTCGACGTCGGGGAGCCTGCCGCTGCGCAGGCGCCCAACGAGTAGACCATCAATCCGGCACCAGGATTCCGGCACATTTCTCCGCCTTATGCCTTCGCTCGTCGATAGGGTCACCTGGATGCGTCCAATATCCTGCAAACATATCTTCCGCGTCCACGTGCTGCAGTCCTCCAGGACCAGGCGATGCCCCCCCAAGGCAGATGCTCCGCTTCGCCGGGTCGGGCCGCTTCGTCTTCAACAAGTCTTGATGACAGGATCCACTTCAGAGTGTGCTATACCCTCCGAACCGTGTTAGATGGACACCCTGCTTCTGAAACCTTGCCGTCGAGCTGCCGGGGGCATGGCGATCCTCCGCGCCCGCTCCACGGCATCATGCTGGAGTTTCTCCAAGTGACGCGACTCTTCCTGAGCTATGAGCTGTTGGATTTCCCTCGAATACCACGAGTGACCCACTTTGCCCCACTCCCTTGCTTTCGCCTGCGTTGCGACCCCGCAGTCAGCGATTGCGCCTGTCCTGGGCACATCCTATGATGCGCCGGCGCTGTGCCCAAAGACCCCGTAGATGCCATCTCAAGAAGCGCTGTTCGTGACGATGTATCAAGGAAGGTGTTGAGAAGGACGCGGTTCACGCATGCGGCGGGATGCGTTGTCGCCATTCCTGGCAGTCGTGCTTACCACCGCGTGCGTTCAGTCTGCTCTGGCGGAAGAGCCGATCCCGGTTGAGGTGAACGGGAAGGAAGTCTCCCGGGGTCAATGGCGTCCGGCCGGTGCCGGGCGGTACCAGCGGGGTTATCTAGGCGCGGCGCTCTGGTGCCAGTCGTGCAATCATCCTGCTCAAGCCTCTTCGCACTGCATCACTGAGCAGCTTCAGTTCGGATATCCTCAGAGCGTAAGCAAGTGCGGCATAGGATATGGCGCCAGCGGCCACTGCTCCCACGAACCATATGAGCACCGCGAATGTCGCGCGCAGGGAAGTGCGGGATGAACCTACCGTACCAGCAGCCAGCGCAGGAGTCGCAACAAGCCTCCAGAAGAGCCACACTACTCCGGACATGACGGCCGTGGCGAAAATGACCTTGCCGATCTCTACAAGGAACCTGCGGTCCACCAGCGCGACGCGCCCCCTGTCCCGGTTCCGGCCCCACAGCCAGAAGAGACCCAGCGCGCCGGCCCAGGTCGAAATTGCAGCGGACAGCGCGAGGCCGCGTGCCCCAAGGATGCGCACCAGCACCAGGTTCAGCACGACATTCACACCCACGACCATAACGCTCCCTACCAGTGGCGTCGTCGTGTTCCCGGTAGCGTAGAAGGCGCGGGCAGTCACGTCGCGCCAGGCGAACGCCGGCATGCCGGTGACGTACATGCACAGAATTCCTGTTGTGAGCGCGGTGGCCTCCGCTCCGAAGGCGCCTCGTTCATACGTAAGCCGTGTGAGCGGCTCTGCCAGCACGAGCATGCCTGCGGCCACAGGGAAGAGCACGAGAGATCCGGCAGCAAGCCCGCGCTTGAGGGCTGCCACCATCCTATCGAACTGGCGCGAAGCCGCGAACTCGGCCAGGGTTGGAAAGAGCACCGTGCTCAGCGTGACTCCAAGAAGTACAGCCGGTAGGGCGTACAGCCGGTTTGCGTAGTTGATGGCAGCCAGGCTGCCTTCTTGTAAGCCTGACGCGAGACCCCTCTCGACAAACACCCCTATAGTTCCGATACCGCTGGACGCAATCATGGGGAGAGCGAGCAGCAGAGTCTCACGGAGCTCCGGTGTGTTGACTCGTGTGTTAAGAGCTGGCCGGAATCCCCGGTGCATCAGAGAGGGCATGAGCAACCAGACTGGGGCAGTCGCGCCAAGCACAGTACCGATCGCCAGGCCGCTTATCCCGATCTTGTGGCCCAAGAGCAGCACCGAGAGGATTACGATGACGTTCTGAAGCGGGTCAGCAAGCGCGGGCAACGCAAATACCTGAAGCGAGTTGAGCAGTCCCTTCAGCAGCAGCCCGAGTGTGCTGAATAGCGCCATGGGCATGATTATTCGGCCGAGGAATGTTGCCTGTTCCCAGGAGGACGCGGCAAACCCCGGGGCAAGCAGGCGGATGATCCACGGCATGAGCAGCTCCCCGGCCGCCACCGCGACGAGGGCGCCCACGCCGACGGCATTCCAGATGGCCGCCGCAGTGTGGAAGGCCTCGGCGCTCCCAGTGGACACTCGCTTACGGGTGAACGTCGGCACAATCACAGTGCCGAGCGCGGCGCCCACGGCGCCAAACAAGACTGAGGGAACTGTGCTGGCCACCACATAGGCATCCACATCTGCGCCGGCTCCGAAGCGTGCCGCAATCACGATTTCACGCACAAACCCCAGCACCTTGCTGAGAACGCTTCCGGCAGCCACTCCAACGGATGCTCCAACCAGCAAGTCCGTCCTGTTGCTCAAGCTCCCAACCCTCCAGGACACAGGCATCGATAGCACATGATTCGACCCCTGCCGGCGGTTTTCTTCTAAATGTGACCACCCGCGGCAGGGGTTTCCGAAGGATAGATTTTCTTGCCGAGGGCTGTCTTGACCTGCAGGTATAGTGGTTATTGCTGGCGAACCATCCAATTTATTGACGACCTGGAATAGAATATGGGAGATACGGGCCAAACGCACGCTGGCACCAGGTCGCTGCGAAGAACGGGCTATCGAGGAGGGTGCCTTTAGTCTCTGTGACAATCATGTTGCAGGCCTGATGGCTTGAGTTCAGGACGGGGATTCCGGATATAAAGGAAAAAGCTGGTTACCCAGCGAATTCATTATTTGTCAATAAACATTTTAAGCACCTGATCACTACTGTAGACGATCTCCTGGAGCGACC
>JAUYEF010000419.1 GCA_030691635.1 Bacillota bacterium
GACGGCGAAGTCCGGCTCCAGCATGGCCACGGCCTGCGACGGGATTTTCCTGGTGACAAAGACCTTCGGCTTCAAGTGCGCACCCCCAGCAAGAATCGGTCAGCGGCACTAGTTTTCCCGAATGGTCCAGGCAGACTCACATCGCTACGCGTGAACGCGTGGCCGAGTTGAGCCCTTGCCACAGTTGCACTGCGATCCAGACCATCACGAACACAACGGGCTGCCACTCGATGGACGACAGGCAACTGACGAAACTCAGCACAAGCAGTATAGCTATCGCTGGGACGACCTGCGACTGGGCAGGATGCCCCTGCCGCGCCCAGGAAAGCACTACCATACAAGGCCATGCCAGCAGCAGGAGGTCGTATACGAGCATGTATGGTGTCGGGATTGTGCTGAGCGCTATGGCGAGCGCAGTCATGCTATGCAGTCTCAACCGCTCGTCACGAATCTGAAAGCGCGACGCCCCGAGGATGACCAGTGTGGCAAGACCCGTCATGGCGATGCCGAGAACCATAGGGTTTATGTTGCTCCCGGCGAGCCGGATAAGCAAGCCCGTGAGCGAGCGCATCGGCTCGCTGACGAGCATACCGAAACATTCAGGAGCGGTGATCAGGCGCATATACTCTAGCGGCCAGGCGAAGCCAGAGACAACCGCCGACAGGACATACAGCCCGAGCGCCCCAAGCACCCATCCCTTCACCGCCTGCCACTTGCGCATCGCGGCCAGCGCGACCGGAACCAGCACAGCGACGTGGGGCTTGATCAAGAGAAACGAGAGTGCCATCCCGCCCGCGGTGTCCTGGTGCTTGTCCAGCAGGTAGACTCCGGAGGCGACTATGAACAGCAGGAGGTAGCTGTTCTGGCCCAGAGCCATCGTCCAGATTGAAGAGATGGACAGAATGGCGACCAGCCAGTATGCCGGCCACCGGTCAGCATGTGTCATCCGGCCCATGAGAAAGAAGGATGCGAGCGCCGCCAGCAACCCAACAACACGCCATGCAGAGAGCGCTGTGTCAAACCGGAGCTGCGCGAACGGTGCCATCAAGAGCGCATAGAAAGGCGGGTTGAGGTATGGGAGATACCCGGATTCACCCCACAGCTGCTGCCTCACGGTAGTCACGTAGGCTTCGTCGTACAACCTCTCCCTGGTCAGGCCCGCTATATAGAAGACGCGGAAATCCATGCCGTCCGTAGCAGGAATGAGAACGCAGCCGACCCCAAAGGTCACCAGACTGACGAGGACTATCAGGCATACCCAGAGCTTTGATGTGCATGGTCCGCCTGTCAACAGCAGGATCCTCTTCCTTCCTAGGACGCCCTTATCAAGAGGCGCTTCCGCACAGTGCACACGATTCTAGCAGTGTGCTCGCCTTCCTTCCGGCCGGTGGCCCCTCTCCTGCCAGCGCAGCAAATCCCGGGCATCGCCTGGCCACATGAGAAGCCGGCCCCGGCTCAGAGCCGGGACCGGCGGGCCATGCAACCGTTAACGACTCAGGCCACAGCCTTCCTCCCCATGATGCTTGGGATATATAGGAAGACAATGGCGCCATATCCCATCGCCGCAAGAAGGCCAAGGCCGAACCACCCCACCACTGGCAGCAGCAGCAACAGGCTGAGCACGATCACCCCTGCCGAGAGTTCGATCACTGGGTGGTACTTCCCGGTCTGCAGCAGGCGCCTGCCGATGCCCCACCCCACCGACGCATAGCCGATCACATAGACGAGCAGGCAGGCCGATGCAAGGGCTATTGCGAGCGGGATACCGATGATCGTGACCGCAAGCAGCACCAGCGCGATAGCGGTGACGAGGAAAGCAAGCACACCTTGCCAGATCGACCGCAACGGGTACGCGGTCACCCTTTCCCAGATCGCGTTCATCTGCTTGCCCGCGAATACCTGGGCGACGCCTCCCAGCGCTATCGCCCCGAGTGTCATCGGCAGCCACAGCACGGGCAAGAGCAGCATGGGGAACCCGCGATGGGCAGACGCCGCTCGAGTGATGACACGCGGCACGCCCGGGAGATCGGGCAACTGTGGCAGCGCAGGTAGTCCCGACGCCGGGAAGCGCACTATGCCCTTGTCGCCTTCAACCCAGATCCTGCCGCCCGGCTGCTGCGGCTTGGGCATCTGGGTCGCTGGCGCCGGCGAAGCCACCCCCTGCGCCGGGGTGGGCTTCTCGCGGATGACGTTGCCTGATTCTGCGATGCTGCCGCTGATCACGCTACGCGCTGTGATGAGCCCGCGTTGGAGCGTTACGTCGCCTGCCACCATACCGTCCACTGTGCCGATTTCGGCAGTCACGTCGCCGTAGATCGTGGGCAGCATACCCGGCAGCGAGAAGCGCTCCAGCGGGAGCGGCGGTAGCCCTTCGCCTTTGTAGATGGAGATGTAACGGCTGGCTACTCCGCTGATGCCTGTGCCCATGAAGAACTGCGCCGCGCGAATGTCCCCGTAGACCTGCGCCGCCCCCTGGACCCGAACGACCGACCCTTCGACGTCACCTTTCACGCGCGCGAAGGGGCCTATCACCACTTCCCCGGTGGACTTGACCCCGCCAGCCACCTCGCCCCCAAGGACCTGGGCCCTGGGAGCCCGTATCCCCCCGGTCACCCTTCCTTCGACAATCACTCCCAGCTCCTGGTCGACGGCGGCGACCGTCTGGCCGTGACGGATCTTCGTCCAGCCTTCAGGAACGTAGACGTTCCTGCGCCAATAGGTGACGCCAATCAGGGCACCCACCACCACGACGCCCACCAGGAATATGCCGAGCAGGACCTTAACCCACCTGTTCATCTTGATCTCCCTCTCAATCTCTGAGGTTCGACGCGGTCCACGATAGTCGCGACAACCACTCCGGCCAGGCCGCATCCTGCCAGCGCCAGGCCCGAAAGCCACAGGGCCCGCTCAACCGCTCCACTGAGTCCGTATGGCCCTTCGCGCAGAAGCCCTGCTAAGAGAATCCACATGGCATGCACCGTCACCCGGAGCCCCCACCGCAGGTCCAGTCCCACAAGATGGGCCACAAGCAGCAGGCTCACCAGGACGGCAGTCACCCAGACCCAGGCGGGTAGCAGGTACGCAGGCAGCCGAGGCTGCGCCACGATCCCCTGCACATCCACAGGCTCGAGGTCTGGTACGGCAATGCTCCGTAGCGCCTCGTCAAGCGCGTGGTCGAGGGCCCGGCCGGGTGCCCGGCCGGGCCCGTCAGGGCCGGCTGGGGG
>JAUYEF010000150.1 GCA_030691635.1 Bacillota bacterium
TCTGAACTCACGAGACCACGTCAAGAAAGGAATGCCCGTTCTTGAAGACATGCTCGGGATGTTCGCGGTCTGGGTCGGAGAGAACGACGGCCGCAACCCGGTGCTCAGGACAGACATCATCGGCAGGCACACGATCGGTTCCGGCGCCGCGCCGCAGGCGGTGATGCAGGCGATAGTTGGAGAGCCGCTCGCGAAGGCGGGGCTTCGCATCGCGGATATCGACAAGTTTGCCCCGGAGATGCAGAACCCCGAGATAACCGAGCCGGCGGGCGCGGGTGACGTCCCGAAAGCCAACTACAAGATGATAGCTGCTCTCGCGGTCAAGAAAGGTGAGATCGAGCGTAGCGGCCTGGACAAGTTCGTGGCGGAGCACGGCGTGCCCGGCTATGCTCCAACACAAGGGCATGTGCCGTCCGGTGTGCCGTTCATCGGACCGGCCAGGGATATGCTCCTGCAGGGCAGGCTCCACCGAGTGATGATAATCGGCAAGGGCAGCCTGTTCCTGGGCCGGATGACCAACCAGTTCGACGGTGTGTCCTTTGTCATCGAGCAGAACCCGGGCCTGGAAAAGCCTGTCGCGCTGCCTGGAGATCTGGATGTCGCCGACGACCGGCAGATAAGGCGGATGGTCGCACAGGCGCTGCGAGGCGTGGCCGCCCAGATGCTCAGGGGTGTGGAGGTGCCGGGGGGTGAACAACGAGTACACTAGACGGGTGGCCCGCATTTTCGAAGAACTCGCCGGCAAGATCGAAGCGCCCAGGCAGGATGGCGACCTCCCGGTGGTCCTGACGACCGCCGGCAGTGAGCTGGGGACCGCCGAACTCGTCCGGGGCGCTGAGCAGGCTGTCGCCGAGGGCATACGAGTGCTGCTTGTCGGGCCCGAGGTAGTAGGGCCCCAGTCGCGTTCCAGCATCCCGCGCGTCTTCTGCGAAGATGAGCGACAGGCACACGACATCATGGAACACCTGCTCGGAGAGAAACGCGCCATTGCGGCCGTCACGATGCACTACTCGTTCCCTGTCGGAGTTGCGACTGTCGGCAGAGTGTTGACACCTGCAAGAGGCCGGCCCGCATTCATCGCCACGACCACCGGGACCGCAAGCACCGACCGGGTCACCGCCCTGGTCAAGAACGCGGTCTATGGGGTGGCTGTCGCGAAGGCCTGCGGCGTGAGAGACCCGACCATCGGACTGCTGAACCTGGACGGGGCACGCCAGGCAGAGAAGGTCCTGCGCGGCTTGGCGCACGCCGGCTACGCCTTGGCTTTCGCCGAGTCCAAGAGAGCCGGCGGTGGTGTCTTGATGCGTGGCAACGACCTGGTCGCGGGCTCCGCGGACGTCATGGTCGTGGATAGCCTCACTGGTAACGTGCTGGTCAAAGTGCTTTCCGCCTTCACCAGCGGCGGCGATTACGAGACGACCGGTTTTGGGTACGGCCCGGGCGTCGGGCCAGGATTTGATAAGATCATCTGCATTGTCTCGCGCGCCTCGGGCGCCCCGGTTGTCGCAAATGCGATAAAGCTTGCAGGACAGGCCGCTCAGGGAAATCTGGTAGGAGTAGCAGCAACAGAAATCGAATCAGCAATCAGAGCTGGTTTTTCAGGGTTCAACGAGGCACGAGACTCGTGTCCACGGACTGCCGGAGAGGGGGCAGTCAGGACCTTGGATACGGCCGGCGCCACGAGAATTCCCCGAGCGGCGAAGGTGTTGACCGAAGAAATACCTGGAATCGACATCCTCGAACTGGAGGATGCTTGCGAAGCCCTGACACAGAGGGGCATCTTCGCCAGGACAGGAATGGGGTGCGTAGGGCCGGTCATACTGGTCAGTCCGGAGGACAAAGCGCCGGCTCTTTCAGCACTAAGGGAGGGCGGTTATGTACAATGAATAAGCATCCCATCGTTCTTGTCCTCAATTGCGGGAGCTCCTCTGTGAAATACCAAGTGCTGGATATGTCGAGCGAGACCACGATGGCCAAAGGCATAGTGGAGCGTGTGGGCACAGACGAGGCCAGGATAACGCATGACAAGACCGGCAGCCCGACATTCAGGACGACAAAACCGGTCGCCACGCACAAGATCGCAGTGGGGGAAGTTCTTGCGCTACTTACCGATCCCGAGATGGGCGTCATCGAAAACGTCAGTGACATCACCGCTGTGGGCCATCGCGTCGTGCACGCCGGCGAGAGGTTCAGCGGTTCGGTGATGATCAACAAGGAAACGAAGCAGGCGCTGAAAGACTGCATCGACCTGGCTCCTCTTCATAACCCCGCCAATATCACCGGTATCGCGGCCGCCGAGGAGGCCATGCCGGGCACGCCGCAGGCGGGCACATTCGACACGGCGTTCCACCAGACCATGCCCGCGCATGCGTTCCTCTACGGTCTGCCGATCGGTCTCTACAAGAAGTATGGCATGCGACGGTACGGGTTCCACGGCACGTCACACTACTGGGTCTCGAAAAGGGCGGCCGAACTCCTGGGGAAGCCGATCGAAGCGACCAAGATAATCACATGCCATCTGGGGAACGGCGCAAGCCTGACCGCGGTCGCGGGCGGAAAGTCCGTGGACACTTCGATGGGCTTTACGCCTCTTGAGGGCCTTGTCATGGGCACAAGGTGCGGCGATATTGACCCCGCGATAGTGACCTTCCTGATGAGGAAGGAAAACCTCTCCCCTGAGCAGGTTGACGACCTCCTGAACAAAGAGAGCGGTGTGCGCGGCCTCGCACAGATGAGCCACGACATGCGTGATGTGGAGGCGGCGGCTGAGCAGGGCAACGCACAGGCACAGACCACGCTCGACGTCTACTGCTACAAGATCATCAAGTACATCGGCGCATATGCCGCGGCGATGAACGGGGTGGACGCGATCGTGTTCACGGCCGGAGTCGGCGAAAACTCACCCTACGTGCGCGAACAGGTCTGCAAGTCCTTGACATATCTCGGTGTGGACTTCGATTACGGGGCAAACGAAGGCCTCAAAGGGAAAGAACGAGAGCTTACCAAGGTGGGGTCGAAGGTGAAGGTCTACACGATCCCCACCAATGAAGAACTCGTCATCGCGCAGGATGCCCTGAAGCAGGTCAGGGCCAACGGGGCGGGCGACTAGGCTAAACCAGGCACCACGGGTAGGACAGCACGGCGGAGGCACAGAGCCTCCGCCGTTATGTTTTTGCGAAAACCACCAGCAATGTCATGGAGTAATGTGCCATAACACAGGTCGAATTGTCAAATCACCTATTGACGACGGCAGGACAATCACGACGTTCCAACCTGCTGCCGAATCGACCCGTGCGGAATCGGTAGTGATGCTCAGACGGTTGCTAAAAGCCTCTGGGTACATGCAGTAGATCAGCGGATTTCGACCAGATGCGGGGGCCGCGGCTTCTGCGGCCCCTTCCTCTCGATAACCCCAATTTCACCATGACGAGTGAACTGACCATATGATGAGTGGCGGAAAAAGTCAGCCAAAGAGTATGTTGTTCCTTGATCTGGGCCGGGTCGCTTTCCCCTTGTTCTTGCTCCTATAGTTTCTGGCACCCTACCCTGGAGGTTTGTTCTTCCCGTCCGACGCCCTACCATTCCAGGTAGCTTTCGGCTGTCTTCTGGCCATAGTCGCCCTCGACGAACTACTGCGCAAAGGTGGCAGGCGCTGGAGCCGTGAGACGTGGGCGGCACTTGCGTTGCCGGCCCTGTATGGGCTTTCGTTCCTGTTCGCTGTGGACAGGCATCAAGCCCTTGCGGAATCCTTGAAGTACCTGAACTACTTCGCTGTCCTGTTCATCGCGGCAAGGCTCGCATCCCCGTCGAGGCCCCGGTGGATGGCGTATACGCTCCTGGTTTCTGCCGCAGGAGTGGAGGCTATCGGGCTTTTGGGCGCGCTCGGACTGGGACGGTTCCCCGGCGTGATGAGCTCAGGATCCTTGCAGTCCACGTTTGGGTACCGCAACGCCCTGGGGGGATACCTTCTGGCGGTGTTCGCCACCGGCAATGCCCTGGTGGCGAGTCGCCCGGGACTTGTCTCGGTGGCTATCGCAGCGCTCAACTACCTGACCACTCTTTCCATAGTCACGACCTACTCCAGAGGCACCTGAGTCTTGTTTCCCGTGATGTCGATCGCACTGATGCTGGTGCTCCCCCTCAGCTCAAGGTGGAAATCGCTATACTCCAGCACCGGGTCGCTGTCTTGCGCGTTCCTCGTCCTTAGGGGCTTTATGCAGGCAGTGGGGTCACAGAAGACTCAGACGGGGCTGCTATGGCTGATCGCTGGGTTTGGGGCAGCGGTACTGCTGGAGATCGGGTGGACCCTCGTCGAAAGGCTTGTCGCCCATCGTGGTGGGCTTGAGTGGAGGCACCGGGCCGTCGTGGTGTCTCTGGATGGGCCATAACTCTTTCCGTTTCGTATTTTGCGTATGCCTTTACCGCGTACCCGAACTTTCTAACGATGTTGTTCCCAAAGCAGGCCATCACCCCTGAGGGCCGAGATAGACGCGCTGGCTGCAGGGATATCAGTCCTCAGCTCGGAACTCGCGAGCACTCCCAAGTTCGTGATACTCGAGACCGGCTCCGGTTCCAGCGAGCAGGCGCTGAATCCCCTCTGGCAATCTCTCGTTCAGCAGCAGAGGGACAAGACCATCGCGCTGGCTGAGAAGTCTGCCCTGAGATCCGGCTACGAGGCCTCGGTGGCGCAGCTCACTCAGGAGATCAACGGTCTCCAGAGCGCGCTTGCCGAAAAGCGAACCGAGGAATACAGGCTGGCCAAGCACGTTTCACAGCTTGAACAAG
>JAUYEF010000258.1 GCA_030691635.1 Bacillota bacterium
CCCAACTAATGCTTTTGGGACAGCCCCTTTTCACCAGTGTTCACGCGCGACGCGACCGCCCAGCCTGAGGTCGGCCTCGGACCACTCTAGCCCAGCCCAGGAGGCCAGCCCATGGAGACCGGCTCAGGGGGCCAGACTATCACTAGACTATCGCCCGCCTACCCCCTACCTCCTCAGCACCCTCCCCGGCATCTTCCCGGTGTGGCAGCCGTTGTCGATGACGATCTCGCCGTTGACTATCACGTACGGGATGCCGACCGGGTACTGCTTCGGTTCCCGGAAGGTCGCCTTGTCCTCGACGGTATCGGGGTCGAACAGGGTGATGTCTGCCCAGAACCCTTCGCGCAAGAGACCCCGGTCCTTGATGCGGAGTCGCTGCGCCGGGGCGGAAGTCATCCTCCGCACAGCATCCTGCAGGGTCAGGATCTTCTTCTCTCGCACGTAGCGGGCAAGCACGCGCGGGAATGTGCCGAAGTTCCGCGGGTGCGGCCAGCCCTCACCGAGCGGGCCGTCCACCGCGAGCGACGAGCCGTCGGACCCAACGCAGATGCCGTACCACTTCATGTAGTTGATCAGGTCGTTCTCGTCCTGCCCGTGAGAGACGAAGGACACCTCGTCGTCGGCCAGGAGGGTCAGCGCGGTCTCGGCCGGGTCCATGCCCATGATGTCGGAGACTTCCTTCATGCTTTTGCCCTCGTACTCCGGATGGTGCTCGCAGAGCGCCACCATCAGCTTCTCGGGCCCGCCTCGCCGGACATAGTTCTCCTCGATGCCCTTCTTCATCCGCGCGCGGGTCTCCGGGTCCTTGAGCCGTGCCAGCGTACCGTCACGGCCACCCACCTGAGCCCACCGCGGGAGCAGCGCACCGGTAATGCCGCTGCCAGACGCCGTGTACGGGTACTGGTCTGCGGTCACGTCGATGCCTTCCTCTCGGGCCTGGTCGAGCAGCCCGATCACCTCTGGCGACTTGCCGACGGAGAAGGGGCCGATGCCCTTCAGGTGCGAGAAGTTGCTCCTGACGCCGGACTTGCGGCCGATCTCGATGACTTCCTTAACGGCGTTGATGAAGCCGATGTTGTACGTGGACTCGTCGCGGATGTGGCTTGAGTGGACACCGTTATACTTCGCGACCACCTTGCAGCACTCGGCGATTTCGTCCAGTGTCGCGTAGCTGCCCGGAGCGTAGTAGATCCCTGTGGAGATGCCGAAGCAGCCCTGCTCCATCGCCTGTTCGATGTAAAGCAGCATCTGCTTGAGCTCATCGCTGGTCGGAGGCCTGTCCTCGAACCCGAAGACGGCGGCCCGTACGGCGCCGTGGCCGACGAAGTTGACGACGTTCACCGCCGTGCCCTGCTTCTCCAGGCGCCTGTTATAGCCGTCAAAGTCCACCCAGTCGATCTCGAAGTTGGGATCGTACTTGTCCACAGTCTTCTGTGCCGCGGTGCGGGCGAAGCCCACCATGGGCGCGCCCCAGCCACCGCAGCTGTTGGTTACCTCAGTGGTGACGCCCTGCCGGATCTTGCTGTGGGCATGCCCGTCGACCAGGAGCGGGTACTCCGAATGAGTGTGCATGTCGATGAACCCCGGTGCGGCGATGAGGTTCTTCCCATCGATTGTGGTGCAGGCTTCCGCGCAGCACGGCAGGTTTCCGACCGCGGCGATCTTCTTGTCCTTGACGCCGATGCTCCCCTTGTACCAGGGATTGCCCGTGCCGTCCATCACTCTGACGTTCTTGATTAGTAGATCGAAGGCCAAGACTTTTTCCTCCTCACTCGTGTCGCATTATGGAACGCTAGAGCCTGCGTGGCATGAGCCGGTACCCGACAACTACTTCAGGATCTTCAGCCAATCACCTAGCAGGAACTGGAGCTGGCCAATAACCAGCGAGAGCCTGCCCATGACGGTCGAGCCGAGGGACGCCCCGAACGTGATCATCATGACGTACTGGCCGATGACCCGGGCTTTCATAATCGCGCCTCCCTGAGGCGACCTCTCCCTGTAGCAGAAGAGGAAGTACGTCAGGGTAAACAGGGTGCAGAGAATGTAGAGTGCGTCGTTCGGCTTGGCCCAGTTCAGGCTCATGGTTGCCGTGACCTGCTTCCAGAACTCAGCGTCAACGCTGCGGGTTACTGAAAGAGCGGCGGTGACGCCCATCAGGAAGCCCAGCGGGATGCGCGATATCCACTGCGTGTTCTTGAGGAGCCTGCCCCATAGCATGAGCCCGCCGATGATGGCGCCCAGCCATAGCACCTGGCCCTTCATCAAGGGGGTCCACGCTCGACTGATTATCGAGTTGTAGCCCATCAAAGCGGCGTTCGCCGTCGCGAGGCCGGCGAACACGTGCTCCGCGAATGTGAACAGCGGGTTGTCACCGTACAGGAAGCTGTACGACGCGATTACGAAGAAGGCCGCTATCCAGACTCCTAGCACCTTCATCTAGATGCGCCTCCCTTCTTGGTTTGCTCTTGCTTGGTCATGTAGTACGCTATGTTGCCGACTACGACCAGGAAGATGATCCACACGTGGCCCAGTGACTGAGCGTCCATGCCGGACAGGCCCTTTCCTGGCGCCTTGACGAGCGTCTCATACTCCGCCGCGCCGCTCAGAGCGGACACGATGCCTGACAGCTGGCCCGCGTTGAAGTATGGCTGGATGGTGGTGAGAATCACGCCCACCACGAGGGGCACGATTTTGACCTTGCGCGGACCACCGATGTGCGCGAGCGCATAGCGCTGCGACGGGCCGCCCGAGGAGTCTATGATCAGCGCGAAGTCGGTGACGTCCTTGATGGAATCCCACAGCGGGCTCTTCGGCTGGCTGGCGTAGAGCGACTTGATGTCCTTGCCGATCGCGGCGTAGACAGTCTCCTCACCCGCCATGAACGGGAGGATGATGTAGTCTTCTCCTTCTTTGTAGCCCGCGTCCTTGCACATCTGCGCGTAGATATACTGGTATTGAATGGCCTCGGCTCCGGTCGGAGCAAAAACCACTTTGACCTTCTTGCCTATCAGGTGGCTCATCACGGCGATGCCCTGCGGGTGTATCTCAGCGGCGTTGCTCGGGCCGATCGTTGACGTGAAGAGTACGGCCTTGCCAGACGGGATCGCCTGGATCGTGTCGAAGGCGACCTTCGTCTCGTTTGTGATGTTGATCGGGAGGCCTATCGGCTTCAGCAGCGGCACGGCGAGCACGATGAAAAGCACCGTGTAGATGATCCGGCGGTCGACGTTCTGGAGCTTCGTTCCCAGGTCCCTATTCATCTACTCGGCACCTCCCAGGTGGCCGCGCTCCAGGCCGAGGATCATCCGGAACCCGACACCGATGGCGCCGAGAGCGGCCCCGATATTCACGGCACGCATTCCGGCTGAGGTGGGAACGTTCATGATCCAGCTGGTCCATTCCGCGAAGCCTGTCCAGATGGCGGTCCCCACGCCCACCCTGCCGAGCATGACGATGATGCCAGAGATGAGGAGGATCGCCGCCTGCACGTTACGGATGCGGAACGCGCGATAGCAGGCGGTGCAGATGAAGAAAGCGTTCAGAGAGAACACACTCGCCGAGAGAGGCGTGTACACATTCGTGAACACATACCGCAGCTCCGCGCCCTGGGGTGTGACTGCCAGGCCGAGCAGGAAGTAGCTTATCATGCAGAAGAGCGTGACATAGCTGAACTTCCAGGCCCCGCGATGGAAGCGGACGCGGTTCAGGTGGACGCGCAACATGTTCCCGTAGCCGAGAGCCATGGCGAAGGACGCGAACACGACAGTCCACTCCAGGAACCACCTGGAGAGCTCTTGCGCCGGTTTGTAGGTGAACGACATGGCGATCAGCAACGTCATGCCGCCGATAAATCCCAGCCAAACCGGAAGGTCGACTCGTAGGAACTTCATCTAGTTAGCACCTCCTATCACTTCTTCATCAGGTCGGTCAGGGTCTTGTTGCCCATAGTCGTGAAAAGCGAGCCGATGATGATCAGGGCGATGGACATCCACTTGCCGAAGTCCTGCGCGAAAAGCGCCCCGACCTGGCTCGGCTGCCGCCCGATGTAGGCCCCCGCCGCAAAGAGCTCGTCGCCTATGAGCACATAGTCGCATGTGGCGACAAAGAAGGGGATCTGGATCGTACGTCCCGTGCCGCCTATCTGGATGGCGCCAATCTGCTGGCCCACTTCGGAAAGCTGCAGGGATTCTGCGTGGAAAGCGCCAAGCATGAGGTTCGCGGCGGGCCTCTCACGCATGAAGATGCCGTGGATGCCCTGGATGTAGGCCGTTTGCTCGCTGCTCATGAAGCGCACGTTATCGGGCTTGAAGGCGTCGGCTTTGCCTTCCTTCACGAAGGCCGCGCGGATAATCTCTTCCACAATCGGGGTGATTTCGGGTTTTGCGGTGGTGGCGATGATATCCGTCCCGACGCGAGCGCACATGGCGGCGGTGTAGGAAAGCACCTCGAACGAGGCAAGGTGGTTTGCGCCGAAAACGTCGGTCCCGAACGTGTAGTGCACCGGCCGGCCCATCTCGGTGCAGCGGCCGATCGCCTCGGTGATGGCGTCGAGGCCCGGGATCTTACGGATGTTGAAGGGCTTGCCGTTCTTGACGTGATTGGAGTAGTAATAGTACACCAGCACAAAAACGACCAGGAACGAGGTAAAGGACACAGCGCCTTTGATCAATTTGTATGACCCTCCTCTCAGGTTTTTGATATAGACCCAGTGTCTTGCGCGATCAACTCCCAGCTGTAGTGTGATCAGCAATTGGATGGTTGACGGACGCTCAAGTGAGCCTCATCGTCTCGTGCTCCGCGCCGCGGGAGTCGTGCCCCATTAAGAG
>JAUYEF010000344.1 GCA_030691635.1 Bacillota bacterium
CGCCGGTGCAGCTGCCGACCACGGTTGCCCACCCCGAAGCCTTGGCGAACACCGCAAACTGCTCGGCGGCGGAGTAGACTACGTCGTCAACCAGCAGGAAGATCTTACCCTGATATCTCACGGAGTCCGGCGCAGGGCTGACCTTCAGTTCGTACAGCATGATTTCGCTGAAGTCGTCGGTGAGCAGCTCCGGAGGGAGGTTGGCCTTCGCGAGCGGATTGCGGCCGACCAGGTCTTCGGCAGACACCCAGGGGCGCCCCTCGCCAAAGATGGTCCGCACACAGGATTGCGCGAGCTGGGCGGGCCTGTGCGCCATGCCGACGGTCACGGAAATAGGCTCAGCGGCGAGTTGCCCCACGATGTGCTCCTTCCAGCCCGGGGTGGACCCGCCGGGGTTGCCCCGGATATCGATAATCAGGGCGGGCAGGTCCTTCACCTGCTCGAAAAACGCTCGCAGGGCGACCTTGTCGGCCTCGTCTTTAGTCATGCTGCGGACATGAACGTACCCCACCTGCCCTGCGCCGAGCGTCCTGGTGACGATAACCGCTCCGTCCGGAGTCACCGGGAAGTAAGTATATCCCCTGGGTCTTTCGCCCTGGACCGGGAAGGTATCAACAGCTCCGACGCGATTCTCGGCGGAAACCGTCTCCTGCTGTCCCGCGAACAGCGATAGGCGCATGGCATACAGTCTGCGACGGAGGGGGTCCCAGGACAAATACCTTGTCCCGCGGAGTGACGGGATGTAGTCGTGGATGGGCACACCGTCTACCGCAACCAGGCGCGCCCCGGCAGATAGTCCCGCAATGCTCGACTTGGAGACGTAGTACTCCCCACCGCTGTATATGGCATGGACGATCGCGGTGGCTTGCGACGGCCAAGAAAGCCGATCCCAGTAGTCCGCAATCCTGACCGTGGTCCGGGCCGCGGCATCCGACCACGGCCCGGAGGCACCCGCGGCGGCCGAAACATAGGCCCCATTAACGACCGCCGTGTGAGCATTGCCGACCAAGCTGACTATGCGCCAGATCGCCTTGGCAAACTCGGCGTTATCTTTGGTCTGCCGTATTGCCTCCCGAAACTCCGCCTCATGGGCAAGCCAGTCGTACCCCTCGACGCGCGCCTTGAGGAAGAGGAAGGGATGGTTGTCCCTGAACGTGGCAAACAGATAGTCGAAGTCCGCAAGCTTCTGCTCCGTCGTGAGGTGCGGTACGGGAGCGCAGGCTGAAAGGAGCGAGCAGAGCGCCACGACAAGGGCGGCCGCCACGGCCGCGGCCAGGAAACGGGCTGCGTGGGGTGCGGCAACAGGCCTGCGCATCGGGGAGCCTCCTTTGCGGGCCCAGTGTGCGCGGGGGAACACGTGGGGGTTCGGGGAGGGACCAGACGTTTCCTGCAATGGGTTGGGGCTGGGAACGACAGCGTGTGTCTTTCCCTGGACGGTTTGGCCCGCCTCTTGGGAAAGGTGGGTGCACATAGCCTGGTGCTATCAGCCCAACCCTGCCGTGACTGAGATCGCACTATCTTCTCCTGTACACATCCGTGTTGAGGTACTTCAGGCCCGAGTCGGCCATAAGCGTGACAACGTTGGCTCCAGGCCCCAGCCGCTCCGCCACCTGGAGCGCGGCGACGACGTTTGCCCCTGAAGATGTGTCGGCAAATACGCCCTCCTCGCGCGCCAAGCGCCGCGCCATTTCCTTGGCGTCGTCGGTCTTGACCGGCAGGATTTCGTCCACGAGAGTTGGGTCCCATAGCGGAGGAATGTAGCCAATCCCAACGCCTTCGATCTTGTGCGGCCCCGGCTGGCCCCCGAGGAGGACTGAGGACTCAGCCGGCTCCACGGCGACGATGCGGATGCCCGGGTTGTGCCGCTTGAGGACTGTGGCGACCCCGCGAAGCGAAGCCGCAGTCCCGACGCAGTGAACGAAAGCGTCGACCTCCCCCTTCGTCTGGCTCCAGATCTCCTCGCCCAGGGCGTAGTAGCCCGCGATGCTGTCATGGTTGTTGAGCTGGTCGGTCCAGTAGGTGTGCGGCTCCTGGCTCAGCCCGCGGGCGGCCTCGATCATGTCCAGGATCAGCTTCTTGGTGGTGCGCCCACCCTCGCTCGGAACGAGCGTTAGCTCCACCCCCAGTGCCGCCATCTGGTCCAGCTTCTCCTGGCTGAACGCATCCGAGCTCACAATCTTGATGCTGTAGCCCTTGGCGGCGCAGACCAGCGCGAGCGACGCCCCCGTGCTGCCACCGGTGTACTCCACGACGGTGTACCCGGGCTTCAGGCGGCCGTCGTTTTCGGCGGCCGAGATGACCGCGTTCGCCATACGGTCCTTCATGCTGCCGGTGGGGTTCTCCCATTCCAGTTTCACAAGGACGTCCCCACACTTGGTTGGCACGACCCTGCGGAGGCGGACCATGGATGTGTTGCCGACGGAGTTGAGGATGTTCAGGGTTGATCTCTCCCTCTGATGGCTTGAGTCTCATCTGACAAGGCCTGTTGTACGTTGTTCAACCATGAACCTGCTAAGCCCTACGGGTCACGCGGAGGTGGTCCGGAGCGGTCGTGCAGCCACTCAGGCAGGTCCGCATCTTCCCGCTCCATGATGATATGCGGGAGGTGTGGGTTTCCTTGTTAGCGGTCCAATCCGGTCGAGGCGGGGTCTTGAGCCACGATGGTTCGCTGGCGCCTGCGTGCATCCACCGAAGAAGGCCAATGGCAGGAGTTGGGGCCGATGGAGTCAAACTGATGGGAAGTCGCAGAGAAGCTGGGGGAGACCGGATGGAACTGAGTGATCTGACAAAGCGTGATGTGGTAGAGTGCATAGGTCAGGGCCGTGCATTTCATGGCCAGCTTGGTATGGTAGGCTTCTCGGAGAGAATCTGGGATTTGGATCGTGAGTACCGCAAAGGCATGATTCTCAAGGATGTGCTTGTGGCAGGAAGACCGTATGGGCCTGCCTCACCGGTGTTGTCCGCTTACGAGATTCTCACCAGTGTTCTCAAAGTGATGGAACTGAGCAAACGCAGATTCATTTCCTTCATTGAGCTCGCGGTGCACCCAATGACGGTTCCGGACCAAAGGGAACGCATGGTCATTATCCGCAGGCTCAGTACCTTGTTGCTTCCCGGTGGTCACGCCCTGGTAGAGACCCATCGCGTCTTGAGACAGGCAGTGCACGGAGTTCTTCCCCTACCTAGAATACCCCCGGTACCTGGAGGCGATGAACTGGGGCACGAGCTGCGCACCTTTCTGCGAGAGGCTGGTCATCTAACAGAAGACATGGGGTCACATGACCCAACAAGGAGAGCCCACGCCGAAGACCTGGCCCGCGCATTGCTTCATCACACGAAGGTCTGGATCCAGTCAAGATATCCCGAAGCGCCCTGGCTGCACGAAGACTTCGAATGTGCTGGTGATGAAACCGGGGATCCGTGCTATCCGAGCCAAAGACGGCCTCTTGATGCGATTTTCGGACGAAAAATGGCGTATCTGAGGCTAATGCTGAACGAGCTCTCCCCAAGTCAGACTGCCAGCTCGGGCACTAGCCCAGGCCCGGGAGGAGATGCGGGATCAATGACACGGGCAACCACATTCGAGCAGGGTGTTGGTGAAGCCATCACTGCCCGAACCGCCACCGGCATCTTCATAGTCCACGGCCACGACGATGGCATGAAAGAAGCTGTGGCCCGGTTCATCGAGAAACTAGGGTTGACAGCGACAATCCTCAATGAGAGCGCTCCAAAGTCTCAGACCCTTATCGAGAAACTCGAGAAGAAGGCCGGTGCTTGCTGTTTCGCCGTGGTTCTCTTGAGCCCAGACGACCTCTGCTGTGCGACGAATTCCTCAACGAAGTCTCCACGGGCAAGGCAGAACGTGGTTTTCGAGATGGGGTTTTTCTTCAGCCATCTTGGGAGAGACAACGTCCTGGTTCTGAGGAAAGCGGGAGTTGAAGGGCTCTCTGACACCGATGGGATTGAGTATGTCCCGTGGGAGAAGGCAGAATGGAGGATGAAGCTCGCGGCTTCAATGCGGGAGGCCAAAGTGCCGATTTCTGAGGAGCGGCTCTTGGCGGCACTCGGCCTTGCGGACAGGCATGCAATCTCGAAGCCCACCTAGGTCGTTCGTCTCTAGTACCGCGCTGAGAGCTAGGCCTCCTGCCCAAGATCCAGGATCTCAACCGGCAGGTAATGGGCCACCGTACCGCCAATGTGTGACTGACCTATGAGGTTGATGAATCTGCCACGCAGCAATAGGGGTGGGCCTATGGAAAGTGCCGAGGTTCGAGACCCCGTTCACGGCTTCATCTTCCTAACCCCTACTGAGAAGCGGGTAATGGACACGCCTGTGTTCCAGCGCTTGCGCAGG
>JAUYEF010000367.1 GCA_030691635.1 Bacillota bacterium
GGAGGTGACCGTACTTGCGCACCACCTCTGCTACGGCTCCTGCTTCTTCACTGCTCAACTCAGGTTCGAACCTATGCTGCTCTCCAAGTTGGAAGACCGTTGTGATACCATTCAAACGCCTGACTGCCAGCTCATGCCCGGACATGTCTCTTGTAGCTTGGGGAAGGGCTGGTGACCAAGGGCCATCTGCTTTTCGGAGGAAAACCTCGCCAGTCAGCTGTCTGCCAAGGGATCGAAGACTCCAGAAGTCAACAAGGTAGGCCAGCTTGGTGAGCCTGAAGTAGCTGACCTCGCCGAGATGTTGAACTATGGCCAGACTGACCCGCATCATGGCGGTGGGTACCTGCGCAAGGCGTTCGTCCTGATTCTGTCCCCTCGTGTACCTTCGCCTGGGGCGAAGACCCCTATCAGGGTCCACCAAACTCGCCAGACGCATGTAATCAGCACGTTGTCCGGGCAACGAACGGTGAACGGCCGCCCGCGGTCCCGGATGATAGAGAGGGAAGAGAAGTCGGTGCGGCCCCAACCCCCCTTCAGGCAGGCATTTGTGTGCGTCCGGCGGCGGGCGGCGGGAAGGATTCTTGTCGGGCGGATGCCCGGCAGTCGCCGTGGGGTTGCCCGTACTCCTTCGTGCAATCACTAGTAATAGAGTCGGGATTGGCGGCGGCGGTTCCGTCCGAGCAAAAGGACGGCCTCCTCCGAGGCGCACCAGGCGGCTTCCTGACGGGCATATCAGCAGCGGACGGGTGGGGGGGAGGGGTCGTACCGGGCGGACGGGGGTCCTGGAGCGGTCCTGGGCGCTCGGCCGTCGCCATTCGCCCGGCTATCCCGTCCGAAACCGGTTCCACCCTCCATCCAGTATCAGCTTGTCCGTGGTTGGTACTTCGTCTGCCGGAATCCGGAACTGCACAGGGCCAGCTCCTTCGTTTGCACAAACGATGAGTTCAAAGATAACCTGTCTGGAAGGGTGCACTCTGGCTAACCACTCCCGGATTGGAGTCAGGTCAACCTCTATGGGTCGACGGTCTGAGGTGATGTTACGCTGCACCACCTCGCACAACGGTGCGAGCAGCCCTGATGGGTCCTCATGGATGAGGGGTCTTGCACGGTCAGCGAGCCATTCGAGAATCATCGAATCAAGGATATTGACCGGTGTCTGGTCAAGCACCGATGCCATGAGGCGGCCTACGAGACAAGCCGTATCCATCAGTCGGTCCTGGGTGATGGTTCGCGTGATGCGTTTCCCAGCTGGTGTGGTGTGGTCAAACTGGATGTCAGAACCAACAACTGCTCCCCACACTCGGTGCGCAAGGGCATGGCGATGCTCTAGCAAAGAGATGTACAGCTTGTGCATCAAACCCACATAGTGCCTTGCCGTGTCAAGTGGAAAGGGCAAATCCAGTGTCCTTGGGTCGTTGGCTTCTAGAACCCGAACCTTCTTTTCGAACGTCATATATGGGGCGTGTCCAGGGGATTCGTTCTCTGTGATTAGCCACTCGAAGAACATGTCAAGCGTCCTGTGTACACAGGACACGATGAGCGGGCTAACAAGTGTGACCGTATCGGCGACCGTCCGACTATCCCTGGGGCCCACCGAGCGGGCATAAATGATAGCCTTGGTCCCGGTATCGCTAAACTCATATGAGACGTGCGTGTATCTGAACAACGGATGATGACCTGCAATCGCGCTCACCTGGATGAGGACCCCCGCTTCATACCCCAAGCGTTCTCGGAGTCGCTCAAGGCACTGGTGGTCAAACGTTGCCCCCATGACGACCACCCCCCATGCCGGATGGCTGCGTGCCTACGCACCGGTATTGAGGTCCCGCATCTCTCGGCCCGTCCTCTGCGCTGCCTGAAGTAGAGCTAGCTCGTACCAACTGCGCACGTCCTGAACCGGTCCCACGCCTCGTCCGGACAAGCCTGTTTGCAGACGGCACGTCGTCGACCGTAATGAAGTATTGCAGGGACTCTGTAGCGCGACTAGCCACGACCACCAGGTCGAATATCACCTGCTTGCTCGTGTCTGCCGAGAGTTCTTTTCGGATTCGGTCCAGGTCGACCACAATGGGTCTATCGGGCTTGGTTGCGATGAACCTCACTTTCCTGTAGCGAGGTTGGAGCACGCCGCGAGCAGGCTCGCCCACAAGTGGTCGCGCTCGGTCGGCTAGCCAGTCAAGAATCATGTTGTCAATCAGGCGCAACGGCATCCGGTCCAACACCGATGTCATCAGCCGACCCACCAGGCAGGAAGCATCCGCCAATTGGCTCCGGGTGACGGCTTGCACGATGTGCTTCCCGCACTTAGCTGTGAAGTCAAATTGCAGGTCTTGGTCGTCAACGGTGCCCCACGCTCCATGAGTAATGGCATGACGATGGTCCACGAGAGCCAGGTAAAACCCGGCCATCAGGTCGGCATCATGTCGTCTGGTGTCGAGCGGCGGGGGCAGTGCTTCCTTCCGGAAGTCGATTGCGCGCACGGCCGCCGCCTTGCTTGCGTAAGTGGCACCGGGTCTACTGCACAGGAGCCATTCGATGAACATGTCTAGTGTCTTGTGCAAACATGACACGATAAGGGGACTCACGAGCGCAACCATCTTCTTGGCAGCGGCTTTGCCTGAGCCCAGGGTCACGTACGCACTGCCAAACCTCGCGTTTCGAACACCGGTGTCATCGAACTCGGCGGAGACCTCCGTGTCTTCGAACCTGGGGTAGTTGCCCGCAACCTCGCTAACTCTCAGAAGGAGCAGCGCTTCATAGCCGAGGCGTTCACGAAGTCGGTCAAGACTCCGCTGCCCGAACACGGTTCTCATGTAATCGCCCCCTCGGCGTTCACGCTCAAGCTAGTTGTCATGTCTCTCCGCTATCCGCGTTCGAACCGGTGGTCCGCGAAGCCATCATGTCTTATCAGGTCCCTTGCGTTACGGCCCTCAGCATCGTCACGTGAGCTTCCCTACGACCACAGGTCGGGTGCGCAGAAGACCTTAAGACACCCATGGCATATCCGCATACCCCTGAACGCCTCCAACTGGCCAGGAGCCCCGCACAAGCAGCGGCACCTCAGTCGCTGTAGCCGTTCATCTGCCTCAGGTCCCGGTCACGATGGGTACGCGTTGTTGAACCTTATCTCCGCCCTTTCGCCTTTCGCTGCATACCCCTCAGCAATCAGAATTGGGCCAATGTAGGACGCGATACCCGTCTTCGTGACGTTCTCGATTAGCCACTCACCGACGCTATCTTTGGGCGGGTCGGTTCTCGACGTTCCGATGTTCACAGTCCGGCCTCGGAAATAGGTCAGTAGAGCAGCATATTGGTCGGCGGTTACGTTCGTTGTCCAACCTGCACCATAGGTGAGCTTTGTTCCCGTGCGGACTGAGCCGGTGTAGGAAAATGAGCTTCTTCCAGCCCAGGTGTCAAGTGTGTGCATGAACTGCTAACCCCTCTTCCACAGACAGTATGTAGATACCTACCCCGCCAATCCCCATCTAACGGGAGCTATACAGGAAGGATAATGGCATTACCTGGTGATTTCGTCCCAATGCTCTTCAACTAACT
>JAUYEF010000376.1 GCA_030691635.1 Bacillota bacterium
ACACCGATATAGAGGAGATATTCCGCCACACCCCGCTCGGCACTCCGATAACGATCAAACCCTGAATCCGCAGCAACCCGACCGGCAACCCTGAAGATGGGGGAGTCAATGTGAAAAAAGCCCTGTCCGCCGCAACAGCAATCATCTGTGCAGTACTTGTGCTCTGCCTGCTCCCATCCCAGGCCCTGGCGATCGACCCGCCCGAATGCATCCCGTGGGTGTGGCCCGATGATCTCCCCGCGCCGCCGATGGTCGGCCGCGATAAGCGGACACTCGCCGCTCTGGCACTGCTGTCCGGTATCGAGTTGCCGCTAAGAGACCCCTGGGTCCATGTCGAGAAGTCGGCATTCAGGCTGACCCTGTATGACGGCGATGTTGCGCTGAAGTCCTACCCGGTTTCATTCGGCTTCAGCCCGTACGGCGACAAGGTCAGGGAGGGGGACGGCAAGACACCCGAGGGTGAGTTCTACATATGCCAGAAGGCCGTCATCCGCCGGAACGAGTTTCTCGGAACCAGGTGGATGCGGCTCAGCTACCCAAATGATGAGGACGCGAGACGTGGGCTTGCCTCCAGGCTGGTGAGCCGTTTCCAGCACGACCAGATTGTGAACGCTATAAGCAGAAGGGTGACCCCTGTCCAGAATACGAGGCTGGGCGGGGGAATCGGCATTCACGGCGGAGCGTTCGACTTCCAGGGAACGATGGTTCGGACCTGGACTCTTGGCTGCATCGGTATGTACAACAGCGATGTCGAGGAGCTCTACCGGTACGTTCGTGCCGGGAGCTTGGTGCGCGTTGACCCATGAGCGGCCTTTTCGCCGGCAACGGCCGGCATGGCCGGGATCTTCACAAGGCTGGCAGGTGAAACCAGTTGCGGGTCGCTGTGATAGGCGGTTCCGGGATATATGACCCGGATATCCTCACTTGCCGCCGGGGTGAACGCGTGGACACCCCGTTCGGTGAAGTCGAGTTCGAGCGCGGCAGGCATGGGGGAATCGACGTGATCTTCCTCCAGCGCCACGGCGCGGGCCACGCACTACCTCCTCACAAGATCAACTACCGGGCGAACATATGGGCTCTCTGGCAGGCAGGCGTGGAAGCCGTGGTATCCACGTCCGCGGTCGGCTCACTGAATCCCGCAATGCCGCCGGGAAGCATGGTGCTCGCGGACCAGTTCATCGACATGACCAGATCGCGTGCGAGCACATTTTTCGATGGCGGGGAGTTTGGCCTCGCGCACACGGATTTCACCGAGCCATACTGCCCCTCGCTCAGGTCTCTTCTCCTGACGGCCGCCGGGCAGAACGGGCTTTCATGCCATGACGGCGGCACCTACCTTTGCGTGGACGGGCCGCGCTACGAGACACCTGCCGAAATAAGGGCTTTCCGCACCCTTGGCGCAGACCTCGTGGGAATGACCAACGCCCCCGAAGTCGTCCTGGCGAGGGAACTGGGCTTGTGCTACGCGACGGTCTGCCTGGTCACCAACTGGGCCACGGGTCTGGGTCAGGGGCGACTTGGGCACGGTGACGTCGTGACAGTCATGAAGCAAAACCTGGAACACCTGCGGCTGCTTCTCGGGGGCGTCCTCAGGCGCATCCACGAGAAGGGCAGATGTGACTGCGGCCCCCCCATGGCCCAGGTCGGCCGCCACTCGCGCCTTCCGGATTGACAGACCGGTCAGGAAGCCTCCGCGGCGACTCTTCCTTCGGTGAACACGGGCACCACGTTGAGGCTGCCGGCGCGCGCGCAGTACTCCAGGTCGTCGGGAAAACCGAGGCTCAGCAGTTCCTTCCCATGCTCTGCCAGGTGGAGCAGGTCTAGCGGCGCTGTGCTGTAGCCTGAGAAGATGATCCTGCACGCCTCCGCAAGGTCAGAGAGATGGGCGCCACCGGCCCGGAGTTCCTGCGCGACCATCCCGGCGCAATAGGCATCCTCGAGGCTGAATACCCCATGCGTGCCTGAGCACACGAGCATCACGTCACGGCCGTGCCGGGCAGCCGCCTTCGCCACACTGGGCGCGTTGAGCAGGCTTGACACGTATAGCCGGTAGGAGCTGTGGCAGTTCCTGATAGCAAGAGTGCCGTTGGTTGTGGTCATTATCAACGCCCTGCCGGAGATCTGCTCTGGAGTATACTCTCGCGGTGAGTTCCCCAGGTCGAAACCCTCGATCTTCAACCCACCGCGCTCGCCGCCGAGCAGGTACGAGCCAGGCCTGAATGACGCCGCCAGCTCGTGGCCTTCCTCTGGAGAGAGGACCGGAAACACCCCGGTGCAGCCGTTCGCCAGGGCAGTGGTGATGGTCGAGGTGGCCCTCAGCACATCTATGACCACCGCCACCTTTCCATCGACCGTGGGGCCATGAACGTCTCGTGCCGTCAATACCGCGTCAACATTCACTTCCTGCGTCACCCCCGAATTCAGTTGTCCCACTGCAGAAAGTATATCGTGCGCCGGCAGGGAGTGGCAACCCAGACAGGACTGGGATGCGGGCCAGGCGAATGTGTCATGAAGCTCGATATGCCGGGGAGGATGCTCACGAGTGAAATTCGTGGCTCTGGATTTTGAAACAAGCGGGACGGACCCACAGACCGACAGGGTGATCCAGGTGGGGGCCGTCAGGATGGAAGACGGCCAGGTTGCGGCCCGTTTCTCGAGCTTCGTGGCATCTGTCCGGAGCATCCCGGTGAGAGTAAAGCGGATGACGGGCATAACCGAGGCCGACCTGGCCGGCGCGCCCTCCGCGCATGAGGTGATGCAGGACCTGTTGAGTTTCATCGGAAATAGCCCCATAGTGTCGCACAATGCATCCTTCGAACAGGGATTTCTTGAGGCTGAGGCGTCCAGGGCGGGTATCCGCCTGCCGGAACTCAGGTACGTCGACACTGTCGAGTTCTCACGAGTCGCCTGTCCCGACGCGCACGTCCACCGGCTCGACTCGCTTGCATCCTCTCTCGGGATCCCCCAGCCGAAGCATCATGACGCGCTTGAGGATGCCCAGACCTGCGCATCGCTGTATCTGAAGCTCGACGAGATGGCCCGCTCTCTTGGAGGCCAGACACTCGAGCTGATGCTCGGCATAGCCGACGAAAGCTGGACGCTCCGGGCCGAGATTGAGAGAGCGCTGCAGGGCGCTGAGGACAGGCCGTTCCGGCCTGGACGGCCGGCTCCTCAGGTAGCTGAGCCTCTGCAGGGCACGGGCGAGTACCGGCCCGTCGACACCCGAGAGCTCGCAGGGCTGCTCGCCGCCGGAGGCCCGCTGTCCGGTTCCTTTGAGAACTATGAACACAGGCGCGAGCAGGTCCAGATGATGGCGCTGGTGGCGGACGCGCTGAACGACGGCAAGCACTTGCTGGTCGAGGCAGGAACGGGCACAGGCAAGAGCCTCGCATACCTCATCCCCTGCGCACGGTGGGCGATAGACAACCAGGACAGGATCGTTGTCTCGACCCAGACGATCAACCTCCAGGAACAGTTGCTGACCAAGGACATCCCGCTCATGAGGCAGGCCTTCGGCTGGGACTTCCGTGTCGCGCTGCTCAAGGGGCGAGCGAACTATGTCTGCCTGCGCCGGCTGTACGACGTGCTGCACCACGGGCTGCTCGCGCTCGACCCGGAGGAGCGCAGGGCGCTGGCCCGGCTGGTGGCCTGGTTGAGCCGCACCTCGACAGGCGATAGGGGAGAGGTGAATATCTTTGGCCCTGCTGAGGCTGCTTTCGCCAGGATCAGGGCGGAGCAAGGCGCCTGCGCGTCGCTGCGCTGCCCGTACCGCGATCGCTGTTTCGTCACGACGGCCAGAAAGGAGGCGCAGGCCGCGCACATCATCATCGCCAACCACTCTCTGGTCTTCTCGGACATAGCCGCAGAGAATAAGGTGCTGCCCGCATACTCGCACATAGTGTTCGATGAGGCGCATCACCTGGAGGATTCAGCAACGAACCACCTCGGAGTGTCGTTGCCTCTGGGGGAAGTGGCCATGTTCGCGTCGGAATGGACACTGCCGAACGCATTCATGGCCCGAGTCCAGCGGCTTCCATTGACTGACCTGGAGCGTGAGTGCCTGCGCAAACCCCTTGAAGAAGCCTCGCACGCCTCTTCGACGATCCAGCAGGCTCTTGCCAGTCTCGGGACAATGCTGTCAGGGGTCCTGCTGGCGTCTTCGAGCGATGCGTCCATGAACCGTCTAACGCTGAGGCTGCTGCCCGGCACGATGAGCCCTGGTGAAGAGGAGGCAGTCCAGATAGGGGCCAGTGATCTCACCGGACGCCTCAAGACTGCGGCCGCAGCGCTCGGGGAATTCGTGTCTGGAGCCTCCTCCGAGGCGATGCCCGATGATCTTCTCGACATCGCGCAACAGGCTGCCTCCTCGGCCATGACCGCGACCGAGTGCGCTGCATCCGTGAGAGAAGTGCTCCTTGAGGATGACGTGAACACCGTCCGGTGGCTGGAAGGCGACGCGGACCGGCTTCCAATGGGCCTGGGCCTGCGCTCTGCCCCCGTGAACGTGAGCGCGATCCTGAAAGACAGGGTGTTCGACTCGCTGCGTTCCGTGATCATGACATCTGCGACTCTCTCAGTCGAGGGGCGTTGCGACTACCTGAAAGAACGGCTGGGGCTTGACGCATACGACGATGACCGCCTCCTGGAAGAGCTGGTCGGATCGCCGTTTGATTTCGCGTCCCATGCTCTACTGCTCGTGCCCGACGACATGCCTCCGGTCCAGAAGACGCCTCTCAAAGAATTCTCAAAGCGGATGACGTCGCTGCTGGCCGAGATCGTGGCATCGATCGGTGGCCGCACACTAGTGCTCTTCACATCTCATAAGTTGCTGCAAGAGGTATACTACTCTTTGAAACCGTTCTGCGAGAAGAACGACATCTGCCTTCTGGCCCAGGGCATCGACGGTAGCCGGACCCGCCTCATCGAAGAGCTCCGTTCGTCCGACAGGACAGTGGTGTTCGGCTCGTCGAGTTTCTGGGAGGGCGTGGACGTCCCGGGGCAATCGCTCTCCTGTGTGATCATGGCAAGGCTGCCGTTCTGGCCGCCCACCATGCCGGTCGTACAGGCGAGGCACGAAAGCCTTTCGAGGGCGGGCAAGTCGGCATTCAACGCAATGGCCCTGCCACAAGCCGTGATACGCTTCAAACAGGGCTTCGGGCGGCTTATCCGGACGAAGACAGACCGCGGAGCGGTCATAATCGTGGACCACCGCATCTCACCTTCGGGCTCGAACTATGGGTCCAAGTTCCTCAACTCGCTGCCCGGGCCAAGGCTGTTCACGGGTCCGAGCAAAGCTGTGGTCGCTGAGCTCTGCGACTTCCTGGGGGTATCACCGTTTGGTAGTACTGGTTACAAATGATGACGGCGTGTTCTCCGAAGGCCTGGCCGCGCTGTGTTCAGAGCTCGAGAAGCAGGATGGCACAGAGGTTTTCATCGTGGCGCCGGACCGCGAGCGAAGCGCGAGCGGGCATGCCATAACGATGCACCAGCCTCTCCGCGTGGACGAGGTAAACATAGAGACGTCTCGGATCCGGCCGGCGTGGGCAGTCAGCGGCACACCTGCCGACTGCACGAAACTTGCTGTCAAGGCCCTGTTGCCCAAGATGCCGGACATCGTGGTTTCAGGGATCAACCGCGGGCCCAACCTCGGGACCGACGTGTTCTACTCCGGCACGGTGTCCGCGGCGATCGAAGCCGCCATGATGGGCATACCAGCCCTGGCCGTTTCCATAGCCGCATATGAGAATATCGATTATTCTCTGGCGGCGCGGTTTTCGGCGCAGGTGGCCAAGACCGTCACGGAAAGAAAGCTCCCGGCCGGCACGATACTGAACATCAATGTCCCAGGGCTACCGCCTTCGGAAGTCACGGGCGTCGCCATCACAAGCCTTGGCAGGAGCAGGTTCAGCGACCGCTTCGAAAAGCGGCTGGACCCGCGTGGCCGGGCCTACTACTGGCTGACGGGTGAACTGGTCGTTCTCGATGACGGGCCCGACACCGACGTGGGCGCCATCAGCAGAAACCTCATCTCCCTGACACCGGTGCACCTCGACCTCACGAGCAGGGACCTGATAAAGACGATCTGCGACTGGAGCATCTCAATTCCTGAGATGCCAGCAGGTGGTCAGAGTGGCTGCGAAATCAAAGAATAACGCCCATCTGGTGTCCGCATGATATCAGCACGGAGGTAATCCAGACTCGCGTCTCCGCGACTCGGGATTCGCCTCCTTGCCCCCGGTGCTTTCCGCCGGGGGCTTTCGTTTGCGGTCGCACGCTTTTTATGTCTCAAAGACAAGATGCCTGAATAGGAGTTACTGGAAAGGAACAGCCGGGGGGAATCACCGTGAGCAGGAACCTTGGAAGGAAGATCAAGGAGGAGACCACTGGTTTCGCGACAGGCTCCATCGTCTACGGAATCATGCTCGCCGTGCTTCTTACGCTTGTGTGTTCGGCAATCTATGCCTTTGTGATAGTCATGGCGCCGCTCAGCGAGAAGAGCGCCCCGCTGGTCGCCAGGGTGGTCGCGATGCTCGCTGCGTTCCTCGGAGGGGCGGCCGCCGGGAAGCGGTCTCAGCGCACCGGATGGTTCCATGGCGCGCTGGTGGGCCTGGCTTACATGATAGTGGTGCTGGTATTCGGCAGAGTGCTATCTCCAGGAATGGCGCCGGCCATCACGACCGTCCAGCGGCTGGTGATCGCCATGGTGGTGGCCGCGATCGGCGGCATAGCGGGAGTGAACCTGTAGGGGGGATCCGGCAGCCAGTATGAAAAGGGTCATTGCACTGGCGCTCGCAATAGCTCTTGTAGTGACATGGGCCGGCGCTGCAAACGCGCAGGCTTTGTCTGTGCTCAAGCTCGGCGCGAAAGGCCCCGAGGTCGAGAGACTTCAGCGTGCCCTGACCGCGTTGGGGCATCCCGTCAAGGCCGATGGCGTGTATGGCCAGAAGACGGGCGCCGCAGTTCGGAAAGTCCAGGCGTCAAGCGGGCTGAAACAGGATGGCCTGGTGGGCAAGAGCACCTGGAACGCGATAAACTCGGCGCTCGCGCTGCAACAGATGATCCGCCAGGGCATCTACATCGTCCAGCGAGGCGACACGCTTCCGTCCATCGCTGCTCGTCTCAAGGTTTCGCAGGCCAGCCTGATTGAGGCTAACAGTCTCGTTCCAGGCAGGATGCTCTTCGCCGGCCAGGCCCTGAGCATCCCCTCGAAGAGCGAGCAGGCCAGGACGGTCACCAGACCGTCCTGGGAACCTGTGCTTGCGGGCCCGGCCCGGCAGGTGGCTCTCACGTTCGACGATACTCCTTCCGCAGCTTGCCTGAGAGACGTGCTGCGTCTGCTGGATGTGCGAAACATCAAAGCCACATTCTTCCTGACACACGCAACGCTTCTTGAATACAAACAGGATCTGCAAGAGGCGGCACGAGCGGGGCACACGATAGAGAACCACGGTGGAGCGACCGGCAATTCCTCGGGAGCGTCTGTGATTTCGGCAGACATCAGCGCGGTCGCAAGCGTGATAGAGAGAGTAAGCGGCAGACGGAGCACGTTCTTCAGGCCGCTTTCTGCGGCAGTGCCTGCCCCGTTCGCCGAGGCGGCGGCGCTTGCGGGGCACACGGTGGTGATGTGGAGCAACATAGGCAGGCCCGACGACGATCTGCTGTTGCAGGCGACGC
>JAUYEF010000420.1 GCA_030691635.1 Bacillota bacterium
CTAACCTATGGCCAGTCGCTCCGCATCAACCTGCATAATCACCTTGGCGACCGACTCCGACACACCTTCCTCGTAGAAGTAGAACTCGCCACGGGAATACTCTATGCGTCCCGCGTTCAAGAGTACACCCGCCGGGTGGACCACAGGGTTGGCAGACGACAGTCCACAGGCCATCGCGTCTTGATAGACAGTCACCCCTGGAAACAGGGGTGCTATCTTTTCCCTGACCCTCTCCGTCTCGGTCGCTGGCAACACCCCCAGCCCGAGGCTTGCCACCACGCCCCAGATTGTCGCTGTGTCTGGCGCCGTCTTCCTGCATATGTACGGGGCGGTGTCAACCTCCGCCAGAGTCACCCCGACGGCGCCAGCCTCCCGCAAGATTCGGGCCCATTCCAGAGTGCCGAGCGTTCCTGGCATCAGCACGACCGTCTGCCCAGGCCGCAGGTGGGGCGCCGACACCTCGGCAAAGGCCCTGTGAGCGTACGCCGGCACGATCAGCAGCACCAGGTCAGAAGCCCCCAAGGCTTCTTCGATGTCGGCGGTGCACCGCACCTGGGCCGTTCCTTGCTCGGCCACGCCCAGCAAGCGGATCACACCCGACTTCTTCACCGGGTCCAGCGTCTCCTGGAACGCCGGTATCTCGTACAGGGTGACGGGGAATCCGCGCAGGGTCAAGCGTGCCGCCGCCGCAAAGGCTGTGTTGCCTCCGCCGAGGACTGTCACCGACCGCGAAGCCATGACTCGCACCTACCCCTCTTGTTGTTGGTCGCCACGAGTATGTTCCTCGGATCTCAGGCAGTCAAGTCTCGGAACAGGGCTTGCAGGGCCCAATCGCCCATTTGTACTGTGTCAGCGGATGTGAGACCAGTGGAGTTGGTTGAAGAATGTGCGGGAACGCTATCTGCAACTGGACTCGTGAGGTGCTCCAGGAGGCACTTCTGCAAAGCGGTGGAGACGGGGGAGGCGCCGACAACAGGCCTGGTACAATCATCGCTGGCAGGTCCCACCACCCTTGCGCGCAAAGAACGTTGAAGGCCCCCAGCCCGATGGCCTTCAACACACGCCGGAAAAGAGGAGGTCCCATGCGTCACGTCAGGGGAGGCGAAGCCGCTGTCTGTGCCCTGGCAGTAGAGGGCGTCAAGGCCATCTTTGGAATACCCGGCGCCCACGCTCTTCCATTGTTCGACGCTCTCCTGGACGCTCCACAGATTCGCCGCATCACGGCGAGGCACGAGCAGGGCGCGGCTTTCATGGCCGATGGGTATGCCCGAACCAGCGGGCAGATAGGCGTCTGCATGACTTCCACCGGGCCTGGCGCGCTGAACACGCTGGCTGCCATGGGCACGGCCTACACGGACTCATCACCGGTGCTGAACATCTTCTCCCAAATCCCCACGCACGCCATCGGCAGAGACAAGGGGTATCTCCACGAGCTGCCAGACCAACTGGGGATGTTTGCACAGGTCACGGGCTGGAGGGCCAGGGCTGAGAGCGTCAGCGCCATTCCGCCTCTGGTCCACGAGGCATTCACCCACATGCGGAACGGGCGACCCAGGCCCGCAGCGTTGGAGATACCGGTTGACGTCCTTTTTGCCGAGGGCGCCGCGACGTTTGCGGCGAAGGCTTCCAGGCGGCGCACCGTGCCAGACCCAGCCTCGGTGGCCGAAGCCGCACAGATGCTGTCTGAAGCCAAGAAGCCGCTTGTCTGGGCCGGAGGCGGCGTCATACACAGTGGCGCATCCAACGAACTGCTACGGCTGGCCGACACGCTGCAGGCGCCGGTCCTCTGCACAAGAAGCGGAAGAGGCGCCGTCCCTGACAACCATCCCCTTTGTCTTGGGAGTCTAGCTACGCGCAAGTCTGTGCGAGAATACGTCGCCTCCTGCGATGTGCTGCTGGCCGTTGGATCCAGGCTCGACGCATCCGACACATCTGAATGGAAGCTGGCGCTTCCCAGGGCCCTGGTGCAGGTAGACATAGACCCGTCCGAGATTGGCCGGAACTATCCGGTAGTCCTGGGCATAGTGTCGGACGCTCGTGAAGCCCTGCGCGGGCTGAATTCCGCGCTTTCGCAGAACCCCCTGAGGCGGAGCAGCCGGGCGTCCGAGGTGGCGCAGCTCAAGTCCCGTGTCCACGACCAGCTCTTGGAGCGCTCCCAGGTGGCAGTGCGTCTTCTGGAAGACATCCGGAGTGCGCTGCCGGACGACGGGATTGTTGTCAACGATGTGACCGTCTGTGCCTATTGGGGGTCATTCCTGTTCCAGGTCCTGGCGCCCAGAACGTACCTCTATCCCGCTGGCTTCGTGACTCTCGGGTTTGGCCTTCCCGCAGCCATTGGTGCGAAAGTGGCGCATCCTGACCGGCCGGTGCTGGCCATTTGCGGCGACGGCGGGTTTCTCTACACAGCGAGCGAACTGGCGACGGCCGTGCAGCATGAGACAAACATCGTTGTGTTGTTGGTGAACGACAACCAGTTTGGAATCCTTGAGCCCCAGCAGCGAGAGCGGTTTGGCCGGACCTCAATGATAGACCTCCGTAACCCTGACTTCGTGGCGTTGGCTAGGGCGTTCGGAGCGCACGCTGTGCGGCTTGACAGCCCCACGGATGTCAAGGCCGCCATTCGTGACGCCTTGGCTAGAAAGCAGCCCACCCTGCTGGAGCTCCAAGCTGACCTACCGCACCCGTTCGAATGGTAGATCGAGGGGCGTACGCTGCTGGCGACAGGAAAGGCATCAGCGTGAGGATGGCAGGTTGCTCGCCAGCACAGCGTGACACATCGTCAGCC
>JAUYEF010000434.1 GCA_030691635.1 Bacillota bacterium
CCGCCCTCTCCAACCCGGAGTCTCCTGATTCAGCCGAGCGACCGCGCGCGATACGGCAGCAGCCGACCCTTCAAACGCGTCGAAGGGAATACCCTCGTTCGCAAGAAACCAGAGGTTCCCCCCCGGCCCGCATCCGAGTTCGAGCGCCTTAAGCGCTGAGCGGTCCTTGGCAGTGAATGCCTCTCGCGCGACAAACCGGATCAGGTCCTCGGCAGGATATCGGCCCCAGCCGCGACTGTCGAAGATGGTCTCCCACAGCAAGGGGTCATACATATCAAAACTCCTCAGTCTCTGTAAAAGAGGACCCTTCCACTGGCCGCTCGCTCCGGGAAGCGTACTCGCATCTCGTCATATACGTCCGCGGCGAAAACCTGGTGGCCAATTCTGTACGGAGCAGTGCTCTGTGAGAAGCCCTTCTTGAAGAACAACAAACTGTCTTGGTCACCGACACTTCTGCCGCCCCCCAAGTACAGGTATCGGAAAGACCGCGATTGGTAGTACTCCGCCATCCCGTGAATCAAACCAGGCATTGCCCTGCTTCGCTCAAGCCCCAGCACCCGCGCGCTCAAGTGGTATTCCGCGACGCCCGCGACACTCGACGCGAGCACAACAGCCCCGGCAACGGGCTTGCCTCGCATGAACACTAGCCAATTGTCACACTCACAGAACTCGAACAGCGCCTCGAGGTACCGCAGCGGAAAGTGGTACTCACTGGAAGCGCCGGCGTGCTCCATGTTGCTCTCGTACATTCCAGGGAACACGCTGCGCATGACCTCCGAACTCACCCGCTCCATGGCGAGGCCACCCGCGCGGTACTGCCTGATGCATGTCCTCGTCCGTGTTGGGTACTGCTGAAAGAGGTCCTCAGCGAGGTCAACGTGAACGGTGGTTCGGTTGAAGGCAACGTCACCACTGTACCACCTTTCGTGAGGCACGAGCGGGTGGAAGCGAAGAAACTCTGCTAGGACTCCTCTCGCACGGGCCCATTGCGTGAACGCATCCCGTGCCGCCGAGAGGAACTCAGGGTCCGCCGTAGTGCTGAGCGGCCCTCCATAACCATATGCTGATTCGATGTCCCTGACGCCAAGTGCCGGGCTATCACAGAGCCGGAAGCACCTGAGCAGAACGTCATTTCCCAATGGGAAACACCAATAGACTGGCGCATAGTCAGGACTCCGGACTGCATCAATCGCCACTAATTCCGGATGCATGGATGCGAGTTGCCACTGACTGGGCAGGGTCCGGAATGCGCGAACGGCGTCTTCCAGCGAGAGCTCCTGCCCCATCTGCTGGTGCGTCATGCCGCTCTCCGCGTGCTTCCGGATGGGTCGGCGGGCTCAATCCTGAAGGCACTGCCCCTTGGCCAGAATCGCACGGATCTGAGCGCAAGCGCCACACCGTCACGCCGCCCGTGCTGTGGGATGGAACGAGGATCTTCGAGGTTCAAATGGGCCCAGCTGCCATAACGCAACCCCTTCGACGAGCTAAGGCGATTGAGAAGAAGGCGCACCACAGCCGAGAGGTTCAGAGGTTGTAACGATCTGGCTTATACGAAACCAGATTACCCGGCTCATTGAACCAGGCAATCGTCTCCACCAACCCACGACGAAAACCCCCGATGTCGCCGTACCGCGGCTGCCATCCCAGGAGTTCCTTCGCCTTGGTGTTCGAGGCGAAGAGCCGTGCGACCTCGCTCTTCTGAGGCCTCACACGCTGTTCGTCGGCATGGATATCGATATCGACCCCCATGATCTCGGCAACCAACAGAGCTGTGGCTCCCACAGAAATCTCGAAGCCGCTGCCGATATTGATCACCTCCCCGACACAGTCAGGTGACTCGAGCGCGGCGATGAAGCCGGCAACCGTATCGGACACGTAGGTGAAGTCCCGCGTCGGGTGGAGAGAACCTAGTCGAACCGCACGACACCCGTTGGTGATCTGAATCACGATGGCCGGGATGACGGCGCGGGCTGACTGTCTCGGGCCGTACGTATTGAACGGGCGAAGGACCGTTATCGGAGTCCCAAAGGAGGCATGAAACGAGAGAGCGATCTGATCTGCGCCGATCTTGCTCGCCGCGTAGGGTGATTGGCCGACAATCGGGTGACTCTCCGTAATCGGCACGAATTGAGCAGAGCCGTACACTTCACTCGTGGATGTGTGGACGACCTTCTCCACCTCCAGTTCCTGCGCGGCCTGCACGACGTTGAGCGTTCCCCGCACGTTGGTGTCCACATACGTGGCCGGCGAGTGGTACGAATATGGGATCGCCACAAGGGCTGCCAGATGGAGTACTCTGTCACACCCCTTCATTGCCGCCCTGACACCATTGGTGTCACGGATGTCGCCGGCGAACACGTCGAGTTCGCGTCGAATGCCCACCGGGCAATGATCCAGCCACCCCCACGAGTTGAAAGAGTTGTACAGCACGAATGCCCGAACATCGTGCCCCGACCGTACAAGCGCCTCGGTGAGGTGTGACCCGATGAAGCCATCGGCCCCGGTCACCAGGATCTTTGACATTAATGAGTCACGGTAGGGGTAGTCTGATCATTGCGACTTCATCCAGGACGCGGTGAGTCAACCCCGAAGGGACCTCGGCCTGCTTCTCTCTAACTAACTATTGATGACTAGGCTTGAGGTGACACCCGAAGGAAGCCTCTCCGCGCCAGGGATACAGTAGCCACCGCCTCGACGTTGAGCAGGTGACGGATGCCCCAAACTCCTGTGGGGTCTAGCGTTGCTGTAATCGTCCTTCCACCAATCCAGGGTGTCATGCGCGTCCTGCAAACTGAGAAACCGGTGGTGTGAGAGGCACTCTCGCCTCAGGCTGGCATTGAAGGACTCGATGTAGGCATTGTCCGTCGGCTTGCCTGGCCGGCTGAAGTCGAGCCCAACCTTGTTCCAGTAGCCCAGTGGTCCAGAGCGCGAGAAGTGAACTCGGTGCCATTGTCTACGGAGATCGACTTGGGAAGTGTGCCCCGCTGCTTGCCGGCCTGATCCAGAATGTGTGTTACGTCCTCTCCGCGGAAGCCCACGCCCGCCTCGAGCGCCACGTACTCGCGTGTGAACACGTCCAGGACCGTGAGCACTCGCATCGTTCCGCCACCCGCCAAGGAGTCGTGCACGAAATCCATGGCCCAGCGCTCGTTCGGGACCGCGGGCTGGGTGGGCGCCTCACGTCGCACAGCACTCCGGCGCCGCTTCGGTCGCTTACTGCGCCGCGTCGTGCCCTCTTCCCGGTACAATTCCTCCACCAGCTTTCGGTTGAACTCCCAGCCCTCGCGCAGCAACAGCACGTGCAGCCGCCGGTACCCGTAAGCTCACCCGTACGGCTGCGAAGTCTCTCAACCGCTTACCATTTTTTCGGAGCGCCTCCTGCAGGATCGTCTTGTCCAGGCTCAGATCCGACACGAAGCGCTCCACGCGACCGCTCTCCTCCCGGAGCTGCTTCAACTCCCGGAGCTCTGGGGCACCCAAGGTCCCCGTACTCCTTGGACCACCACCGACCCCCGAGGCCCTCCAAGCCCCCTGCCTGGCAGCGACTGAGCCACTTCCGCACCGTT
>JAUYEF010000440.1 GCA_030691635.1 Bacillota bacterium
TCCGATGACAACTCCCTCACCCTCAGGCTCAGTAAATCCTGCAGTCTACATCGTCTCACCGAATGTTGGCAGAGAGGGGTTCCCCCGGGGTGGACACGCCCACACTGAGGCAGAGAAGGTGTCTTCCGGGTCCGGATACACTGGGGCGGGCAATTCAAAGGCGCAGAGCCTTGTTCACATCGAAGCCATGAAGCAGCATGTCCTGCCCTTTCTCGTCAAACACGCGAATAGACGCCCTCAAGTTGCTCAGCTTCGAGGCGAGTGCCTCCTTTGTATCGCACACGATGTACAGTCTCGCGAGCACCTGCTTTTCGTTTCCGACCCACTCGTGCTCTACCTGATCGCCCACGAATAGGCGCTGCACGACATCAATTACGCAGGAATCCGCCTTCGCCTCGTCTAGGCCTTCAACCCTTGAGATCACGCCACTCCTCAGGAGCAGCCACAGCGTACTCAGCCACTTTCCATGGAGCATCGGGGAGTCGACGGACGTTATGTCCAGGCCGCCCATAGACCCAGTGAGCGCGAAGCGGATGAGCATCTCGCGTTGGTCGTAGCCGTATAGGTGCTTTAGGAAGAGGTGGGGCGCCTCGCCCTGGAGGCGGAAGCCGGCGTCGTACACGTAGAACGTGTCGTTCTCAAAGAACGCCGAGAGCATAAGCACACCGTTCTTGATGCCAAGGTCGCGAAACATGCGACAGGCATTTTCGTGCATCAGTGCGTAGTACTGATCGATGAACTTCGAGGGATAGGTGCCGCCCAAGCACACCCGGCTCAGGCCTGGCTGCTCGTCCGAGGTATAGCGGTCGTAGACCATGGAAGCGCTGTATTGCCCACCCACGAACGTATAGTAGAGCCCCATGTCGTCGCAGGTCATGTACTTTTCGACGATTACACGCCGGCGCCTGGACGCCGCCAGCGCTTTGGCGACCGCAGGCGCAAGCTGGGTCTCGTCGTAGCATAGGGTCATGCCGACGCCGCCACCGTTGTCCACCGGCTTCACCATCACGGGATAGCGAATGCTCCTCACATCTTCAGGGCGCATGTCCGCGGTCAGCGGGTAGGAGGGGATCCCCCGGATACCGTACTGCTCGCACTTGTGCTTGAATCGGTCCTTCTGGGAGAACGTGTTCACCACCTCGCGCGTGGGGTAGCAGGGGAAGCCAAGCTCTGCGCACACGCGCTCATACGCTCCGACGAGGACTTCCGCGACGCCCACGAGCACGCCATCCACCTTCTCCTTGCGCGCGATAGCGACGACACCTGCCACGTCTAGGCCGTTGATGTCGAAGCCCACATCGGCTACAGCCTTCGCGGGGGACCCGTGGTGCATGCCGATTACAACCGTATACACGCCCATGTCTCTCGCTATTTCCACAAGCGCGGTTGTCTCCGCATTGTCACCCATGATCAGGAGTTTCTTCCCCTTGAATTCCATAAGCGCTCATTCCTTTCCACAGCCTTCAAGGATTCCCTGGAGCCATGAGGAGGCAAACCTTGTGGGTCTCCCGGGGACTCGGTCAATTAGTTACCGCCCAGCGCGGCGACGGTATTACGCTTCCGTAGATTGTAATGAGATGGTATTCACCTGACACCTGACCACGAAAGAGGACGGTGGCTAACCGCCTTCGCCGTAGCTACCTACCTGAGTGAGTGTCCAATCTCCAGGAGCACGGGAGGCGAGATGACCGCCGTCCTGGCAGCGAAAACAATAGCTCGCGGGAAGCTGTCGCTCCCAGCTGGCTGAGGATCTCGGCAACGTCAGCAAGGTCTGCAAGGTCGAGGTCCATAGGCGGCAGCAGTTCCACGAGATCCGGCGCCACTTCCAGCGCAACGGGGCCGAGGGGTTGCTGGACCGGATGCCCGGCCCGAAGGGGGCCGCACCCGAACCGAGTCGATAAAGAAATGGAGAAGGCGATCTTGGAGCATGGCCTGCAATATCCGGGTCACGGAGCTCAGCGAGTGGCTGACGAGTTGCTGGTCAAAGGTGTCCAGGTCAGCTCAGGCGGCGTCCGGGGTATTTCGGTCCGTCAAGGCCTGGTCACGAAGCACGAGAGGCTCCTGAGGCTCGAGGAGACAGCCAGGGAGTGGAAGCTCGAGTTGATCGAGGAACAGATCCGAAGGCTGCAGTGCTCGGGTCCCGAGTTCTGGAAACGCCAGATTGAAGTCCGCTTCTCCGGTGATCACGTGGCCGCGGACACGTTCTTCGTGGGCACCCTGAAGGGCGTGGGCTCGGCCGCAGGCGGTTATCCATCATTCGGACCAGGTGCAGTACACATCGATCGCCGTTGCCTTGCACGGCAGGGAAGTGGGCGTCCGGCCTGCGCGGCATCGAAGGGCGCGCATTACACGGCTGCGGCCGGAGCCTGTCAACGCCAATGAGACGGTGCGGGGTCGGTAATTAGTGAGCACCCTCCTCGGTGGCGGGTCGATTGATCCAAGCGGCGGTGGGCAGCTTGGGTGGTTGGGGCATGCCGCGCACGAAGCGCTCAGGGTGGGCGGCGTAGGCGGCCGCCAGGACCCGAGCGCGGTCGGTTTGCAGAGCTTCGGCCCGCCCGTAGTGGACGGCGGCCGCGGTCATGAGGCCGAGTCCCGAGTGACGGTGCCGGTGGTTGTACCAGTCGAAGAAGGGCCGACCGAAGCCCCGGGCATGCAGGATCGAACTGAAGTGGTCGGGGAAGTCAGGCCGGTACTTGAGGGTCTTGAACTGGGCCTCGGAGTAAGGGTTGTCGGTGGACGTGTAGGGCCTGGAGTGCGTTTTGGTGACCCCGAGGTCGGCGAGCAGGAACGCCACCGGCTTGGACCTCATCGAACTGCCGCGGTCGGCGTGGAGGGTCAACTGCCCAGGCGTGATGCCGTGCTGAAGGATGGCCTGAGCGATGAGTTGCTCGGCCACGGAGGCCGCCTCACGGTGCTGGATGGTCCAGCCCACCACGTAGCGGCTGAACACGTCCAGGATCACGTACAGGTAGAAGTAGGTCCACTTGGCCGGGCCGAGCAGCTTGGTGATGTCCCAGCTCCAGAGTTCGTTGGGGC
>JAUYEF010000441.1 GCA_030691635.1 Bacillota bacterium
GCTTCATACTTTTCGGGGCAGCGCTGGCAATATAACACACCGCGTGTTAAGCCAGCGTTAACTCCAGCAACGGCGTCACCACCTGCCTTGTTCCCCCTGCCAAGCTATGGGCGTTGCTCGGGCGCCTAAGGGAGACGCGCGCTGCGCCAGTTGTTGGAGCCCTTCAGAGACTTAACGCGGACTTAACACGGACTGTGGTATAAGCGGGCGGCTGTGGGAAAACCTTACTCAGGGAGGTCTCTCGTGGTCAGATACCTCGTGCTCGTCGCCCTTGCCAGCCTGGTCCTGTCGGTCAGCTCAGTAGCAGCCACGCCTCAAGACGACCCACCCCCTGTCAATGTGCCCGTGGTCCTGGACGGCGTCTACTACGGCCCCGAGGAGTTCAACAGCATCAACAGGCAGCTCTACGGCAAAGTGGACCTCATGTTCGTCCTCATGAGGGACGAGCCCTTTCGCGCTTTCACGACCGTAGAGGCCTACAACGAGTTCATGTCCGAGCGCGGCCTGTCACTGTACGAAAGCCCGGAAAGCCACGCCGCCACCAGCAGCGGGGGCGCCGTGGAAGGCCGGACGGGCGGAGACGGCATCGAATCCGTCTGCCAGGGGTCAACGACCTATTGGAGCTGGAACTACGAGCACAGCGACTGTGGCGGCGAGTGGCTGGCTGTGGCTCCCAACACCTCAATCGCGGATCTCCGCAATCCCTGCAGCGGATGCGGCGGTTGGAACGACCGCATCTCCTCGCTAGAAGTAGCCACCGACATCAGTCGCGAGGTCCTGTACGAACACATCAGCTATGGTGGTGCCACTCTCTCTGTCGACTATGGGTTCACGATCTCCGATCTTGGCCCATGGGGATGGAATGACCGGGCCTCATCGCTCCAAACCTACTAACCCCTAGCCACGGCTGCGGGCAAGAGCGTATGCCGTAGGAGTACCGTGCTGGACGGCCTGAGGCCCAGACTGTTCGTTTGGGCTATAGCGGTCTTGCTTTGATTCTGGCTATACTGTGCGGAGCGCCATGATACGTCAGGAGCCAGACCGATGAGGCTGCTGGTAATAGAGGACGAGGAGGATCTCGCGAAGGCCATAGCCAAGGGCCTCTCGCGACAAGGATACTCGGTGGACGCAGCAGGGAATGGAGAGGAGGGGCTCAAGCTTGCGGACGAGAACGAGTACGACATGGTGATACTGGACCTCAACCTGCCGGGGCTCGACGGACTTGCAGTGCTTCAGCGCATGAGGGCCACCAGACCCGGAATCCTGGTGCTGATACTCACCGCGAGAGGCAGCCCCGGCGACCGAGTCGCAGGGCTCGACCTGGGGGCAGACGACTACCTTGTCAAGCCGTTCCACTTCGACGAGCTGTGTGCGAGGCTGAGGGCGCTCCTGCGGCGTGACATGAGGGTTAGAGAGCCCATCCTGCGTTGGGACGACCTCGCGCTCGACCCCGCCACGCATTCGGCCTGGCGAGGCAAGCGCCGCCTCGTGTTGACCAGGAGGGAGTTCGCGATATTGGAGTACCTGATGCGGCACCCCGGTGAGGTGGTTAGCCAGGAGGAATTCTTGGAGCACGTCTGGGGCGAAGAAGCCGATCCCTTCAGCAACGTAGTCCGCGTGCACATCAACTCGCTCCGGCAGAAGCTGGATGACGACGCGCAGCACCCCCGCTACATCGGCACGGTGATTGGAACAGGATATCGCCTTGAGCCTACGGGGGAGGCGAGAGCGACATGACAAGTCGGCCCCGCAGTTGGTTTCGCCCCTGGACGGGGGACCTGAGCCTGCCACTCCGGCTCGCTCTCGCCACGGCGGTCTTGCTCGCCGTTGTGAGCCTCGTGGTCATTGTGTTCGTCAACGTGGCCTTCAGAATGACCGTGCCGGAAGCCATCATCATAAAGAGGCTGGAGCCGCCGGCTGGAGGCCAGGGCGGCCAGGTGATCGAGGCTCCTGGCGCTGCCGACCGCCTTATTACGAACCGGATGCGGTGGACATCCACGGTTGGGCTCCTGCTGATGGTCCCGCTGGGTGCCGCGGCGGCCTACTGGTTGTCGCGCCAGGGACTCAAGCCGGTGCGCAGCCTGAGCAACGCCATCGGCGACGTAAACGCGAGCCGCTTGACCGCGAGGGTGGTGGTCCCCAAGCCTGACGATGACCTGAAGGGCCTGGTGGTGTCAGTCAACGGGATGCTCGAACGGTTGGATGAGGCTTTCACTCGCCGCGAGGACTTCGTCTCCAACGTCGCCCACGAGTTGCGCACCCCTCTGTCCACGCTGAGAACGACGCTGGAGGTCACGCTGGCCAACGGCACCTCAGGCAAGGAGGACTACCGGGAGACGCTCGTGTCCATGGAAGTCTCCTTGTCCCGGCTGGAGCATCTGGTGGAGGGGCTGCTGCTCCTGGCAAAGCGAGGGCTGCCTTCCAGGACAAGTGTGTCGCTCGGCCCCCTGTTGGAAGAAGTCCAGCTAGACCTGGAGTCTCTGGCGGCCCAGCACCAGGTGGCGCTCCGCCTCCAGGGCGACTTGAGTGTAGGGGTCCAAGGGGACCCCGTGCTTCTGCACCGCGCTTTCTTCAACCTTGCGGAGAACGGCATCCGCTATAACCGGGCCGGAGGGAAGGTCACCATCACTCTCGGTTGCGTGGACTCATGGGCCATGGTGGTCATCTCGGACTCTGGCATGGGCGTTCCGATCGAGGAGCAGAGGTACCTCTTCGACAGGTTCTACAGAGCAGACCACACTCGCTCGCGCTTTTCCAAAGGGGCAGGGCTGGGACTTTCCATCGTCAAGCACGTGGTGGACGTGCACGGCGGGGAGGTTCATATGGTCAGCACGCCGGGCGAAGGCACTACGTTCACCGTCAAGCTACCCTTGGCCGCGCCGGAACAGCAGCAGTCGAACAACTCGTGATCCGCGGCGGGCGGATGGCTTGACCTTGTGGCTCTTCGCCCGCCGTTGGTGCCCATCGCGTTAGGCTGACAAGCAGGTTGCATGGATGATTCTCCTCAACCGCCCGGACGTCTACTGTGCCGCCACTACGCGTTCGGGTTACTACTGGTTGATCAGACCGATCGACACCACACGATCGCTGGGAACGTGTTGACGGCGAGCAAGAGAAGGCTCCATCGTCCGCGCGCCACTGTGAGCGAGATTCTAGCCAAGCTGGCGACTGCACGGAAAGTCATTTTGTGCAGTGCTATCGGTCGGGTGGCTAGCGAGGCGGAAGGAGATGGCCTCGTCCCTACTCATCTGCCGGCGGCGCCGCCCTCATGCGTGTCCTACCGTTGGCAG
>JAUYEF010000013.1 GCA_030691635.1 Bacillota bacterium
CCAGTCGGTGAGCACGGCGACGCGTTTCCTACGCCATCAACGATGGTGGGATCGGTTAGTGCGCGCTTTAATGTCCGGCTCTGGCGGCGGAGAGGGGCACCCAGGGCTTCCAGCGTCGACTGGAGTAAGTCGACGCCGCCACGCTCGAAAGCCGAAAGGCCGGCGGAGCCGGACACGAGATGCAGTGAAGCGCGGTGTTTGGCGCTGGCCTCCGTTAAGAGAAGTGTTCCCGTGGGGAAGTCAAAGGCCAGGATGCCCACACGCCTGGGAAGCGCCGCGCCGGTCGCCCGCCAGTGGAGACGGCCCGAGATCATCAGGTGGATCACGGCGTACAACTCGCCTTCGAAGGCCAGGACAATGCGCTTACCGGTCCGGTTGACGGTCTCAAGGGCATGTCCGGGGAAGGTCTCGGGCGCGGGGTCGACTGTCCGCAGGATGAACGGGCTGGCGAGCCGGATTGCGAGCAGAGTTTGACCCAGGGCCTGCACGCGCTCAGTATAGACTGTGATCTCCGGTAGTTCAGGCATGATGTGCCGCTGCCTGCCCCTGCCTTGTGCCGGAGGGCGGCGCCTGAAATGGACGGGCCCGGGTCACTGTCCCCCGGGCCCCAGTTTGCCGCATCTTACCTCTTTTCGCCCACTGACTCCCGTGAGAACAGGCGAATGAGCTCATAGAGGGCGGCGATACCGACCAGGCCGTAGACGACGTTCGAGGCCATGGCTCCTTCCCCGAAAATCGATGTGACCAGGTTCATCCTGAACACTCCGACCAAGCCCCAGTTCAACCCACCGATTATCAAGAGAACGCGCGCGATCGAATTAATGGTCGACATCCTCACTACAGACACCTCCAGGTGCGGAATCTGGTACGAAAGGTAGTCTGTACCTTATGGGCCAGGGTAATACAAGCAGGAGCATGAAGGCGCGGGAACCGGTGCATCGGCATGAGGAGCATAATCAACTGACTTCCAGGAGGTTACTTCGGCGCTGAGTGCAGTCCCGGACCACAGTTGAGCCGGATCTGACTTCCAGCCGACCAGTTCGCGCGCAACCTGACTGCCGGGAAGCACACATCTGCATTCTCTTCGAGTACGCAATTTGACAGAGATGAGAATAACGGGTATACTTAGCCATCAAAACCTATAGCTGCACACTCTTAAACGAAGGTGTCTGCTTGCGGCAGGCGCCTTCATTTTATGTAGTCGCGGACTCCTGCTTCAGCAAGCCTTCATAATGTCGCCTGCTGGCATGCTCAGCCCCGGTGCATCTTTAGGAACCAAAAGACGAGGTGTTGTTTTGTTTAATGTATTTGGATTGAACCCCATCATCATGAAGAACGTGAAAGCCCGGGGCTACGTCGAACCGACCCCGGTGCAGTCAGCGGTCATTCGCCCTGCGCTGGACGGTCGCGACCTTGTGGTCACGGCTGAGACTGGTAGTGGGAAGACAGCGGCATTCGCGCTGCCACTGATCGAGCATTTGATGGGCAAGAAAGAACGCTCGATGGAGAAAAAGCCCCAGGCCCTGCCGGCCGCGCTCGTGCTGTGTCCCACGCGAGAAGTGGCCCAGCAGCTTAATGGCGAGATTGCCTGGTTCGCTCGTGGCACGGGCATTTCCACGGCCGCCGTGTATGGGGGCGTAGGCATGCAGCCTCAGGTGAACGCGCTGAAGTCCGGGACCACGATCATCGTGGCCACACCCGGCAGGTTGCTCGACCATCTGCAGAGAGGAAACGTCGACCTTGGAGGCATCAAGGTCCTGATCCTCGACGAGGCCGACCGGATGCTCGATATGGGTTTCCTGCCCGATGTCTCGAGAATCATTTCACGGACCCCACGCGAACGCCAGACCATGTTGTTCTCCGCGACCATGCCGCATGAGGTGCTTGGGCTGGTCAACCGCTTCCTCCGCAATCCGGCGACGCTGGCCGAGGAGGAGAATACAACGCCGCCTGAGACTCTTGCGCAGGCGGTTTGCCCGGCCGTGCAGGAGGAGAAGACGAAGCTACTGGTAAGCCTGCTCAGGGAGCGGAACTCGAGCCGTGTGCTGGTCTTCGCACGCACCAAGTATAGGGCTGAGAGGGTGGCTCGCCAGCTGGCGCGCGAAGGGTTCAGAGCAGCGTGCATCCATGGGGGACGCTCCCAACAGCAACGCGATGCGGCTCTCGACGGTTTCCGCCGGGGCCAGTACAAGGTGCTGGTCGGCACGGATGTCGCCGCCCGCGGGATCGACGTGTTCGGTGTGACACATGTCGTGAACTACGATTTCCCGTCTGAACCGAATGAGTACATCCACAGGGTTGGACGGACTGCACGGGCGGGCAGGGACGGCAGCGCTGTCAGTTTCGTCACGATGGAAGACCGGAAGGTCCTGCAAGACATCGAGCATGTGCTGGGTCAGCGCATCCCACTCTGGGAGACTCAGAACAGCTAGGTAGACTCACAACGACTAACACGCGGGTGCCGGGACAGGCACCCGCGCTGCCTTTGCTGAGGCCTATTCGCGCAGCGCCGCCAGCATTTTTTCGTAGGCCTGGCTGAGTTCGCCGGGGAGCGCCTTGCCGTACTCACCCAGGTCCGTCATCATGTGCTGGAAGGCCTCATGCAGCGTACGGGGAACACTCTCGCTGTATACCGCGAGAGAACTCAGTATCTTCTCGGCGTGTTTCCTTACGGAGACCAGCATGCTACGGTTGGTCTCAACGAGTTGGGCCGACATCTCTCCGCGGTTCTTGCGAACGGAATCCACGAGAAACCGGCTGTATTCCTGGAGGGCGGGCCTGAGGCTGTCACTTGACTCCTGGAGAGAACGAAACATCTTTTCATTATACTTGCGGAGGATTTCCGGCATCGCCTTACGGTAGCCGTCCAGTGCTTTGGGCATCCTCTGATGCAGGTTGTCAAGGGTCTTGAGCGTCTTGTCAATGTCCTCCTCAAGGGTCTTCAGCAGTCTCGAGTAGTCCTCGGCCATTCGTCTCGCCATCCCTTCGCGGCAGCTGCCTGTTACCTGATTCTATCCCATCGGGGCTCGCGACGCACCAGTGTTCAATTACTATGCCCCTGCCACACCCAGGGTAATGACCAACATGCCTGGTGCACCCATCCGGAAGGAACTGCCACCCGAGATACGCAATAGTCTTGGTCAGTCAGTGGATGATGGAGGGGACATGCATGGATTTCCGGGCGAAACTTGAGCGTCTCTATGCCGCCATGGTGAACAACGACCTCGACGCGCTGGTCTACGGCACGGGGGCGAATTTCCAGTACTTCACCGGACTGCCGGTCACGTGGCGCAGGATGGAGGAACCGGCCGTGCCGGATTGCCTGCTGGTGCTGGCCAGGGATAGATCACCGCGAGTCGTCGCGGCTGCCTCCTGCGGCATGTCCTGCGCGGAACGCACCGCGGCCGCAGCTGTCGCAGTTGCCTTCGCCGAGGCTGTCACGTTCGAGACGGTGGAGTCGCGCGACGGGATTCTTCGCCTGCTGAGGGGCCTTGTGAAAGGGAAGAGAGTGGGCACCGGCCTTCAGGCGGAGAAGTACCTGAGTGGGTTGATTAAGGAGGCCCTGCCCGACGTGGAATGCATCAATGCCGAAGCGCTCGGCGAAGCCCTGCGCCTGCAGAAGGACGGGGAGGAGATCGCCGTCCTGAGGCGAGCGGCCGCGCTGACGGGCCGGGTCATGGAGATCGTCGTGGGCAGCATCCGCCCCGGCATCACTCAGCCTGAACTGCGGGCGAAGGTACAGCAGGCCGGTCTGGCTCTCGGCGCCCAGGACGTGTCGTTCAGCCCCGCGGCGCTGTTCGTGAAGTCGGGGACCGCACCGACCGAGGACCCGTTTGTCTACCCTCTGGACAAGGGGCTGTTGCCTGGGACGTCAATCGCCTTTGACTTCGGCTTCCTGCTCGACGGGTACTGCTCGGACTTCGGTCGTTCGTTTTACTGCGGTTCCGCCCCGGCACATATCGCGGGCGCCTACCGCGCGCTTCAGGAATCCCTGTGCTCCCTGGTCGGCCAGATGAAGCCGGGGCAGATGACTCTGGGCGAGTTGTTCGGGGTGATGGAGGCGGAGATGGACCGGCGCGGTTATGGTGATCGCTTGCGAGCCAGGCTGAAGGACGGCACGCTGGGCCACCAGATCGGCGTCGACCTGCACGAGAACCCCTGGATAAGGCCCGGCTGCGATGTGGTGCTCCAGCCTGGTATGGTCATGGCGCTAGAGCCCAAGGCCTGGCTGCCAGGAGAGTATTACCTGCGTGTAGAGGATATCGTGCTTATCACTGACGACGGGGCGGAGTTCCTGACCAGCTTCGACCGTCAGCTTTTCGAGTTGCCTGTCTGACACCGCAGCCCCTGGAGAACCCCTATTACGGATCCCCTAACTGCCCCAATTTATGGCCAACTGAAGCGCAATTGCTATTTTTAGGAAAGGAGTATATTGAGGGAATGTGGAATAGGGTGGTGTTTGGGGTTTAGGCACAGGCATTCCGATAAGTCACCTGGCAAGGAGGTGGTGCGGGGAATCGGGTGGTTCCTCTCCTTGTGAAGATTCCACTGGCCGGAAACGGATGCGGGGAGGGTGCTATGTGAAGAGAGTTCTCGCGTTTTTGCTCTTGGTAACCATGTGTCTTGCTGGTTGTGCTCAGCCGGAAGCGGCAAAGCCGCCTGCCACCACAAAATCCTCTGCAGACTATTATACGGTGTACTCTGGTGAGTTGACGACGCTCAACTACCTTGTCACCGGCACCACGGCTGAGCAGAGTGTCGCCGCCAACTGTGTGGACGGCTTGGTCGAGTACGATAACCTTGGCGTCATGAAACCGTCCCTGGCGAAGACTTGGGAAGTCACGAAGGACGGCCTCACCTGGACCTTCAAACTTCGCGAGGGCGCGAAATGGGTCACCTGGGAAGGCAAGGAGTATGCCGAAGTGGTCGCCCAGGACTTCGTGGACGCGCTTAAGTACTCGTTCAACCCCAAGAACGCTTCCAAGACGGCCAACATCGCTTACAGCGTCCTGAAGAACGGAGAGGCCTACTACAAGGGTCAAATCACCGATTTCGGCCAAGTCGGGGTGAAGGCTGTCGATAAGTATACACTGCAATACACCCTCTCGAAGCCGGTCCCATACTTCCTGACCATGCTGACCTATGTGTCCTTCATGCCTGCCAACGGCAAGTTCCTGGCCGAGGCCGGCGACAAGTTTGGCACAGACCACAAGATGCTCCTGTATAACGGCGCGTATATCATGTCGGCGTTCGAGCCGCAGAACATGAGGCGGATGCTGAAGAACGAGAAGTACTGGGACGCCCAGAACGTCTTCATCAAGAAACTTGAGTACAAATACAACAAAGAAGCCTCGACTCTGGCGCCGGAGCTTTTCCTGAGGGGAGAGATAACGGGCGCCAGCATTCCGACGGCGTCCCTCGACGGCTGGATGAAGGATGCTGCCAAGAAAGCCATGGTGCACCCAGCTTCGACCAGCTTCTTCACCTACTTTTATGCATTCAATTTCGACCCGCGCTTCGAGGCCCAGTACCAGCCGGACAACTGGAAGATCGTCGTCAACAACCTGAACTTCCGAAAGGCCATCTTCCACGGCCTGGACCGCAAGGCGGCCATGATCACTGCCGAGCCCTATGCACCGGAAAGGCGTCTCAGCAACACCCTGACGCCCAAGAACTTTGTGGCTATCGGGGGCAAGGACTATACCCAGATAGGAGACCTGGCTGCCATCACGGCCCGCGAGAGTTTCGACAAGAACAAGGCCATCGAGTTCCGTGACAAAGCCAAGCAGGAACTCGCCGGCAAGGCCAAGTTCCCGGTGAAGGTCCCGATGCCCTACAACACGGGCAGCGCCGACTGGGTGAACCGGGCGCAGGTCGTCGAACAGCAGTTGGAGGGCGTCCTGGGCAAAGATTTCATCGACGTGATACCGATCGGCTACCCGGCCACGAACTTCCTGACCGTCACCCGACGGGTCGGCAACTACGCCATCCAGGAGTGCAACTGGGGCCCGGACTACGCGGATCCTGAGACATATTCAGAGCCGTTCAGAGTGGGCGGGACGTACAACTGGCCCGAAAAGGCCACAGGCTACACCGAGGCAAACGGCAAGACAAAGTACATGAACCTTGTCGAGCCGGCCATGGCTGAGGTCGTGGACATGGCCAAGCGCTACGAGCTCTTCGCGAAGGTTGAGGCTTACTTTATCAACGAGGCCTTCGTGATACCTTACGCCATCGGCGGTGGCGGGTTCGTCGCCACGAGGCTCGAACCCTTCACCCCACCGTATGCGCCCTTCGGCGTATCCGAGCTTAAGTTCAAGGGGCAGATCGTCATGCAGAAGCCCATGGACACGGACACGTACAACGCCGCGTTCCAGAAGTGGGAGAAAGACAGGGCGGCGGCTCTCCAGAAGCAGGGCAAGTAGGCAAAGCTGGTTTGCAGGCAGGCAGGCTGGCGGGCCACACTCATTCGCAGATCAGGCTGATTGGTAGGTGAAAAGACCGCGTAGGCAGCGGTCTTTTCACCTAGTCGTACGCCCGGCATGGGCGATGGCTTCAGGATGCGAGTTCCGAGCAGGGGTTGGCAACACCAACTGCTA
>JAUYEF010000320.1 GCA_030691635.1 Bacillota bacterium
CGCACTCCACGACTGCACGTCCGGGCCGAGATGCACTCGACGAGTGCACGTCCGGGCCGATACGCAGTCCACGAGTGCACGTCCCGGCGGATATGCACTTCACGACTGCAGGTCGCTGCCTGGCGACGCAGCGGACGATCAAGGGCGCGTCAAACCGGTGGCCTCGCGCTGGTCGATCCGGTTCTGCTGTGGTAACATCGAACCAAACAAGTTCAAGGAAAGCCGCCGGAAGGGTTGACTGCGCAATGGGCTTGATAGGATTGCTGCTCGTCGCTGCGATTATCCTGGCCTTGGTTCTTGGCGGAAAAGACGGCTCCGGCGGTGGCTGAGCGCGGTAACACGGGGGCCCGTGCGGTCCGCCCGCGATGACAGTGCCGTGAAGAGCCCCATCAGGCTTTGAGCACGCGAAGAGACATTGGCAGGCTGGAACGACGCCTTGAGGAACACGACCTGTGCCCTCGAGGGACTCGAACTGGAGTGGAGCGGGCCTGATGGTGCTTTCGACGGATCACATCACCGGGCAAGATCTTGGTGGGTATGTCGGGCTGGAAATAGAGCCGCCTGCCTCGCCCGCATTCAGGCCCTTGACCGGTGGCCCTGCGAGCAGCATCGCCTGGGGGCCGAACGGGTGCATCGCCTATGTGGTGCGACGACTACTTGCTTTACCGCACCTCGAAGGGCGAATGGTGGCTTTCGCCGGCGCAGACAAAGCAGCCCATCCTGCTGGAGGCATCGCCTGGTGGTCCGAATGCGGTGCCTGCTGGTTCCGTATCGTTCTCGCCCGGCGCAGCGTTTTTGGCCATCTTTTCAGAGGGCAAGGTGACGGTTTTCCGTAACCCGTTCAAGTAATGCCTGTGGCCACTCGGCCGAACAATATACTCGCAACACTCGTAAATAGTTCGGTTTTTCGCCGGATTCCTGGCGTCAGATAGCGTCTGCAAGCCGAAGACCCCGCCAAAAGTCGAATGTTTACTTCCCGCATGGTAGAATCGAGCTGTAAACCCTGCTTCACATGTCTCTTGTTCTACCCGGCTCCAGGCCATCCGGTGGCAGACTACGGTGAGAAACGGGGGACTCGGTTTGTCCAAGGCCGCCAGCGTGTCGAAGGTCGCTATCATCATAGGAAGCGATTCCGACCTGCCCATCGTGTCAGAAGCCTGCAAAACTCTCGACGAGTTCGGCGTCAAGTACGACGTACGGATCATCAGCGCGCACCGGACTCCGGAGACAGCCGCCTCTTTCGCCAGGACCGCCCGGCATGACGGGTTCCGGGTCATCATTTCGGCGGCCGGACTCGCCGCGCACCTTCCCGGTGTTCTCGCCGCCTACACAACCCTTCCCGTGATCGGGCTTCCCATCGCCTCCGGCCCCCTGGCCGGTCAGGATGCGCTGTTGTCTATCGTTCAGATGCCCCCGGGCATTCCAGTCGCATCTGTGGGCATCAATGCGGCACGCAACGCAGCGCTGCTTGCGGTCGAGATCCTGGCCTCGTCCGACGAATCGCTTACAGACGCGCTTGAGAGTTACAGGGAGAAGATGAAAGCGTCGGTACTGGCGAAGGACGTCGCCATCCAGGGGAAAGGTATAAAGAAGTATCTCGACGACGGCAAGTAGCCGTTACCGGGAACAGCAATTGGCCGTTTCCGACGACGGTAAGTAGCCGCTGCGCCGGGCACAGCGCGCAGGTGTCCATGGCAGCAACAAGCGTTGATGGCCGGGACAAGGGCGGTGGCAAGCCCTGATCGCTTGGACAAGCATCTGCCGGCAAGGAGGGGTCCGTCATGATCGACCGTTACACGAGACCCGCCATGAGGAAAATCTGGAGCGAACAGAACAAGTTCGCTCGGTGGCTTGAGGTCGAGATGCTTGCATGCGAGGCCTGGGCCGAGCTCGGCCAGATCCCCAAGGAAGTGCCGCCCCGGATCCGCCAGAGGGCCAGCTTTGACATCGAACGCATAGATGAAATCGAATCCGTGGTCCGGCACGATGTCATCGCCTTCGTGACTGCGGTTGGGGAGACCGTGGGCGAAGACTCCAAGTACATACACTTCGGCCTCACGTCCTATGACGTGGTCGACACTGCGCTCTCATCGCTGCTCAAGGAAGCGGCGGATGTCATACTGGAGGACCTTGGGCGCCTCAGCGCATCTCTCAAGAAGCAGGCCCTGAAGCACAAGCATACGATCATGATCGGCCGCACACACGGTATTCACGCAGAGCCGATCACGTTTGGTCTCAAGCTTGCAGGCTGGTACGCCGAGAACCTGCGCAACATCGAGCGCATGGAGCGGGCCAGGCGCGTGGTCAGTTTCGGCAAGTTGTCTGGGGCGGTGGGGACCTACGGCAACATAGACCCCTATGTCGAGAAGTACGTGTGCGAGAGGATGGGCCTCGAGCCCGCCCCGATTTCGACACAGATAATCCAGCGGGACAGGCATGCCGAATACGTAGCCGCCCTCGCCATGATTGGGACTTCGCTCGAGAAGTTCGCGACCGAGATCAGAAGCCTGCAGCGCACCGAAATCCGTGAAGTGGAAGAGCCTTTCCGCGCGGGTCAAAAGGGCTCCTCGGCCATGCCGCACAAGCGGAACCCGGTCACCGTCGAGCAGATATGCGGGCTCGCGCGGGTCCTGCGGGGCAACCTCCAGGCGGCGCTTGAGAACGTCCCGCTCTGGAACGAGCGCGACATCTCCAACTCCTCAGTGGAAAGGATCATCCTGCCGGACAGCACGACGCTGGTGGACTATATGCTCAACAAGTTCACCGACGTGGTCGAGAACATGCATATCTACCCGGACAGGATGCGGCAGAACCTCGAGATGACGGGCGGGCTTGTCTTCTCTCAGAAGGTGCTCCTCGCCCTCGTTGACTCCGGCATGAAGCGCGAGGACGCCTACGCCATAGTGCAGGAACTCGCCATGAAAGGCTGGGGCGGGGAAGGGAAGTTCCGCGACCTGGTTGTCGGCGACCCGCGGGTGCTCCGCCACCTCTCCAGAGAGCAGGTCGAATCATGCTTTGATCCATCGCACGACACGAAGCACACAGACTTCATATTCCAGAGGCTGGGCCTGGTAGCGGAGAGCTGAGGCTGGGCCTGGTTGGGGAGGACTGAGGCGATGCAAAAGGGCCAAATGCTGTACGAAGGCAAGGCCAAGAAGGTGTACGCGACCGCTGATCCGGACCTGCTTATCGTCGACTACAAGGACGACGCCACCGCTTTCGACGGCAAGAAACGCGGGCAGATACTGCAAAAGGGCATCTACAACAACAAGATGTCGGCCTTCTTCTTTGAGAAGCTCTCGGATGCGGGCATCCCCACTCACCACGTCAAGGTGCTGAGCGAGCGCGAATCCCTTGTCAAGAGACTTGAGATAGTGAAAGTGGAAGTCGTGATGAGGAATATCGTCGCGGGCAGCCTCGCGAAGCGCACGGGCCTGCCGGAAGGGACCCCGCTCCCGTTCCCCGTGCTCGAACACTACTACAAGAGCGACGGGCTGGGCGACCCTATGATAAACGAGTACCACGTGCGTGCTCTCGGCCTTGCGACGCAAGACGAGCTCGACACCATCGCGGCGCTGTCGTTTAAGGTCAATGACATCCTGAAGGCAATCACGGCCCAGGCGGGCCTTGACCTGGTGGACTTCAAGCTGGAGTACGGGCGCCACCATGGGCAGATCCTGCTCGGCGACGAGATATCGCCGGATACGTGCCGGTTCTGGGATTCCGAGACTAGGGAGAAACTGGACAAGGACCGCTTCAGGCGCGACCTCGGCAAGGTGGAGGAAGCGTACCAGGAAGTTCTGAGAAGACTCATGGGGCCAAACAAATAGGGCGGGGACGAACGCCGGAAGGCAATGCGGTGGTCAACAGGGCAGCCGGCACTGCTGCCAACGCCACCGGCGCTGCCACGGAAGGCGCCGCCGGCAGGGGGAGTGGCCTGTGTACCTGGCGTCAATTCACGTGACCTTGAAGAAATCGGTCCTCGATCCGCAGGGCGTCACCGTCAAGGGCGCGCTGGAATCCCTGGGTTTCCGGACTGTGTCGGACGTGCGCGTCGGCAAGTACTTCCAGGTGAGCCTCGATGCGGAGTCGGAAGAGTCCGCCCGCGCAATGGTGCTGGACATGTGCAAGAAGCTCCTGGCTAACCCGGTCATAGAACAGTTCGACTTCGACGTATCGCCCGGGGGTGCAGCGAAGTGAAATGGGGAGTCGTGGTCTTTCCGGGCTCCAACTGCGATAGAGACACGCTCTGGGCTCTTGGCGACGAGCTTGCCCAGGACGCTTCGTTCATCTGGCACCAGGAGAAGAGCGTTGAGGGTTACGACGCCATAGTGCTGCCGGGCGGCTTTTCGTACGGCGACTACCTGCGCACCGGCGCCATCGCCCGCTTCTCGCCCGTGATGGAGGCGGTTGAGAAGTTCGCGCAGCGCGGCGGGCTTGTGTTGGGGATATGCAACGGTTTCCAGATCCTGCTGGAGGCCGGGCTTCTCCCGGGCGCGATGCTGCGCAACTCCAGCCTCCAGTTCAGGTGCCATTTCCTTCACATCCGGGTCGAGAACGAGAAGACCCCGTTCACCCTGGCGTGCAACAAGGGTGAGGTGCTGCGTGTGCCCATAGCGCATAACGAGGGCAACTACTACGCCGACGATGCGACCATCAAGAGCCTGGCCGATAACGGGCGGATCGTGTTCAGGTATTGCGACGAGCACGGCGCTGTGACGCCTGAGGCCAATCCCAACGGCTCCATGGACAGCATCGCGGGTATCTGTAACAAGGCAGGCAATGTGCTGGGCATGATGCCCCACCCGGAGCGGTGCTCTGAGGCGGTGCTGTCGAGCAGCGACGGGGCGAAGGTCTTCAGGTCTGCCATCAAGTTCTGGGAGAGAGGGTGACCGCTTGGAACGCTGGACTCAAGTGGGCCTGACCCAGGATGAGTACAGGCTGATCGTGGACACCCTCGGCAGGGAGCCCAACGACCTGGAACTCGGGCTGTACGGGGGCATGTGGTCAGAGCACTGCAGTTACAAGAGCTCGAAGGTGCTCTTGAAGAAGTTCCCGACCACTGGCTTGCGCGTCAGGCAGGGCCCCGGCGAAAACGCCGGTGTGGTGGACATCGGTGACGGGCTGGCCGTGGTGTTCAAGGCCGAGTCGCACAACCACCCATCAGCGGTGGAGCCCTTCCAGGGCGCCGCCACCGGTGTCGGTGGGATCATACGTGACATCTTCACCATGGGCGCGAGGCCCATCGCCATGTTCGACTCACTCCGCTTCGGCGAGATGGACGACGCCCGGTCGAGGTACCTGCTCGGCGGTGTCGTAGGCGGCATTGCCTTCTACGGCAACTGCATCGGCATCCCGACCGTGGGCGGCGAGATATACTTCGAGGATTGCTACAAGGACAACCCGTTGGTCAACGTGCTCTGCGTCGGGCTCGTGAATCCGGCTAAGATCATCAAGGGGCGGGCCGAAGGCGTAGGCAACTCCGTGATGCTGGTGGGCGCGAAGACCGGCCGCGACGGGATCCACGGAGCCAGCCTGTTGGCGTCGCAGGTCTTCGCGGAGTCGGCCGAAGATAAGCGCCCGGCGGTCCAGGTCGGGGATCCGTTCATGGAAAAGCTGCTGATCGAGGCGTGCCTGGAGGCGCTGCAGACCGGCTACATCGTGGGACTCCAGGACCTCGGAGCGGCAGGGCTGACGTCGGCGTCATCCGAAGCGGCGGCCCGCGCGAAGAACGGGCTGGACCTGGACATCGCCAAGGTGCCGCGGCGTGAGACCGGCATGACCCCGTATGAGGTCATGCTATCTGAGTCCCAGGAGCGGATGCTCGTCATCGTCAAGAAGGGCTTCGAGAAGCCTGTGACCGGCATCTTCGCCAGGTGGGGCCTTGATTCCACTGTGGTCGGGCGCGTCACGGATACGGGGATGCTCCGGGTGCTCCAGGACGGCGTGGTCGTCGGCGAAGTGCCCGCCAGGAGCCTCGCCGATGAGGGGCCCGCCTACCAGAGGCCGGAGAAGAGGCCCGCCTACCTGGATAGCGCACAGAGACTCGACCTCTCGGCCGTCCCCGAGCCAGAAGACTACGGCCAAGCGCTGGACACGCTGCTGCGGTCGCTGAACATAGCTTCAAAGGAGTGGGTCTACAGGCAATACGACCACATGGTGCAGGTCAACACCATCGTGCTGCCGGGTGCCGATGCGGCGGTGCTGCGGGTGAAGGGCACGCGTAAGGCCATCGCGCTCAGCACGGATGCGAACGGGCGCTACTGCTACCTTGACCCGTTCGTGGGTGGCGCTATCGCGGTCGCCGAGTCGGCGAGAAACGTTGTCTGCACCGGCGCGCGGCCCGTCGCAATAACCAACTGCCTGAACTTCGGGAACCCTGAGCGGCCGGAAGTCATGTGGCAGTTCCGCCGCACGATCGAGGGCATGGCAGAGGCGTGCAAGGCGCTGGACACCCCGGTGACAGGGGGTAACGTCAGTTTCTACAACGAGACCTCGGGCCGCGCGATCTACCCCACGCCGCTGGTCGGAATGCTCGGAGTCATGGAAGACCAGGACCGCCGGACCACGCCGGGCTTCAAGTCCGCGGGCGATATGATCATCCTGCTGGGGACGACTCGTGAGGAACTCGGCGGCAGCGAGTACCTGAAACTTGTGCATGGACTGGTGGCGGGCACCCCGCCTGCACTCGACCTCCAGCTCGAGACTGCTGTGCAGGCGGCCTGCCTCGACGCGATCGAGCAGGGAATCGCCAGGTCGGCGCACGACTGCTCGGAGGGCGGCATCGCGGTCGCGCTTGCGGAGTGCTGCTTCTCGGCAGAGGACGGGGCCAAGGGTGCGGAAGTGAGCCTTGAGGGCGCGGCAGCGGTTGAGCACAGCGCCGGGGCGGCCTGCGCCGGCCCGGACGACGCAGGCGCAGATCGCGCCGGCCCGGACGGCATCCGCAAGGACGCCCTGCTCTTCGGCGAAAGCCAGTCGCGTATCATCGTTTCCTGCTCGCCGGTGGACGCCGGTCGCATCCTATCGATCGCCCAGGAGCACCGCGCGCCCGCTGCCGTGATCGGCACAGTGGGGGGTCAGAAGCTCAGGATTTCCGCGGGTGGCGGGAAGATGCCGCTCATCGATAGAGACACCAGTGAACTCGAGAAGCCGTGGCGGGAGGTGCTTGCATGGACACTCAAGTGATTTTCGACGATGATTCGCCTCGTGAAGAGTGCGGCGTCTTCGGCATTTTCGGAACCACTGAAGCCTCCAGCATGACCTATTGTGGTCTCATCGCGCTCCAGCACCGTGGGCAGGAGAGCGCCGGCATAGCAGTCGCGGACGGCAACCGGATCAGGCTGAAGAAAGGCATGGGCCTGGTCTCTGAGGTCTTCGCGCCGGCGGAAATGCGTTCTCTTGCAGGCCACATAGCGGTGGGCCATGTCCGGTACTCGACCACGGGCACGTCGATGGCATCGAACGCTCAGCCGCTGCTTGTGAGGCACAGGCTCGGGCAGCTCGCCATCGCGCACAACGGCAACCTGACCAACGCGTACGACCTCAGGAAGCAATTCGAGGAAGAAGGCTCCATATTCCAGACCACCAGCGACACCGAAGTCATCGCCCACCTGGTGGCCAAGAGCAGGGGCAACTCGTTCCAGGATTCCGTGGTGGAAGCGCTCCGTAAGGTGGAGGGCGCATACGCCCTCATAGCGATGAGCGCCGACACGCTGGTGGGCGCCAGAGACCCGTTCGGCATCAGGCCGCTATCGCTGGGCAGGCTGAACGGGATGTGGGTGCTTGCCTCCGAGACGTGTGCTCTGGACGCGATGGGCGCCGAGCACGTCCGTGACATCGAGCCAGGCGAGGTCGTCTTTGTGGACCACGACGGCCTACGCTCGGTCCAGGCCATGGAGAAGCAGGGCGACGCGCTCTGCATATTCGAGTACATCTACTTCGCGCGTCCGGACAGCGACCTTGAAGGACTGAACGTGCACGCGGTGCGCAAAGACCTCGGCAGGCGGCTGGCCAGGTTGTTCCCCGTCGAGGCGGACCTCGTCACCGGCGTGCCGGACTCCAGCGTGTCGGCCGCGAGCGGGTTTGCCGAAGAGGCGCGCATCCCATATGAGATGGGGCTCGTCAAGAACCGGTACATCGGGCGGACCTTCATCCAGCCGACCCAGAGCTTGCGGGAGTTCGACGTGAAGTTGAAGCTGAACCCGCTCAAGCGAGTCATCAAGGGCAAGCGGGTTGTGCTGGTCGATGACTCGATCGTCAGGGGGACGACGATGCGGCACATCGTAAACCTGCTGCGCGACGCCGGAGCGGCGGAAGTCCACGTCCGGATCTCATCGCCGCCATACAGGTCTTCTTGCCACTATGGCATAGACACTTCTTCGCCCAAGGAACTCATCGCCTCGACCAAGGAGGTCGAGCAAATACGGCAGCACATTGGAGCCGACACGCTCCACTACCTGCCGCTCGAGCAGCTGCTGGAGGCTGTGGGCTCGGGCGCGGCCGGGCACTGCCTCGCGTGCTTCACAGGCCAGTATCCCGTGCGAGTGCCGGCCGGCACAGCCAAGTACGTGTTTGAGGATAGCGGCGATAGCGCGGCTACAGCCGGTGGGGGTGGCGACGATGGCGCGCGATGACCACAAGATAACCTATGCGGCCTCGGGCGTGAACATCGACGCCGGCAACGAAGCCGCCAAAAAGCTGCTTCCCCATGCCCGCTCGACGCACAGCCCTGCCGTGATGACGGGCACCTGTGACTTCGGCGCTCTGTTCAGGCTCGACCTCCGTGGCATCAAGGAGCCCGTGCTGGTTTCTGGAACGGATGGCGTGGGCAGCAAGCTCAAGATCGCCTTCATGATGCAAAAGCACGACACCGTCGGCATCGATTGTGTAGCCATGAACGCTGACGACGTGGTGTGTTCCGGAGCGCGGCCACTCTTCTTGCTCGACTACCTCGGAGTGGGAAAGGTCAAGCCCGACGTTGTGGCCGAGATAGTGAAGGGGTTTGCCCAGGGATGCAGGCAGGCAGGTTGCGCTCTGGTCGGCGGGGAGACCGCCGAGCTCCCGGATTTCTATGGTGAGGATGAATACGACCTCGCCGGTTTCTGTGTCGGGGTGGTGGACGAGGACAGGATCATCGACGGCCTTTCGGTGCGGCCGGGTGACGTCATCGTCGGCATGGCTTCGTCGGGCCTGCACTCCAACGGGTTCAGCCTTGCCAGGCGGGTCCTGCTAGGACAGGGGGCCCTCAAGATCGACTCATATGTTCCGGAACTCGCCCGGACGGTCGGCGAGGAGATGCTCGAACCGACCCGCGTTTACGCGAAGGCGATCGTGGAAGTCCTTGAGCAGGTCAAGATCAAAGGCCTGGCACACATAACGGGCGGTGGCTTCTACGACAACATACCCCGCTGCATGGCGCCTGGCACCAGGGCCCTGATCGTGCCCGGCACATGGCCGGTGCCGCCTGTGTTCGACCTCATCGCCCAGATGGGGCCAGTGGACCGTGAAGAGATGCACCGCGTGTTCAACATGGGCATCGGCATGGTGGCCATAGTTGA
>JAUYEF010000060.1 GCA_030691635.1 Bacillota bacterium
CCTGCGACACATCTTCGGTACAAGCAGAGCGGCCGGCCTCTAGGAGCCGAGCACCACTCCACTGTCTTTGAGCACCTGCTCGACAAAAGCCCTTGGCGCAGACGTCTCCTCGATGAGGAATAGAACCTCTCGCGCGTCGAGGGTCGTCCTGCCGCAGGCCTGCAGAGCGTTCTTTATGTACGATCGCCTGAGATTCTCAAGCGGGAACTCTCTGGCCTTAATCTGGGCGGGGTGCTCGGGTATGACGATCTCAGCGCCCGGCTTGTTCTCACTGGGATCGCCCCGCCGCACCACCACGCCGTTTTCTCTTGCGAACGTGAGCTGGGGTGTCGGGTGCTTGCCTGCGCCGGTGTACTCCGTTTCCTGCACCACCACGACCTGTTCGCGGGGAATTTCCTGCGCCAGCGCCATGGCCGCAGCAAGTGACGTATTCCCTGCGGGGCCTCGCTCCAGCCCCTCCAGTTGCGCAAGCGCCTCCGTCACGTAGAAGACTTCTCCCTGCGTAACGGTCACATACCTGTCGAGATACCTCAGGGGGCGCGCCGCGTTCCTGGGCACGTCCGCCCTGTCGGGCCACGTCGCGAAAGGCACGCCGAATCCTGTGTGCCCGGTGGTGAATGACTTGCGGTTGAAGTCCTTGTCGCTCGCCATGTGAAGACCGGAGAGGTCGACGCTGGCTCCAACGACTTCGGTGCGCGCCGAGCCCGCCTTCCTGAGGCCTCTTGCAGTGCCGGTGACGTTGCCCCCACCCGCGTGGGTCACCACTACGACATCGGGGTCTCTTCCCGCAAGCGCCCTGGACTGCGACGCTATCTCAGCTCCAAGCGTCTCGATGCCGGAAATCCCGAAAGGCACATAGAGCGAAGCGTTGAAATAGCCGGTCTGCTCGAGCAGCATGAGCGCCACATAGAAGATCTCCGGCCCCACGGATAGCTGTACGACCTCTGCGCCGTACGCCTCACACGCCCTGCCCTTCTCGATTATCTCGGGCTGGCCCAGGCCTCTCGAGTCGAAGACTTCCTGCACCACGATGCAGTTGAGGTTGCGCATGGCCGCCTGGGAAGCTACGGCCGCCCCGTAGTTCCCGCTGGACGCGCAGATGACGCCTTTGTAGCCGAGCTTCTGCGCCTGATATACAGAAAGAGCGGCCCGGCGCGCTTTGAAGGACCCGGACGGGTTAGAGGCCTCGTCCTTGATGAATATCCGTGCGCCGTAGCCGGAAGGCGAGATCTTCCGGACGAGCTCGGTTATGTTTCTCATCTCAAGGAGCGGTGTGTTGCCGACTCCCGTCTCGGCCTGGATGGCCGCGACCTGCTCGAGGGGATAACCGGCTTTCTTCATCATCCCCTCGTAGTCAAATGCCAGGGGGCCTTGCTGGAATTCTGAGTAGTCGATTCCAACCGACTTGATCATGATCTCGTTCTTCCGCGCCATCACCGCGTTGTACGAAAGGTCATTGTTCACCTGGCGCCATCCTCCTCTCCACGGAGGATCCGCCTGAGCTCCGTGCCTATCGCCAACAGTTCGGGCACGGGCCGCCCGAACCCGTGGAGATAACAAGGGTTTATGCCGGCAAGCGTGCCTTTCGCGATCCGTCCGGTCACGGTCCTTATCACGATTTCCTCGCCGAGAGACGCCCTCGTCATGGCAAACCCCTTGAGTTTCATCTCGAGTGGGACTGACTGTGTGTCAGGCGGCACCTGAGGGGCGCGCTCGCCAGGCCTCAGTACTGTGCTTGTTATCTGGACCCAATCGCCGGTCTTTGCCTTCATGTGCTCGGGCCTGCGCCCTTCCCTCCCCGTCTATAGTCCCCGTCTATAGTGTGCCTGCTTCAAATGCTTCAGGCATTCTTTCGCCGCTTGGGGATTTCCTGCAGGGGCACGGTCCGCGGGAAAGCGTAAAGCCGGCGGGGCCCAGGCCCGGCCGGCCGGAAGCTGCATCCCTCTCAAATGCCGTAAGCGCCCGTCGCTATCGTGGGCTATCGCCCCTGCCAGTAACGGTCGCCGCCGTTTCCAGAGCATACTTCATGAGCCCGGAGAAGATGCCCCATGCGAACGATCTCTGGTAGTCCTGTTGTGCGAGAAGTCTCTCCTCTCTCGGGTTCGAGAGAAAGCCGGCCTCGACCGTGATCGACGGCACGTTTGAGTTCTTCAGCACAAAGTGGTCTATCTTCTGTGAGGCTTGCCGGCTGGTGCCCCCCACCAGGCGCGTGATCTCCGCCTGCGTGCATTCGGCCAACAGCTTGCTTCCGTCGTCGCGGGAGCCGTCGTAGAAGACTTGGGCGCCCGACCACTGCGGTGATGGCACCGCATTGCAGTGGATGCTCACTGCGATGTCCGCCTTGCCGTCCCTGATGATCGCCACGCGCTTCTCAAGGCTGTCACGCTGCCTGTGGCCAGTCCTGGGTTCCGCCAGGTCCACGTCGGATGCGCGCGTCATCACCACCTGGACACCTTCAGACTCAAGCAGAGCCTTGAGCTTCTCAGCTATCTGCAGCACGACGTCGTCCTCCATGACTCCCGACCGGCCCCTTGCACCCGTGTCGATACCGCCGTGACCCGGGTCTACGACGACAGTCCAGCCCGACATGAGTCGCGCCGTGGTAATGGCGCGACGCTGCTCCAACCCATGAACGTAGAAAACCAAAGACGCAAGCAGGACAAGGGTCAGGTAGTAGCCCATTGGCTTCTTGGTGGTTGCCACGCCGCGAGCCCCCCAGGCGAATTTCTATGTAACAAGCTATGAGGGGTTGTTTAGCGGGTAGAACTTGAGGCTCAGCCACTGGGCCGGAGGTATCGAGGGTGGGGGCAAAGAGAGGAGCGCGGAGACCAAAGGCAGCCCCTCACGGCTCCTGCTGGAGCGTGAGGGGCTGCCTCCCTGACTGAAAACTGCAGACAGTGGTGCTTAACGCTTGGAGAACTGGGGCGCCTTACGGGCCTTCTTGAGACCGTACTTCCGGCGCTCCTTCATGCGGGAGTCCCGCGTCAAGAACCCGGCTTTTTTCAATGTGTCCCTCAGGGCCGAATCGACCTTGAGCAATGCCCTGGCGATTCCGTGCCTGGTGGCCCCGGCCTGGCCGGTGACTCCGCCGCCTTCGACGTTCACCGCGACGTCGTACTTGCCGTCCGTCTCGGTAATCTTCAGGGGCTCGAGCACGAGCGAAGATACCGATTCTGAAGGGAAATACTGCTCGAACGGCTTGCCGTTGACCTTCACCGCGCCTGTGCCCGGCACGAGCGTGACACGGGCTATCGCGTTCTTGCGCCTTCCTGTGCCGGTATACTGCAAACTCGCCATCTCATGAGACCCCCATTCACTTCGCAAGACTTTCGAGCTCTAGCGCTTCGGGCATCTGGGCTTCGTGCGGGTGTTCGGATCCCCGGTACACCTTGAGCTTCTTTCGCATCAGCCTTCCAAGGGTGGTGTGCGGGAGCATACCCTTCACGGCGAGCTCTATGGCCAGCTCGGGCTTGTTTTTCAGCATATCCACGTATTTCGTGACCTTGAGGCCGCCGATGTACCCTGTGTGCTTGTACCAGACTTTGGTCTGAGGCTTGTTTCCGGTCAGCGCGACCTTGCCCGCGTTCACGATGATCACAAAATCGCCCGTGTCCACGTGCGGAGTATACTCAGGCTTGTTCTTGCCTTTCAGTATCTTGGCCACCTCACTGGCCAACCGGCCGAGCGGCTTGCCATCGGCGTCTATCACATACCACTTCTTCGGTAGCTCGCCGGGCTTGGCCATATATGTCGTCTTCAACGAACTCTTCCCTCCTCAAAGTCACGAAAAGAATTGTAATATGATCCCCCAACAGCCGTCAAGAAAGCCCTCCCTAGCAGTATCTTGCGCATCAGGCGCCCAGACCTCTCGTCAGTATTGCACACTCACGAGCCAGAGGCCGGAGGCCGGAAGCGTCGCGCCCACTCTTGAGCGATCGCGCGACTCAATGATCGCCCGCACCTTCTCGACGTCCACTTTTCCGGTCCCAACATCCAGGAGCAGGCCCGCCATTATCCTCACCATGTTATAGAGAAAACCATCCGCCGTGATCTCAAACGCGATGCACCCGCGAAGATGCGGCAACTCATGCACACTGGCGCCTGCCACCGTCCGCACGGAGGTCTTGACGCTGGACCCAGACGCGCGGAACGCAGAGAAATCATGCCTGCCCACGAAGCGCTTGCTCGCCTCATCCATCACCCCAGCGTCCAGCCCTCTTCCCACGTAGAGGCTGTACCGCCGCCTGAACGGCGACCTTGCAGGCGACGTGTCGAACACGTACCTGTAAGTCTTGCCCACCGCGTCGCGCCTTGCATGGAAGCCCTGCGCGACCTCCTCAGCGGATACCAGAGCGAGGTCTTCCGGCAGCACGCTGTTGGCGGCCTGCACTATCCGGACGGTCGGGATTGAGCCAGTGCAGGTCGTCGAGACCACCTGGCCCAGAGCGTGCACGCCTGCGTCTGTCCTGCCCGCGCCCGTAACCCGCACATCGTGCCCGAAGACCTTGCCGAGCCCTTCCTCGAGAACCTGCTGCACCGTCCTGAGCCCGCGCTGCCGCTGGAACCCGCAGAAGGCGCTCCCGTCGTACTGCAATGCGATCTTCAATGTCCTTACTTCGGGCCCCACCGCAAGAACACCACCGCGCAGGCAATCGTCAGGCTCAACGCGCCCGCCGCAGCATCTCGCGGGCCGGCGCACAGCTGCTTCATGCGCGTGCGGTTTTCCCCGCCCCTGTAGCACCGGGCCTCCATGGCCATCGCCAGGTCATCGGCCCTCCTGAACGCGCTCACGAAAAGGGGCACCAGCAGAGGCACCAGGCTCCTCGCCCTCTGGAACACGTTGCCGCTCTCGAAGTCTGCGCCCCGCGCCATCTGCGCTTTCATCACCCGCTCGGCCTCTTCCATAAGCGTTGGGATGAAGCGTAGCGCGATGGTCATCATCATGGCGAGCTCATGGGCCGGCACCCCGACCCGCTTGAACGGCCTCATCAGGCTTTCCAGCCCGTCGGTCAATCTTATGGGTGAGGTCGTCAGAGTCAGCAGCGATGTGGTGACGAGCAGCAGCACCAGCCTCACCGCCGTGTAAAGCCCCTGGTACAGTCCTTCTCGAGTCGCCACAAACGGCCCGACCTTGAAAATGGTCTCGCCCTTGGTCATGAAGAGGTGAAGCCCCATGGTGAAAACCAGGATGAACAGTATCGGCTTGAGCCCCCGCAACAGCAAGCGGAGCGGCACACGGGAAGACAACGCCGCCAGCAGGCTCGATGCCGCCAGGATGGCATATGCCGCCGGGCTGTCAGCTATGAACAGCACGACTACGAACAACAGCGTTATGAGGATCTTGGTCCTCGGGTCCAACGCGTGTACTGGCGAGCGAACAGGGAAATATTGACCTATGATAACGCTCCTAAACACGAGCCCTGCTCCCAGCCCCCAGGCATGCCCTGGCTATCTCAGATGCCGCCTCATCTATGGTCAAGACGTCCTCTCGGACCTGTTTTCCAGCCTGTTTCAACACGCGCATGAGCTTCGTGACCTGAGGCACGCCGAGCCCCATACCCTCCAGTTCGTCCACACGCGAGAATATGTCTTTGGTCGGCCCGTCCATCTCGATACGCCCGCGGTTGATGACCATGACCCTTTCGGCGACCTTCGCGACGTCTTCCATGCTGTGTGAGACGAGCACGACAGTGATGTTCTTGGCCTCACGGAGCTTCACTATGTGCTTCAGCAAGTCGCCCCTGCCGCGAGGGTCAAGCCCCGCGGTCGGCTCGTCGAGCACAAAGGTCCCCGGCCCCATCGCCAGCACGCCAGCTATGGCGACGCGGCGCATCTGGCCTCCACTAAGGTCGAACGGCGACCTTTCGAATATGCTCTCATCAAGCCCCACGGCCCGTAGCGCCGCGGCCGCCAGTTCCCTGGACTCGCTTTCGTCGTGACCGAGGTTCTTCGGGCCAAACGCCACGTCGGACAGCACGGTCTCCTCAAACAGCTGGTACTCCGGGTACTGGAAGACGAGTCCGACCCTGCGCCTGACCTGCCTCAGGTTGGTGCGACGGTCCGAGAGGTCCATGCCGTCCACGAGCACCTTGCCTGACTGAGGCTTGATCAGCCCGTTGAAGTGCTGTACGAGAGTCGACTTGCCGGAGCCGGTGGGCCCGATGAGCGCCACGAATTCGCCGTCACCGATCTTGACGCTGACCCTGTCCAGAGCCCGGACTTCAAATGGGCTGCCCTGGTTGTACGTGTACGAGAGCGATACGGTCTCTATCGACATACGGCCGCCACCAGTTCGTCGACTGTGAGCACGCCCGGCGGGACATCCACACCCATGTCTCTGAGCCTCCTGGCCACCTCAGCGATCTGAGGCACGTCGAGCCCCACAGAATGGAGCATGTCTATCTGGCCGAAGACTTCACGCGGCGGTCCCTGCAGCACCACCCTGCCCTTGTCCATCACGATAACCCTATCCGCGCGGACAGCCTCATCCATGAAATGCGTGATAAACACGACTGTGATGCCCTTCTGCCGGTTCAGGTCCATCACCGTCTCGAGCACCTCCCGGCGCCCGAGGGGGTCAAGCATCGCAGTCGGTTCGTCCAGCACCAGTATCTCAGGCTCCATGGCCAGGATGCCGGCGATGGCGACCCTCTGCTTCTGGCCGCCCGACAGCTCGTGCGGGGCGTATTCACGCCGCGCAAGCATTCCCACGGCGTCGAGGGAGGACTCGACACGACGCACGATCTGCTCTGGCTCCACGCCCAGGTTCTCCGGTCCGAACGCGACATCTTCCTCGACCACGGTGGCGACCAGCTGGTTGTCAGGGTTCTGGAAGACCATCCCGGCCGACCGCCGGACCTCCCATAACAAGTCCGGGTCCCTCGTATCACGTCCTGCCACGAGGACCCGGCCCTCTGTCGGCAACAATAGCGCGTTGAAGTGCTTTGCCAGGGTGGACTTGCCGGAGCCGTTCGGGCCTATCACGGCCACGAATTCGCCTCGGGCGATCTCCAGGTCGATCCCGGAAAGGGCTTCCACGCCGCCTTCATCCGCCGGTTCGTACCGGTGGTGGAGGTCTTCGCATTTGATGACCACCGTCAAGGCTTGGCCGCCTTCCGCTAGATCAGCTGGATGATGACCATGGGCGCGGCGTCTCCGCGCCTGACCCCAGTCTTATAGACGCGAGTGTAGCCGCCCTGCCGCTGTGCATACCTGGGACCGACAGTGTCGAACAGCTTCTTGGCAACGCTCTCATGCGTCAAGAAAGCGAGAGCCCGGCGCTTCGCGGCAAGGTCGCCCTGCTTGCCGAGCGTTATCATCTTCTCTGCCAGCACCCGTACTGACTTGGACTTGCCCTCGGTCGTCTCGATCCTCTCATTCGCCAGAAGAGACGTCACAAGAGATCTCAAGAGCGCCCGGCGCTGGGCCGTGGAACGCCCGAGTTTCTGGTAACCCATGGTGTATCCTCCTCAAAGAAAGCCGGTAGGGCCGGGCCTACTCCTCGGACTCCCGGAGGGTGAGCCCCAGAGTGCCAAGCTTCTGCTTGACCTCCTCAAGAGACTTCTTGCCCAGGTTCCTGACCTTCATCATCTCTTCATCCGTCTTGTTGATCAGTTCGCCTACGGTGTTTATGCCCGCCCGCTTCAAGCAGTTGTAGGACCGGACAGAGAGGTCCAGCTCCTCGATGGGCATCTCGAACACTTTGTTCTTGCCGTCTTCGGCCTTTTCCACCGTCATCTCTACAGGTCCTACATCCTCGGTCAGGCCGACGACGAGCGACAGGTGCTCGGTCATGATCCTGGCGGCCAAACTTGCCGCCTCATCCGGCCGGATGGTCTTGTTCGTCCAGATCTCGAGCGTGAGCTTGTCGTAATCCGTGACCTGACCCACTCGGGTGTCCTCTACCGTGTAGTTCACGCGCTTGATCGGTGTGAAGATGGAGTCCACGGCGATCACGCCTATGGGCTGGTCCTGCCGCTTGTTCCGCTCGGCGGGCACGTAGCCCCTGTCGCGCTCCACGGTCATCTCCATCACGAGCCTGCCGCCTTTGTCCAGTGTTGCGATGTGCAGGTCCGGGTTCATTATCTCGATATCGGCGTCGTGCACGATGTCCCCGGAGACGACCTCGCCGTCGTCATACGCCTCGATGCGCATGACTTTCGGGCCGTCAGAGTAGACCTTCACCGCGAGTTCCTTGATGTTCAGGATGATGTCCGTCGTGTCCTCGACGACCCCGGGGATGGTCGAAAACTCGTGAAGCACCCCTTCGATCCTCACCGTGGTGACGGCAGCCCCGGGAAGCGAACTCAGGAGAATGCGCCTCAGCGAATTACCGAGCGTGATGCCGTAGCCACGCTCGAGCGGCTCGATCACGAACCGGCCGTAACTCGCGTCCTCAGCCATTTCAACGCACTCTATCCGGGGTTTTTCGATTTCAATCATTAAGTCAAGCCCTCCTTGAGGCAACCAGATGGTTCACTGGATCGAGTTGCCGTAACCGGGCTACTTGGAGTACAGCTCAACGATCATACGCTCCTGCACAGGGATGTCGATCTCCTCACGCTGCGGGAGACGGACGACGCGCGCTTTCAGGTTCTGAGCGTCGTACTCGAGCCACACCGGAGGCGTGCGAGCCTGTGCGAACTCGGCCAGCTCCTTCATCCGGGGCGCGCTCTTGGATGACTGCACCACTTCCACCGCGTCACCTTCCCGGACAAGGTAGGACGGTATGTTGACCTTGTGGCCGTTCACCGCAAAATGCCCGTGGCGTACGAGCTGCCTTGCCTCAGCGCGGGAGGTGGCCAGGCCCATCTTGTAGACAACGTTGTCCATCCTGCGCTCCAGCATCTGCAGCAACACGTCTCCTGTGACGCCCTTGCGCTTCGACGCCGTCTCGAAGTACCTGCGGAACTGCGCCTCAAGCACGCCGTAAATCCTCTTGGCCTTCTGCTTCTCGCGCAGCTGCAGCCCGTACTCCGACGGTTTCTTCCTGCTCTGACCGTGCTCGCCTGGCGCGTACTGCCGCTTCTGCACCGGGCACTTGGGGTCAAAGCACTTCCTGCCTTTGAGCATCAGTTTCTGCCCTTCCCTCCGGCAGAGCCGGCACGTCGGGCCTGTGTATCTAGCCAAGTACTCTCGACCTCCTATACCCTGCGGCGCTTGGGTGGCCTACAGCCGTTGTGAGGCACCGGGGTGACATCCTTGATCAGGTTCACCTCAAGACCGGCCGCCTGCAACGACCGGATTGCGGCTTCCCGGCCCGACCCCGGGCCTTTCACGAACACTTCCACCTCGCGCATGCCCTGGTTGATGGCTTCCTTTGCGCAGGCCTCGGCCGCCATCTGAGCGGCGAACGGCGTGCTCTTCCTGGAACCCTTGAACCCCATGCCGCCCGCGGTCTTCCAGGATATCGCGTTGCCTTGAGGATCTGTGATCGTGATGATCGTGTTGTTGAACGAGGAGTGGATATGCGCCACGCCCCGGTCGACCATGCGCTTTTCTTTCTTCTTCGCCCTGGCTACTCGTCTGGCCAAATTCCATATCCCTCCTGGCTACTTCTTGCGGCGGACTCCAACGGTCTTCTTGGGTCCCTTGCGCGTCCTGGCGTTTGTCTGCGTCCTCTGGCCTCTGACGGGCAGGCCTCGCCTGTGCCTTATCCCGCGGTAGGAGCCGATGTCGATCAGACGCTTGATGTTCTGCTGTATCTCGCGTTGAAGGTCGCCTTCGACCTTATAACTCTTATCAATGGTCTCTCTCAGCCTGGCGACCTCTTCCTCTGTGAGGTCCTTGACACGGGTGTCAGGGTTGACACCCGTGGCCTTGAGTATCTGTTTCGAACGCGGAAGGCCTATGCCGAAGATGTACGGCAGCGCAGCCTCGACTCGCTTCTCTCTCGGCAGGTCTATACCGGCAATTCTCGCCACTCACGACACCTCCTATCCCTGACGCTGTTTGTGCTTCGGGTTTACGCAAATGACCATCACATGGCCCTTGCGCTTGATGATCTTGCACTTCTCGCAGATTTTCTTAACAGACGGCCTGATCTTCACCAAAAAGCCCCTCCCTCGAGCGGGTGCCACGAAAAGCCTACCTGTGCCTGTAGACAATGCGGCCACGAGTCAAATCGTACGGCGAAAGCTCGATAGTAACCCTATCGCCAGGCAGGATACGTATGAAATTCATCCTGATCCGCCCGGAAATGTGGGCCAGGACCTTGTGCCCATTCTGGAGCTCCACGCGGAACATCGCGTTGGGTAGGGGTTCTATCACCCTGCCCTCAACCTCAATCGCGTCCTGTTTAGGCATAGGATTAGTCAAACCTCCTCACAGACAAAGCCCTCCTCGAAGACGTACTTCTTAGCTTTCCCGATAAGATGGAAAACAATTCCTATAATACCGTCAATATCTCGGGTCCCTGCGCGCCAATCGCCACAGTGTGCTCGAAATGCGCCGACCTCGAACCGTCTTGCGTGACCACCGTCCAGCCATTGTCGAGCATCCTTGCGGCGTACGCACCGGCGTTCACCATGGGCTCGATGGCCAGCGTCATGCCTTCCCTGAGATGCGGCCCGGTTCCCGGCAGCCCGTAATTGGGAATCTCCGGGTCTTCGTGCATCCTCTGGCCGATACCGTGCCCCACGTAATCCCTCACGACGGAGAAGCCGTTCTCCTCGACAAAGGTCCCGATGGCGTTGGAAAGGTCTCCGAGTCTCAGACCATCGAGCGCCTTGCCGATGCCGCGGAAGAGCGCTTCACGCGTGACATCGAGGAGCCGGAGCGACTCTCTGGGCACGTTGCCTATCGCCAGCGTCGTCGCGGCGTCTCCCTGAAAACCACCAAGGCAGGCTCCGACGTCGATGCTCAGGATGTCGCCGTCCTCAAGCCTCCTGGGCCCCGGGATTCCGTGCACCACTTCGTCGTTTATCGAGGTGCAGATCGAGCCCGGAAAAGGCGTCATGCCCGGTGGCCTGTAGCCCTTGAAAGACGGCTGCGCCGCCGCTTTGCGTATCACGTCTTCGGCCAGCCGGTCGAGGTCTATGGTCCTGACGCCTGGTTTGGCCATCTTCTCGCATTCGAGCAGCACGCGAGCCACCACTTGCCCTGCTTTGCGCATCAGATCTATTTCGGCTGCGGACTTGATGACTATCAAGACAACATCTCCAGCGCTCTGTCCACCACACCCGACGAATGCTCGATGCTGCCCGAGCCGTCAAGTTCCAGGAGGATTCCCTGCCGGCGGTAGTACTCCTTGACCGGTTCAGTCTTTTCAACGTACGTCTTCAGCCGCTCCGCCACGACCTCGGCGGTGTCGTCTCTCCGGTGGAATAGCTGCTGGCCGCACGTATCGCACTTGCCCTCAACCTTCGGCGGGTCATTGGTTACGTGATAGGTCGCTCCACACTTGCACACCCGGCGGCCGATCGCCCGCTTCACGAGCAGGTCCTCCGGCACCTCGAGGCTGAGCACCACGTCAAGGCGGACCTCCGCCTCTTGGAGGATCGCGGTCAGCGCCGTCGCCTGCTCAAGGCTCCTCGGGAAACCGTCGAGGATGAACCCATCACGAATGTCCGGCTTTCGAAGCCGCTCTTTCACTGCCTCGATGGTCACGTCGTCCGGGACAAGCAGGCCCTGGTCCATGTATTCTTTGGCCGTCCGCCCGACCGGTGTCCGGGCCCGTACGGCCTGCCTGAACATGTCTCCTGTCGATATCGCCGGAATCCCGTATCTCTTGGCCAGCCGCACGGCCTGTGTTCCTTTGCCGCTATTTGGCGGGCCGAGTAAGACCATTCGCATCTGCCCAGCTCCTTGGCCTGATCTTCCAGCGATCACTTCATGAACCCGCGGTAGTTGCGCATGATCAGGTGAGCTTCGATCTGCTTCATGGTCTCCAGCGCCACGCCTATCACGATGATCAACGCCGTGCCGCTGAAAGAAGCCCCCGGCACGTTCGTCACGTTCATCACGTAGTTTGGCGCCACCGCCACCGCCGCGAGGAACAAGGCGCCCACCAGAGTGATCCTCGTCAACACCCTGTCCAGGTAATCGGAAGTCGGCTTTCCCGGGCGGTAGCCGGGGATGAACCCGCCGTACTTCTTCATGTTGTCCGAGACCTGGGCCGGGTTGAATGTGATCGCCGTATAGAAGTACGTGAAGAAGATGATCAGCCCAGCGTACGCAGCCGAATACCATGGCGACCTGAAGTCGAATATCTTCTCCAGACTCCGGGCCCAATCCGC
>JAUYEF010000069.1 GCA_030691635.1 Bacillota bacterium
CACCGCCATCGACCTCAGAGGCAACGACATCGACGAGCGCATCCCCGTGTCAATGTTCCTCAGTTCCGCCGAACAGATCCTGACTGGAGGCGTGCAGACCGACGGCTCGAGCGTCGAGTTGCCTGGGATCGCGACGTTGAACAACGCCAAGGTGGATATCCTGGCGGACCCGAACGCCAAGTGGGTTGTGGACTACAACTACGACTTCTGCGACCCGGACAACGGGCTACCGATCGGCACGCTGCGCATACCCGCATTCTTGGCGCACGAAGGTGTCCTGGTGGACTCGCGTGCGCTGCTCGCCCGGTCTGTGGAGTCTGCCAAACAGACAGCCCTCTCCCTGCTCGCTTCCCGGCCGGACCTGTGCGTCGAGCTGGGCTTCGAGCCAGAAGACGTTGAGGATGTGGTGTTCCTGACCGGCACGGAGCTCGAGTTCTGGGTCAAAACACCGGGTGAGCAGGCGGATATCGAGCAACTTTCAGCTTCGCAGGTCATGAAGGAGCAGTACTGGAAGCGGACCAAAGGAGACGTACGGACGGCGCTCGAGGAATCGCTCATGCTGCTTGAGAGGTATGACCTGGCGCCGGAGATGGGCCACAAGGAAGTCGGCGGGGTCAAGGCGCGTGTCGAAGGGGCCGGCCAGCTCGGGCACATCATGGAGCAGCTGGAGATTGACTGGAGGTACTCCCACGCGCTCGACGCGGCCGACAACGAGATCCTCGCACGGATAACCGTCAAGGAAACCTTCCGCCGCCATGGCCTGGAAGTGACGTTCATGGCCAAGCCCATCGAGGGTGTGGCCGGCAACGGAGAACACACCCACCTGGACGTCAAACTGAGCCTGAAAGACGGGCGCGGCATCAACCTGTTCACGCCCGCCAGGCCGCTTGAGGATTTCCTGAGCGTCTTCGGTTGGGGAGCTCTCATGGGGATCCTGAAGAACTACGAGGCCGTCGGGGCGCTGGTCACCTGCACCAACGACGCCTTCAGCCGGCTGAAGCCCGGTTTCGAGGCCCCTGTTGCCATCGTCGCAAGCCTTGGGCACTCCGTGGCGCTGCCATCACGCAACCGGAGTGTGCTTGTGGGTCTCATCCGGGATATGGGCAATCCCATGGCCACGCGCTTTGAGGTGCGGTCCCCCAACCCTCATACGAACACGTATCTCGCGATCGCTGCGTTCTTGCAGGCGATGTGCGATGGGATGAAATACGCTGCCGGGCCCGGAAAGACCGCCAAGCAGCTGGAGGCGGAGGTCTCCAAGAAGCCTGGTGAGCCGTCTGAATACCTGGGACGGGACAGGATGTACCGGAGCGAGGAGAACGTTTTTGAGCACTTTACAGAGGAAGAGCGCATCTCTCTCTTTGGGAAGCCTCCCGCCACAGTGTGGGAGACCCTGCAGAACCTCGACAAATGCCCAGAGAAGACCGCGGTTCTGCTGGCCAATGACGCCTTCACGCCGAGACTTCTCAACTCCTACCGGCTGGCAATGATGACGTTCTGGACACACGAGCTGCTGTTCCGGATCATCCCGGAGAGCGTCGAGCTGGTGCGAAGCTGTGTCAAGCTGCACGACGACGCCGCCGGGAACGACCTGGACGTGCGGAACTGGGCCGATGTGCAGGAGCTCAGACGCGAGCTGATGCAATCGTCCGGCAACCGCCCCTCCCTCTTTTCAAGGATAAGGAGCGCCGTGCACAACAAGGACTATGAAGAGGTATCGCACCTGCAAGTATCGCTTGCAGCAAAGGCCACGGAACTGAGGGAGAAATACGCGCAGTACCGTAGGAACCTGTTGGAGCTGTGCGCGGGCAACGGCAACGGCAGGCTCGGCTAGGTCGGCAACGGCAGCCGGCCCAGGGGTCCGCAGCAAGTGTCATATTATCCGGCTTATCCTGCGTCGTGTCATATCTGATAGTCCTATAATTTACTTATCCTGCGCGATGTGGTATCCTCACCCTGCGGGTGCCGGTCCAGGCATACTCCCCTTGGGAGCAGTCCAGACCCACTCCTCTCCGTGGGACGGTCCGGACCCACTCCCCCATCCGCAAGCCACATAAGGAGGCAGCGTCGTGAACCCCCTGGTGCAGAACCTCTCAGACAGTATGCGCGAGAGCCTCAACCAGCCCGGCAGCTTCGTCGTTTTGAGCACAATCGATCATGCGGGTTTCCCGAGCCTCATACCTGTCGGCTCTCTGGTTTCCAGGAGCCCCACCCTCCTGCTCATGGGCCTCAGGCAGTCGCTTCGCTCGCTCGCCAACATCCAGGCGAACCCCAATGTGGGCATTCTTCACATTAGCCATGGCAACAAAGCAAAGATCAAAGGGCTGGCGACGATCCACGGGGAGATTCCGGCGTCGGACGCGTACTTCGGGATCCCGTGCAGGATTGTGGCGGTCCGGGTTACAGGTGTTGAGAGCATCGCCACGGGCGTTTCGGTGCAACCCTTTGTCTACTGGACATGGGGGGTCAAGCACCTGGAGGCCCTGGACAGCATAAGGAAATACCTGCTGTCGGTGGACCCTGGGTCGTTGGCGCCTAGCGGAACCTGAACCACTCTCTGGCCACATCGGGGCGAGGCGGGCTGGAGCGCTTGTACACGAACTCATTCGTGGCTGCGTCATAGGCGTACTCACAGCTCCACTGCCTGCGGTTTGTGGCTATTTCCCGGATGGCGTCAAGAATGTAGAGGACCTCACCCGTGGTCGTGGTCGGGTGGAGCGAAATCCTCACCCACCCCGGTTTCGCCTGCAGGTCGCCCCTATCGATCCTGTCCGTTATGGCTTGTGACTCTTCACGTCCGATATGCAGCAGGAAGTGCCCGTAGGTCCCGGCGCATGAACACCCACCCCTCGACTGGATGCCATAGTAGTCGTTCAAGACCCTCACGACCAGGTTGTAGTGCATCTCTTCGACACAGAACGACACTATGGCCAGCCTCTCACGGATGTCGCCGGCAAGCACCCGCACTCCGCTTGTGGACAGGAGCCCCGGCATCAGCGCCTGGAGAATCTCCGCTTCCCTGCTGAGCATCTTGTCGACGCTGAGTTGCTGCTTGAGCTTGATAGCAAGCGCAGCCCTTATTGTCTGGAGAATCCCCGGGGTCCCGCCATCCTCCCTGGCCTCAACGTCGTCAAGGAACCTGCGACCGCCCCATGGGTTGGTCCACTTCACAGTCCCTCCGCCGACAGTGTCCGGGGCCTTGTTCGAGTACAGTCCCGAGTTGAAGACCAGCACACCGCACGACCCGGGCCCGCCGAGGAACTTGTGGGGTGAGTAGAAAAGCCCGTCCAGGTGCTCCATCTTCGCGTACGGGTGCATGTTCATGCTCACATATGGCGCTGAGGATGAGAAGTCCACGAAGCACAGGCCACCGTGCTCGTGCATTATGCGCGCCATCTGGTGGTACGGTGGCCGGATCCCGGTGACGTTTGAGCAGGCGGTGAACGTCCCGATTTTCAGGGGCCTGTGCCTGTGCCGCCGTAGGATGTCGTCAAGACTGTCCAGGTCCACCAAGCCCTTCGTATCAGGCCTTATGAGAACCACGTCCGCAAGGGTTTCCAGCCAGGACGTGTGGTTGGAGTGGTGTTCCATGTGCGTGGTCACCACCAGCGGCCGACTATCCTGACGAAGGCCAACCAACGGCCGCAGCTGCTCCGGGACGCGCAGCCCCAACAGGCGCTGGAGCTTGTTGACGGCAGCCGTCATTCCATAGCCGCACGTGACCAATAGATCGTCCTTTGATGCGTTCACGTGTGCCCGTATGATATCCCGCGCGGCGGCATACGCCTCGGTCATCACCCGTCCAGTCTCGCTGGAGCCTGAGTGCGTGTTGCCGTAGAACGGGCCGAATGTGTCTGTGAGCAGCCCCTCTACCGGCCGGTACAGCCGGCCCGTCGCCGTCCAGTCAGCGTAAACAAGCCTCTTCAGCCCGTAAGGCGTGGCAACCCGCTGCTCGTACCCGACCGTGTTTCTCCTGAACTTCTCAAAGTGCTTTTCCAGCCCGGATATCCGGATCACCCCTGCGCGCTCGATTCAACCTTCCCCTATTCATGTATGGCCCGCGGGGACCAGTGGTGAAAGATAGGGGTGCTGCCGCACCACGAGGCGCATGGCACACAGAGCCCGCCGCCTTCGCCTGGAGTGGGCGGAGCGTAATGGAGGGATTACGCGCACTTCGCGACGAATGTCCAGGTAGCCGGGTGAACTGGCTGGATTGCCGGGGTGGATTGGCCAGGTGAACTGACCGGGTGAACTGGCCGGGTGAACTGGCCGGCTGGACCAGCCAACCCAAGCAGGCAACGGAGCTGGCATTTTGAGTATGGGAGGTAGTTGGATGATCATCGATGTGCACAACCACTTCTACCCGAAAGCGTACCTCGATGCGGTCAAGCGAGGCACATGTGTCGCGCGCACTGCAGAGGACACAGACGGGAATCTCCTGATTGTCTACGAAGGGGACTTCAATATCGTCCATCCCGGCCACCGTGACGCCGGTTTCCGGCTTGAAGAGCTGGCCCGGAACAGCATAGACTGCCAGGTGCTCAGCATGACGACGCCTGGAGTGCATATTGAGGAGAGCGGCTTTGCCATCGAGCTCGCACGTGAGGTGAACGAGGGCTTTCGCGATATCGTCAAATCGAGCGGAGGAAGGTTTGAGGCGTTTGCGGCCCTGCCGCTGCAGGCTCCCGAGCGCGCGGCGGACGAACTCCGCTATGCCGTCACGAGCCTTGGTCTCAAGGGAGGCACGCTGTTCACCAACGTTAACGGTGCAAACCTCGACCACCCAGATTTCGAGCCGGTTTTCAGCACGGCGGCCGCGCTCGGAGCGCCTCTGTTCTTCCACCCAACCACTCCGGTGCCATCGGATTCCTACCTGGACTTCCGGCTTGCGGCAACCGTGGGCTTCACCGTGGACACCACGCTCTCCATTTCTCGCCTGATATTCTCCGGGCTCCTCGACCGGTACCCGGGCCTTAAGATAATCTCCTCGCACCTTGGAGGATGCCTGCCATACCTCGCCGAGCGTCTCGACAGGGGCTATTCGGTCTATCCCGAGTTGAGGGGCGCTGCGCGGCGGCCGAGCGATTACCTGAAGGGTATCTACTATGACTGTGTGCTGTTCGACGCGAGGGCCGTGGCGTTTGCGGTGGATACTCTTGGAGCAAGCCAGTTCATGGCGGGAAGCGACTACCCGCACCAGATCGGCAGCCTGGAGAAGGCACGGACCGTCATCGACGCGCTGCCCTTCGATGAGGCCACGAAATCCGGAATCCGGAGCGGCAACGCCCTGAGGGTCTTGGGTATGGCCTGAGCCGGGCGAGGCTTTCGGCTCGCCTGAGCCGGGCGAAGGTGGTCGGCTCGCTCAGCCGGCCCGGCGTCTTTGGGCGACTTGGTCAGCCGAGCGCCGAAGGCGTATCCAACAGCGGGATGATGTTGATCACCGGCTCTTCGTACGGGTGAGCCTGCCGGATTGCCGCGACTGCGGCGGCTATCCGGGACGCCGGACACCTCATTTCCAGCTTGAGCTCACGCGCCTCAGAGATTGCGCCGGTATGGCCCTCATATGGCCTGGCGCCTTCCAGCGGCCGCCACCAGCCCGTGACCTCAACAGCTGAGGCACAGTGGTCGTACTTGCCTATGTGGCCTGCTCCGGCGTCATTCAACGCATCTCGGACGGCGAGTGCCGCCTCGGGCGGGCAGTATACCTCTATCTTGACGTATGAGTAGTCCACGCGCTCACACTCCGTGGCCGTCAGCGCTTGCCCACCGGCACGACCGTCAGCCAGAAATCGTAATTGCCCGGGGCTGGTTTCCCCTGCGACAGGAAGATGAGGTAGCGGTCGATATCTTCAAACCAGGGCCAGCCCCATTTCTGGTCAAAGCCCATCATCTTGGTCTTTACGCCTGCGCTGTCCAACAAGTAAATAGTATTGTCCTGTAACAGAACAGCTTTGTCGGCCAGGATGCCCAACACCTCTCCACGCTCGTGAGCCGCGGTCCCGGTGGGGCTCACGAGACCGGTCTCGCGGCTCTCCCAGCTCGAGATGGCAATCCAGCCGTTCTTCAGCGCCTTGACCTCATACATCTCGCCTTCGCCGCTCGGCTCGACGAGCTTGACCTTCCCGTCCAGGTACACTCTGTATACGCCATCGCCGACAAGCCTCCAGGGCCACTGGGATGTCCCGTCTTTCACCTTCTCGGAGCGGCATGCCATCACGTAGAGCGATGCCGAGTCCTGAGCCCACTCGTAATACCCGATCATCTTGCCTGGTATGGCCAGTTTCCCCGACCTCATCCCGGCGGAATCGAAAAGCCAGATGGAGCTGCCGAGCAAGAAGTCCCCGTTCTCACCGGGGAGCAGCTCATGCCGCATACCGGTCTCCCCGACGACCAGCGCCAGCCTCTTACCGTCAGGAGACCATGAGACCCGGTCGTAGGAGGCGTCCGTGGGAGAGATCATCCGGGACGTTCCGGTCTTGAGATCCGACACCCAGATACCGTGGCCGGGCGTCCACTCTCCGGATATGAGCTTCTCGCCGGTCATATCCACTCGCACCGCGGGATAGCCGCCGGAGGCACAAAGGGGTACCTGCGACTTCAGCAGCGTGGTATTTCCACTGGCCAACTCCATCCTGAATACTTCGCCAGACGCCCTGTATGTGACATAGTAGAGTGCGTCCTTGGCCGGGGAAAGCCACCACTCGCTCAACGCGGCCGTTTTCAGGTAAAGCGGAAACCAGCCGGCACGCTCGCTCTTCCCCCCGGAGATATTGACTTTTTCCACGCCAAGGCCAAGGTCCGGGTCATCGCTCCTCCCGCTTCTCGACCTCGTGACGGCCAGCAACAGTGTGTCGCGATCCAGCCAGCCCAGTGAAGTGATGCCTCTGGTCGCGTAGGTGTACGTTTCGTCATTCAGCACATGGCTTGGTTCCCACCTCAGGACACGTGAGGTGCCCAGCGCAAGATCGTACACCGCCAGGATGTCCAGCGACCAGTCTTCGAACCCTTCAAGCGGCACCGTATACTGGAGCAATATCCGGCCTTCCTGATCGGGCACAAGCACTCGCGGCTCCGCGGAAGCGAACGGCCCAACACGGAACGAGTCCTGTTCCCTCACAAGGGCAGGAGGCGTCACCTTCTCGGCCACAGCTCGCAGAGAAGCCTCAGAGGGCGCCGGCGCCGGGCGCATCTTGAACGAGAGGCTTCGACGGCTTTCCTGGATCGAGTAATAGTGGACCGTCCACGCGTAACCAGGCTTGAAGAGCACGATGGGCACTTCGGACGCCGGTTTCTCGATGACTGCGGGGGTGTTGCCTTCGAACCTGCCATCCACGTACACAGAGGCGCCCTGAGGGTCGGACTCTATCAGGACCGGATTGAACACATCCTTCAGCAGCCTGGCGGCCACTTCGGATGTCTTTCCCGCCTGGACTTCCACAATGGCCTCGAAAGGCGTATGGCCCGCGAGCACCACCCGGACCACATGCCTTCCGGGCTTGATCTCCGCGATCTTCAGCGGAGTCTTTCCGGCGAGGGCGCCGTCCACATACACCTCAGCGCCGGCCGGCGTCGAGGATACGGACAGCCCCCCGGCCTTGGGCGCGCAGGCAGAGGCCGCGAGCATCGCGACCACGATGAGCACGACGACAACCAACACGATTGTCCGGAGCCGCACACGCGCCAACGGTAATCTCCTTGAGCCGAAAGATGTCAGCGATACAACATTATCCCCGCCACAATGCCGAAAAACGCCAGGAAGATGGGGCTGGCTTTGAGGAACTGGAGTCCTGCGATGGTGGCGGCGAGGATGAGCACGCCCTTCAGGTCGGTCACGGAGCTCTTGCTCAGCCTGAGGACGGAGAACAGTATGAGGCCGATGACGACAGGCCTCAGGCCTCGAAAAGTGGCGTCAACGATGGGATTGGTCCTGAACAGGCTGTAGAAATGGGCGATGACGAGCATCGCGATCATCGGCCCCGTTATGAGGCCCAGGGTAGCGACCACAGCTCCAGGGTAGCCCGCGATGCGGAAACCGACAAAGGTCGCCATGTTCACGGTGATCGGTCCGGGGGTGACTTCAGCGATGGCCACGACGTCGGCGAACTGGCTGGCGTTGAGCCACCCGTGCGCCTCGACTATCTCCTTCTCCATCAAGGCCAGCATGGCATAGCCGCTGCCGATTGTGAACATGCCTGTCTTCGCGAACGAAATGGCGAGCTGGACAAGGAGAGCAGCGAGCGGAGCCTGTCCTGTTAGGCCGATCTGCATGAACACTCCTCCGGCGAAGAGATGCGCTGTTTCCGCTCAGATTCTTCACCGGAGCGGGCATCCCTTTATCGCCGGTTTACAGCTATCGCTGGCCTGCAGCCATCGCTGGCCTACTACCATCGCTGGCCTATAGCCAATCGAGCAGGGCCGTTGCGAGCGCGTTTCCGGCAAGCGCCTGGTTGCAGGGCTGGAGCAGCAGCGCCTCATCGGCGGGGCTGGTCAGGAACCCTGCATCCAGCATGGCAGCAGGCGGGTACGTGTACTTGAGCGTCCTGAAGTAACCGGTCTCGCCGGAATGCACAGCGAGCACTGGCAGAGGGCGCTTGTTGAGGCCAGTGCTCTGCCACATCCTTTCCACCAGACTCTCGGCAAGGCGCCGCCCATCCCCGGACCTGTACCAGTGGAACGCATCCAGGCCTCGAACGCCCGGATCAGGCGACTGCCCGCAATGAACGGTCACGAAGCAGGCCGGCGACGCGGAGTTGCACCGGTGTATCCGCTCTTCGACCGTCATGCCTTCATCCTGTGCCTGCTCGCGTGTCAGCAAGCATTGCACGCCCGATCTCTCCAGTGTCCGGCGCGCCGCCAGGCAGACGGCCAGCGCGATATCGCCTTCTCGTGTCCCGTTCGGCCCGGTGACACTCGTGCCGCTGGGGTCGAGCATCACGCGCTTTTTGGAAGGCGTCGGTCCGGGGGGTGTGGGCCCTGGTGGAGTGGTGCCGAGAGGAGTGGTTTGTGGGCCGCTGACCTGCGTCATGACGATGGCGTTGGGCAGTCTCCGGGTTCGGAACGCCAGGGCGAAGTTCCCGTCCTCCATCAGGCCCGTGCTTCCTCCGCCGTCAAGCTTCATGGCCTGCACGCATCCTCTTTCGCGCTTGAACGCCGCCAGTTCAAGGAGGTTCAACGCCAGCGCCACCACGTGCAGGATGGTTCCATCGTTCGTCCGGCCCACCGCCACCTGTTGAGTCCTTGTCGTGGCGGTCCAATCATTGAACTGGCCCTGCCTCAGCAAGGAGTCGAAGTCCGGCACGCGGCCGTCTTCCAGGATCATGGGACCTGCTTCGAGCGCCAGGAGCCGCCCGTCGACCGGCACGTCCGATAGGCTGTAGGTGAATGCCGCTCTACGGCTGCGGTCGACTGTGAAGATCGGCCGCCCGGGGACATGGGGCCACTTGTATATCTGCTCCGAGTCAGCGACCAGGCCCTCCGGCACCACGATCGCGCCCTGGCTGAAGTACCCTGCGTTGCTCGCCCTTGCCCAGGTCGGTACAAACGAGGCTGAACCCTTCCATGATCTGTGGGAGCGTCTGGGGCACCTGCGGGACCGCAAGGAGCATCCTGGAGGGAAGCGCAAACGCATAGTCCACAAGGGAACCCTGGTAGTACGTTCTTGCCAATCGAAACCGCCTCTCAGGAGTCGCTCTTTCGCAAGACTCGCCGGCATCGTGACGCGCAAATTGCCCCGCAAGACTAGGCTGGCGCGGTGCAGAAGTGCATGGCGCAGACCTGTGCTGCAGGTCCTGTGCCACCTCGCGCGACTCCTGATGCATGGTATGACACTGTGGGCCCGGAGGGGCAGGGTCATGCACATCTGGGCCGCCGGAAGGAGATCCTGGCGGCCCTGTGTTTCACTGTGGAACGCGCACAGCACTGCAGCGTTCTATAGTCGAACGCGCTTGCGGTTTCGCGTTCCACAGTGAAACGCCGGGAAGACTCCGCGTTCGATGGTGAAACGCACCAGTCGGAAAGGCACGTGAATCGAACGCCGAACTGGTTTTGCGTTCTACGGTAGAACGTCCGGACGATTTTGCGTTCCATGGTGAAACGCACTGGTTGGAAAGGCACATGAATCCAGTTGGCGGCCATGACGCCCCGGGTACGTACGGTAGGCTCGAGCCTCCGTACCCGGTAAGCAAACCCCTCACGAACTCGCGTCGAGTCGTGAGGGGCTTGTCGATTCCATAT
>JAUYEF010000088.1 GCA_030691635.1 Bacillota bacterium
CAACTGGTCTGGGAGCGTGGCGGCGGGCTTGGGCGCAAGTGCGCATGCAGGGCTACAGGGCCGAGGCCGATCGATGGCAGAGCAGAGCCTGCCCCAAAGTTGAACTACACCCTTTCCATTAGGAAAGCAGAACTCTCTTGACAAGTATCAACATCCGTGGTATAAGGATTGCATACAAAGGATTGTAGAGGTAGCACTGTGCTGAGCAAGACTGCTACGATCCGTGACGTGGCACGGCAAGCAGGAGTTTCTGAGAGCACGGTATCCCGTGTCTTAAGTGAGGCTGTAACGGCAGTCTCCATCAGCCAGGAGACGCGCCAACGAGTACTGGCGGCAGCGGAAGAATTGAGCTATCAGCCCCATCCTTTTGCGCGCGCGCTGCGAGGCAAAGGTGCCAACCTGCTGGGGTTGATCGTGCGTGAGATTGACGATCCCTTCTTCGCTCAACTCATAGAGGTGATCGGCAATGTGGCCAAAGAGCTAGGATACGATCTGGTGTTGGGATATGCCAAGAGCGACCCCGAGCAAGCCTTGGCCCTGAGTGAGATACTGGAGTTGAGACACAGTGATGGGCTGTTCCTGCTCGGTGACCTGAAGGAGTCGCCTGAAGATCACACCTTCCTCGTCAAAATGGGGCAGGCCCACCGCATGCTCTCCGTGTGTCGGGGTAGCCAGGAGCTTGCGGGTAGCACCCCTTCCATTGCTGTTGACAATCGCAAGGGGGCTTTCATGGCTCTCAGCTATCTCGCTCAACTGGGGCACCGGAGGATAGCCCATATCAATGCCGGCCGGGTGGGGGATCTTCGGGAGCGCATGGAAGTCTACTGTGAATTCATGCGGGATCAGCCCGGGGAATCGTGCCAAGAGTATGTTCAACTGGACGAGAACAGCCACGAAGGGGGTTACAGGGCCACGAGGAGGCTACTCTCCCTCGCACGCCCCCCCACGGCCATCTTTGCTACGGATGACACGATGGCCATAGGTGCGCTGAGCGCGGCTGCGGATATGGGACGCGCGGTGCCCAGGGACGTGTCGGTAGTCGGCTTTGACGATGTCAAGATAGCCGCTTACCTTCGACCAGCCTTGACCACCGTCCGTCAGCCCATAGAGATAATCGGGAGGAAAGCTGTCGAGTTGCTGGTCGAGATGATAAGGAAGGAGACAACTCCCGACCCCTTGCCACGACTCCTGATCGAGCCAGAGCTGGTTGTACGCGATTCGTGTGCTCCGCCAGGCGCCGCCCTGGCCACCGGCAAGTCCGTTGGCCGATGATCAACGAGACACTTCCCCGATACCCTTCCACGATGATTGTGCGTTAGCCAGAAACGCTGTCAGGCCTGCGCCCAGCTCAGGCAAGGCTTGCGGGAAGCACATGGTACCTTCAGCAGTTGCGTTCGACACCAAGTTGCAGAGGTGCAGGCTGACGTACAGGGTACTGCCCCTGGTCAGTCACGGGAATGTCGAGGACGAACGTGGAAGAGCCCATGGCATTGGTCATCCGGAATGGGAGCGTGCTGCTTCCAGGTGGAGAGCTCTGTTCCTGTGACGTTCTGATTCAGAACGGGCTGATCCAAGCGGTAGGTCCCTCTCTCGAATCGGAAACACAGGTTGATGCGACTGGCGGGTACGTTGTGCCCGGCCTGATCGACCTGCACACGCACGGTATACGCACGGAGTCTGCCCAGGCGGGAGCATTGAGCGAGTACGCCAGGATCGAGGCTTCGTTCGGCACCACCACCTTCTATCCCACGCTTTTTTGCCCCCCTGAGGAAAGCGCAAAACAGATGGAGCGGCATCGACGGGAGACGAACGAGTTCCGGCTGCTTCCACAGATTGGAGGCTTCCGGCTCGAGTCCCCCTACCTCGCCAGGACAGGCGCGGGCCTATCCAAAGACCTGGTGCCGATCGGCCCGGAGACGACAGAGATGTTGCTGTCGGCGGCGGGCGGTCACGTCAGGATTTGGGATGTATCGCCAGAGCTCGAGAGGGCGCCCGACCTCATCCGCCAGTTGTCGCGGGCAGGGATCGTTTGCAGCATCGCCCACACGCAGGCGACGATAGAGCAAGGCCGCGCCGCGGTGGACGCCGGCGCCAGGTTGGTGACCCACCTGTTCGACGTGTTTGAGATACCGGCGAGCACAGGGACGGGGGTGTACCCTCAGGGCCTGGTGGACTACTTGTTGGTCGAGGACCGGGTGACCTGCGAGATCATCGGCGATGGCACGCATGTGAGTCCCTTGCTTGTCGAAAAGACGTTCCGCTGCAAGCCCTCAGACAGACTCGTCTTCATCACCGACAGCAATTATGGCGCCGGTCTGCCGCCGGGGCGCTATGTCGCACCCGGCGGTTGGGGAACCGTGCAGATTGACGGCCCCAACAACGGGGTGCGGCAGGTGGACCGGAACATGGGGCTGGCCGGAAGTGCGCTCACTCCCATTGACAGCTTTCGCAACGCGATCCGCCTGTTTCACAAAGACATTGCCACGGCCAGTCACGTCTGGTCCAGGAACCCGGCCCGCCTGATGGGGCTGAACAAGGGCGAGATCGCACCCGGCAGGGATGCGGACTTGATCGTCTTGGATCAGGATCTCGATCTTGTCTACACCATCGTCGCAGGGGAGATTGCTTACCAGAGGGCGCAGGCCTGATGCGAGGAAACCGATGAGAGCAGGGGCAGCCAGGATCGACATTACGCCGAGCAAGAGTATCTGGATGGACGGCATGCTCCGGGCGCATCCGTCGGAGGGCGTGCATGACCACCTATTCGCCCGTGCATTGGTCCTTTCGAACGACGAGGACATGAAGCAGGCGTGCGCGATCGTGGCTGTAAACGTATGCAGGTTACCCGAGCAAGCCGCAAGCGCCGTCCGAAAGGCGGCGGCGGAGGTCGGCATCCCTGCCGAGCGCATCATCGTGGCGGCGGCGCACATCCACTCCGGCCCGGTCACGAATGGGAAGCCGAGCGAGGTCGAGGCCGACTACGCGCGTGCCCTGGTGGCCAGATTGGCCCAGGTGATCAAGGAGGCTGCCGGCAGCATGAAGCCGGTGATGGCGGGATGCGCTTCGGGCAAGGAAGACACCATCAGCCATTATCGGCGGCTTCTGGCTGACGACGGCCATGTGGTGATGAATTGGGAGCCATACCCGCCTGAACACATCGTGGGGCCGCTGGGCGAGATTGACCCGGAAGTGGGGGTTCTGAAACTCGTGGACATGTCGGGCCAGGTGCTGTGTCTGCTGTTCAATCACGCGGGGCATCCCAACGTCCTAACGGGAGACAACTATTCGATCAGCGCCGAGTATCCTGGCTTCGCTGAAAGGCTCCTCGAGGAG
>JAUYEF010000132.1 GCA_030691635.1 Bacillota bacterium
CCGCCGCCACGGTGTTCCCACCGGGCACGTCCTGCTTCTCCACCGCAAACAGTATGCCGCCGTTCACCAGCGTCTGCACCGCGGCGAAATCGAGCACATCCTGATCCCTTGGGGCGGGCTCATCGTGCAGTTCGACGAGGCCCGACGTTGTGTCATAGGTGCCCCACACCTGGACGCCTCTCGGCACGAATAACGTGTCTATCCGCCCGACCGCCGCAGCCCGCACCACGTCCACGACGCCGTCAAGCGTCTTTCCGGTCCCAGCCAGCTGCCGGTAACGCCCCGCGGCCTGCTCACGGGCCTTGGCGTGACGGCTTTCGATAAGCGACCAGGCCTGTTTGTGAATCTCCGAAACGCCAAGCGACTCCGGGTTCCCGGCCACGTTGTCCGGCAGGAGGTTGGGGTACGTATTGGCCTGCTTGAAGATAGGAAACAAGTAGTCCACACCGGCAAACACCAGCGGCTCACTCTTGCCGGCCAGAAACGGTTTGAGCGAGTCATCCAACAGGTGGAAAAACCGGAGTAGGTTCGTCTTGTGTTCATCAGCCGTGACGCCCGAGCCATAGCCCACCGAGATCCTCTGGCCAGACCCGGCGCGCCCGGTGGTGCGGAACCGGACTTGCTGCTCCGGGTCGTCATACTTTAAAGCCTCTTCCAGGCTCTTTGGCATGTCTTTGAGTTGTATCTCGTCAATGCCGTTCCGGGTGGCCTCGTGGAGCTTCACGCTGTTCTGGCTCGCAGAGAGAAGGTAGAATCGTGTATCGCCACCCAGCACAGCCAGCAGGGGCTTGAGGTGAAACCTATCCGCCACGACGACAAGTTCCAGCGCTGCATCCGAAAATGTGAAGTGCTTGAACTGGCGGGGTGAAATGAACAAGGCCAGGCCGTCTTCCAGTGTCCGCCACATGGACCCGTCCCGCAAGAGGTCCTTCGCAGGCTGCAGCATGGCCCTGGCGTCGGGACCCCGGACTCCACCTGAAGCCATCCGCTCTTCTGCGTCTTTGATCAGGTTCTTCAGCTTGATCTGATCCCGCTGGCTCTGCGCTCCCGTACGGTCGGTCGGGAGATAGATCGAAACACAGGGCGCCTCCTGCGCCTCCAAGAGTTCTGGGAGGTCATCCGTCCCAAACCGCCCCATCTCTCAGCCCCCTTTTCTCTTGCTGAGCGTGCAAGAGCGCCCACATTTCGCCTCACGCCAGTATCTTCTACATGTTGCGAAGCTGTATATCCGCCAGCGCCTTGGCGAGCTTCGCGACCCGGCCACCGAGCGCCCTGCACCTCTCAAGGGCCTTGTCGTCGGGAGACTTCACGGATACCGGGCCGTAGTGATCGCCCGAACTTGTTCCCTGGATGATCATCCCGTGGATCAGGAGAGCCTGCAGCATGGAAAGCAGGGTTGTCTCGTTGCCGCCGCCCGCCCCGCCGGACGAGGTGAACGCGCCCCCGACCTTCCCAACGAGCTTTCCGTGGTACTTGACGCTTTCGTCTATGAACTGCTTGATGGGCCAAGCAAGTGTCCCGTAGTACGTCGGCGAGCCCAGTATGAAGCCGTCGGCCTCCAAAAGCTCCTCAACTCGCGTTTCTGAAACCGGCTTGACGACGGCCTCGAGGCCCTCCGCTCTTACCCCTTCCCCAACCGCATGTGCCATCTGTTGAGTATTGCCCGAGCGTGAATAGTAGATGACCAAGATGGCCATTTCCCAACACCTCCTGCTAACCCTACTCTGCATTTCACCGCGGTATTATGATTACCTTTCAAACATTGCGGTTCTGGCGCCGGGTCCTTCGGCAGCAGCTACTGAGCACATAGCTACTGGGTCTGGGGCAGCGGTCGGTGGTCACGGTCGTGTACGGCAAGAAGCATCACTGTACAACTTGACCCCCGGGACGGGTCACCTGCACTCCACGTAGGCACGTTCCCGCTGACGTGCACTTCACGTGGGCACGTCCTCGCCGACATGCACTCGACGTGTGCGGGTCCGCCTGACGCGCACTCTGCCAGTGCATGTCGCCGCTCACCCCCACCCGCACCCGCCCGCAGCCTACCGCAGTGCGCTCACCTCTCGATCATACTCTGGCGCGCGGGGCCGACGGACACCCACTTGACGTGCACGCGCAGCAGGTCCTCGACCCGGAGCACATAGTCGCGGGCCTCCGGCGGCAGGTCGCTCCACTCGCGGGCGCCAGAAATGTCGCAGAGCCACCCCTTGAACGGCTCAAGCACCGGCGTCGCGCGCTCGAGCCTTGCAGTGGTTGGGAAACGGCTTGTCACCTGGCCGTCAACATCATACGCCACACACACAGGTATTTCGTCAATGTAACCGAGCACGTCAAGCGCTGTCAGAGCGACTTCCGTCGCCCCCTGCACCTGGCACCCGTAACGTGAAGCAACGGCATCGAACCAGCCCACCCTTCGCGGGCGGCCTGTGGTAGCGCCGTACTCGCCGGCGTCGCCGCCCCGTGCCCGGAGGGTTTCAGCCTCCTGACCGGAGAGTTCCGACACGAAGGGCCCGGCTCCGACGCATGTTGAATAAGCCTTCACCACGGCCACCACGCTCGTTATGGCGTACGGCGGAATCCCGGCTCCCACCGATGCGAACCCGGCCAGCGGCGACGAGGAGGTGGAAAACGGGTAGATGCCGTGGTCGGGGTCGCGAAGCGCACCCAGCTGCCCCTCCAGCAACACGCTCTTGCCCGAGCGCAGGGCATTCTGGAGCAGGGCCGTCGTGTCGCACACGTATGGCCTGATTATCTCGGCTTGCGCGCAGAGTGCATGCACCAAGTCCTCAGACGCCAGCGGCGGCTTGCCGTAAAGGTGCTCGAGGAGCGTGTTCCGCGCCGCGAGCCCCGCTTCTATCCTGGCCCGTAGCCGTGCCGGTTCAAGCAGGTCACCGGCCTGGATCCCTGTCTTGGCATATTTGTCCGCGTAGAACGGCGCGATGCCCGCCTTTGTTGAGCCGAACTGCGCCGCGCCCAGCCGCTCCTCTTCGCACGCATCGAGCATCGGGTGGTAGGGCGCGACCACCTGCGCCCTTTCGGAAACAATGACGTACGGCGTAGGAACGCCGCACGAAGCCAGCATCTCCATCTCGTCCGCGAAGTTGCGGATATTGAGGGCCACGCCAGGGCCCAGCACGTTGACCACATCCGGGTAGAACACTCCAGACGGGAGCATATGCAGGGCGAACTTGCCGAAATCGTTGATGACCGTGTGCCCCGCATTCGCACCACCCTGGAACCTCACAACGAAATCCGACCTGGCCGCAAGAAAGTCCGTTATCCTGCCCTTTCCTTCATCTCCCCAGTTGGCTCCGACCACCGCTGCCACGCTCATGAGAATCCCTCCCTGCTTAGTGTAGCTCTAGACGTGCTATAATTCCAATGAATGGTTCACATATGTGATATAAGGAGGACTAATGGCATGGAGCTTGTGCAGCTGCGGACCTTCCTAAAGGTCGCCGAGCACGGCAGCGTCACGAAGGCGGCCGCGGGCCTGCACCTCACCCAGCCTGCTGTGACGCAACACATACGGGCGCTTGAGCGCCAGTTCGGCACGGCGCTCTTCGAGCGGACCGGTCGCGGGATGCTCCTGAACGGCCCAGGTGAGTTGCTCCGTGACTACGCCCGAAAGGCGCTCGCCGCCATCGAGGATGGGCAGCAGGTCATCGCCGATATTGTGCAGGGGCGCAGCGGCCGCCTGATCCTGGCCGCGGGCGTGACGACCAGCATCTTTCATCTCCCGCGCTGGTTACAGTCATTCCGGGAGGCGCACCCGGACGTGGACATCACGGTAAAGACGGGCCGGAGCAGGGAGGTTGCGCGGATGGCCCTGGACCGCGAGATCGACCTGGGCCTTGTGACCTCACCGGTACCCCACCCGGACCTGGAGGCATTACCGCTGTTCGATGAGCAAATCGTGCTGGTCGGACCGCCGGACTCTTCGCCGTCGCCAATCACGCAGGCCACCCTCTCCGAGACGCCGCTCATCCTCTTCCCCCGCGGGACAGGCTTTCGAGCGTACCTTGACCAGGTGCTCGCACAGGCCGGGGCAGCGCCGCATGTGAAGATGGAAACAGACAGTGTTGAGTCGATCAAGGGCTTTGTGCAGGTAGGGCTGGGCATGTCGTTTCTGCCGCTATCGGCCGTGCAGGCCGAGATCGACGCAGGGCTGCTGGTGCGCGTCGATGTCGAGGGCATCGCCCCGCTGACGCGCACGACCGCGGTCGTCAGGCGCAAGGATAGGTACTTCGGAGTCGCGGCCAGGGATTTCCTGGCAATCGCGCGAGGGCAAAACACCTGATAGGCTAGTGTAAGGCCTTATCAATCTGTGCACAATTACGATATGTGCTTTGAGCGCCGGCACTGGTACCGGCGGCGGAACACACGTGGAGGGCACAACTTGAAAGGCAGTATCACGACCCGCATGCAGGCACTGCGCGCGGAGCTTTCGAAGATGTTCAACGAAGGCGACTCTCTTCACTCGGAGGCCATCATCGAGAAGAGCAGGGAGTTTGATAAGCTCGTCATGACGTACTACCAGAGACGGCGAGACCGGGCCAGGAAGGTTGTCGAAAGGGCGAGAGCGCTGCGGGGGAGCTGAGAGCGCTGGCCCAGGCCTGCCTGACAGCAGAGCGGCCATTGCCCCCCACCCGCGATTGACACCCAGCCAGTCCAGGTGCTATAGTCAAAACAACCAACTGAAAACCTGTATCTTCTGCTCTTATGAAGAGTGGCTGAGGGACTGGCCCGATGAAGCCTGGCAACCGGCAACCCCATTCGTTGCAACGGTGCCAAGTCCTGGCGAGCATAACTCGCAACATGAGAGGAGAGATGCCCCGATCAAGCGGCCTCTTCTCCATAGGAAGAGGTTTTTTTGACCCCTCTCCCGGGAAGTAGCGAAGATACTCGGTAGTCGCAGCAGGAGGGGTCGAGTATGGCCGCAAAAACCCTGCCGGGAGTCGATACACAGTTTTCGCCCAGCACAGCCACGCCGTGGGTCTACCTGCCCTTTGAAGGCGCCAAGCTCATCGCGGAAAGAGTCGCTCAGATCCCCGCAAGAAGTGAGTACGAGGTCACGACGCTTTTCCACCATGACCGCTTTCGCCTGGAAACAGGCCGGTCCATCGGGCCGGTCGACGTGGCGTTTGAGACTTACGGCACCCTCTCCCCCGACCGGGACAACGTTGTGCTGGTCTGCCATGCCCTGACGGGGGATTCCCATGTCGCCAGCCACGGGGGGCGCGAATCATCCCTGGGCTGGTGGGAGCCGGTGGTCGGCCCACGACGGCCCCTTGACACCAACAAGTATTTCGTCCTCTGCGCAAACGTGCTGGGCGGGTGTTACGGGACCACTGGGCCGGGAAGCGCCAACCCCGCGACGGGCGCGCCGTACGGGCCGGACTTCCCCACCGTCACCATCAAGGACATGGTCAGGCTCCAGCGCGAGTTCCTGCTGTCGCTGGGGATCGATAGGCTGTTCGCGGTTCTCGGCGGCTCCATGGGCGGTATGCAGGCGCTCGAGTGGGCCGCGACGTTTCCGGACAGTGTGGACAACACCATCGTCATCGCCGCTCCGGGCCGAATCAGGGCGCAGGCCATCGCCTTCAACGAAGTGCAGCGCAAGGCCATTGAGTCCGACCCTGACTGGAAGGGCGGGCGGTACGAGGCGAGCGCTGGGCCTGCCAGGGGCCTTGCGCTGGCGCGGATGGTCGGCATGATCACGTACCAGAGCGAGGAGTCCATGGAGCGCAAGTTCGGCTCCAAACGCCTCGGCAACAAGACCATGGTGGGGCCTGGCGACAAGGTGAAGATAAGCCAGTACCTTCACTACCAGGGCGAAAAATTGGTGCGCCGCTTCGACGCCAACTCATACCTCACACTCCTGAGGGCCAACGACCTGTTCGACCTGTCGCGGCCGGGCTGCGACTACTACGGCGCGCTTGAACGCATCAAGGCCCGCGCGCTCGTAGTCGGGGTGTCGAGCGACATCCTCTACCCACCTCACCAGCAGCGTGAGCTGGTTTCCGACTTGTTCGAGAAGGGTAAGAGCGCTCGTTACGTCGAAATCCAGTCGCCGCTCGGGCACGACGCGTTTCTGCTGGACTTCGTGCACATGGGCAGGGCGATTCGTGAGTTCTTGAAAGAGAGGCGCTGGGTCCCAGTCACGGCCGGGGCAACAAGACACGCAGCAAAGACATGATAACAGGGGATGGTGCCCGTTGGAGTACCTGAGCCACCTGCACGCTCTTTTGAGCGAAGGACGCTTCGTTGTGACCGCCGAACTCGGACCGCCCAAGAGCGGCTCGTCGAAATCGTTAAGACGGGCGGCCGCTTCGCTGGCCGGACACGTTGATGCAATAAACGTCACGGACAACCAGGCGGCCGTCGTCAGGCTGTGCAGCCTGGCCGGATGCGTGCACGTCATGGCGGAGGGCGTCGAGCCCGTGCTCCACATGACATGCCGTGACCGCAACCGCATAGGTCTGCAGAGCGACCTGCTTGGAGCGTACAGTCTCGGTATACGAAACGTGCTCGTGCTGACCGGCGACCCCCCTTCCATGGGTAACCATCCTGACGCTAAACCGGTCTTCGACCTTGAATCCATCGAGCTGTGTAGGGTTCTCCGGAAAATGCGAGACACAGGGTGTTTCATCAACGGAGAGCCATGCAAGCCCGCCCCGAAGTTCCACATAGGGGTTGGCGAGAACCCGTTCGCCGCCACTGCCGAGTTTTCCGCCCTCCGGCTCGCCCAGAAGGCGGCGGCCGGGGCGGACTTCGTCCAGACCCAGCCCGTGTACGATCTTGAGCGGTTCGCCGAGTGGATGTCGTTGCTGGTGAGGATGGGACTGGATCGACGGCTGCCGGTCATCGCCGGCGTCCTGCCCGTTCGCTCCCACTCTGCGCTTGAGCGCATAGCTAAGGTGCCGGGGCTATACGTGCCTGAGGACATCTTCCGCCGGTTCAAGGGCCTGACGGCTGAGGAAGAACAGGCCGAAGGCATCCGGATGGCGGCCGAGACCGTTGCGGCCATCAGGAAGATTCCAGGCGTGCACGGAGTGCACATCATGGCGATCAACTGGCCAGAGGCGGTGCCCGAGACCGTCAGCCGGACAGGACTCTTGCCGAGGCCGGCGGTTTCGGTGGCCGACTCCGACTCGTAGACCCAGATCGCTGGCCGGTTCCGATTCCGGAGCCCATCTTCGTTGGCTGGCTCCTGGGCCCATCTTCGCGCAGCACAAAGGAGTGCCGCCGGTGATCATAAGCCGGACGCCCTGCAGATTATGCCTTGTGGGCGGGGGTACGGATGTCAGAGACTTCTACCGCGAAGAGTATGGTGCGGTGGTCACGTGTGCCCTCGCCTCGTACGTGTATGTCCTGGTGAGCCCTCGATTCGACGGGCGGCTTCATGTGTCAGGCGTCGCCGCTGAAGACTGCGGCTCGGCGCTGGATGTCCAGCACCCACTGGTGCGCGAAGCGCTACGATCCACCGGCATAACCCGAGGGGTGGATGTGGCCGCCTTCAGTGAGGTGCCGGAGGGCACCGGGCTTGGATCATCAAGCGCCCTCACAGTCGGCCTGCTGCATGCGCTTGGTCGCTACCGGAGCCGCCATAGTCCGGTGGTTCAAGACGCCTATGCCCTCGCGCAGGAGGCCTGCGCCATCGAGATCAACCGCCTCGATGGAAACGCAGGTAAACTTGACCAGTTCAGCACGGCGCTCGGCGGCCTCTTGCACATCCGGTTCAACCCCGATGAGACCACCGTCTGCCGCTGGATTCGGGCTTCGCCCGAAACGGTACAGAGGCTCGAAGCCCACATGATGCTCTTCTTTACCGGCCAGACCCGCCACGCCTCAACCGTCATGTCTAGGTGGCGCCGTAGCATGGAGGAGAAGCGCACCGTGCTACGGCGGATGCGAGACCAGTCCGACGAGGTCGCCGCATGCCTGGAGTCTGGGGACGTAGATGCTGTGGGTCCCATCCTGCATGAGGCCTGGGAGCTCAAGAAAACGATTTCGGAAGGCATATCTTCGCCGGAGATAGACTCCATGTACGAAGCGGCGCTGCAAGCCGGTGCGACAGGAGGCAAACTATCGGGTGCGGGCGGTGGCGGCTTCTTGCTCGTCTTCTGCCCGCCGGAGCGTCAGGAGCGCGTCAGGCGTGCCCTGGGGTCCTACACGGAGCTGGACGTGCGTCTTGAGGCCGGAGGCACGCAAGTCATCCTGGATGATGAGCGGTGATTGACTCAGGTCCACTAGACTCCTTTTTGAAGGAAGGAGCCGTCAGCAATTTACTGCGGCTCCTGTCCCATACTCAACGCATCCAGCCCGAGCACACCAGGCGGATCGAGCATGCCGACCACAGTCTACTATCCCCGCGCCTTGTACTTCTCCCTTAGCAGGCCCATCAGCGCCTTCGGCTTGGTATGATGATCAAGGAATGATCTGATTTTCTCGCAGTCGTCGTACCCGTCGCATGTGACGCAGTTGGCCACGCCTTTCTCCAGCGCGCTATTGCGGATGCCACAGCCCTTGCACCAGGAGAAAAGGAAATCCGTGTTCTCCCTCGTGCACCCCAGGCAGATCATATCATTCGCGCTGTACTTCTTGTCCGGGCCCGACCACTCATCCGCGGTCTTCTGCAGAAGCTCCAGGTCGGCGCGAACGGTCCCCTGGTAACATGGACAATCCGAACAGTTGATGCCGCAGAAAGCTATCACTTGTTTACACCTCCCCCCAACCACTTGTCTAACCGGCGAAAGGCTCCGGCTTCTTCCCTGGGTCCAGGTCTTGAAGCCTCCTGATCATCCGAACGGTCTTTGAGATGGCTTCGAACTCAGACTTGCATGGGGCGCAGCCGGCCAGATGGGCCTCTATGGACTGGCGGACTGTGTCGTCCACCTCTCCATCCAGGTAACAACTCAACAGCGCCCGTACGTCCCTACAGTTCATATCTCCCTGACTCCTTCGCAGATGCAGGTGTGATCCGGAAGCAGCCCGGCGCAGCCCGCCCCACAAAGGTGCTGCCGGAAGGCCTGCCTCGCCCTGTGCAGCCTCGACTTGATGGCCGGCACCGAAACACCGAGCACCTTCGACATGTCATCGTACCTCATGCCGTCGAGGTCTCTGAGCACAAGCACCACGCGCTCTGACGGCCGGCAGATGTTCTGGAGAATCCAGTATACGCACTCGTAGAACTCGCGCCGGATCACGATTTGCTCAGGGTCCCTGGACGAGTCGGCCACAGAAAGGGTGTCGAGAGCGACCTCTCTCAGTCTCTTGACCTTGCGCAGCCTCAGCAGGTACGTGTTCACCGTGATCCTGCTCAGCCATGTCTTGATGCTGGCCTCGCCACGGAATCTTGCGCGGTGCTCGAACGCCCGGGCGAATGTCTCCTGCGCGAGATCCTGGGCCTCATGCAGGTCGCCGGACAGGTGCCACGCCAGCCTGCTTATGTGCCGCTGATGTTCGGACACGATTTTGTCCCAACATGCAGCGGCCCCGTCCACCTGCACACCTCGTGTGTCAAGCGCATCCATGGCGGCACCTTCTTTCTTGAGCCAAAGATATAGATTCAAAAGCAACGGGAAAGTTTCGCGGGATCGGAAGAAGATCACGAGACAGTTCTCCCAGCCATGGGGGTAGTCCTCGCGCCGGAGCGCAGTGGGCGGAGCCCGCAGGAATTCATCCAATCAGAAATGAATATTGGCAATTAGAGTTGCCTAACCTGTTTGCTTCTCATGGTTCAAAAAGGAGGAGACGGTCCACTTGCGTCGAGTCATGCTCCTGTTTTTGACCGTGTCCACGTGTGTTGCGCTCGCCGTGGCGCCGCCGCCGACGGCCGCGGCTTCTCTTCCTGATCTTGTGGTCACAACCGCGTGGAGGTCAGATACACAGGTCTTCTACACCCTTAAGAACGCCGGTGTGGTCGCCGCCGGCTCAGCCAACGCCCCGGCAGATTACTATGTGGGCTTCTACGTGTCCGGGAAGATCGTTTCGGAAGACCACGTTACAGTGGCTCTTTCGCCCGGCCAGCAGGTCACGCGACAGTTCCCCTACAAATGGACCTATGGCCCCGGGCAATACGCCGTTTCTGTCCTGGCCGATACCAGACAGCAGATGCCCGAGAGCAACGAACAGAACAACCTGTGGCAAGGGACTTTCGTTGTGACGCAGGCACTTCCCGACCTGACTGTTGACAACATCTACATAGGGCCACAGAGCAAGCTGGCGATCACGGTGAAGAACGCCGGGAGCGCGTCTCTGCCTACTGGGTGGCTCGCGGTGGCAAGCGTGACCATGGATGGGAAGGACATGGGCTTCATCTCGCTGGCGAACGCCACCTCTATCACAGGAGGAGGCATCGCTTCGCCTGGAGGCACTTCGACCTACCTTTGCGCGTGGGACATCAAGCAGTCCGTCACGGTCAGGGTGTTCGCGGACTCGACCTCCAGCATTGCGGAGTCGAACGAGCAGAATAACATAATGCAGAAGCTGCTTGTGCCCGAAGTGCCTGTCCCACCGCCGGTGCCGCCCCCGGTACAGCCGCCTGTGATACCGCCGGAGAAGATTGACACCGAGCCACCACGCATCACCTCCGGCCCAATGGTGAACCCAAGTAACACCAAACGCCGCGACAGTCACATGGACGACCAACGAGCCCTGCGACAGCCTTGTGAAGTATGGCTCGCAGTCCGGGGTCTATGACAAGTCGGTCTCGGCCAAGGACCTCAAGACGTCTCACACGCTCTCACTGACAGGGCTTTACGCTGGCCACGTGTACGTGTTCATCGCGTCATCCCGTGACGCTGTAGGGAACAGCGTGCAGTCAAAGCCCATCGCGTTCACGACTCCCGCCCTAGGCGACGGGACACGACCCACGCTCGCTGTGAACATCCCGGAGGTCGCGTCCGGCAGGATCAAAGTGCCGGTGGACGCCCAGGACAACACCGGGGTGGAGAGGGTCCTGTTCTTCCTGGACGGTAAGGGCATGTTCACAGACTACTCGGCTCCCTTTGAGTGGTTTGTCGATACCACCACGCTGTTCGACGGCCCTCACAGGTTGGTGGCCATCGCGATCGACGCTGCGGGCAACCGGACCGAGGCCGCGCGTGACTTCACGGCGAGCAACCGGTTCCCCATCACTGAGTCACCCATCGACATCACCATCAATAGGCCAGCACAGGGCTCCACAGTTGTGGGGGTAGTGGAGATAGACGCGAGCATCACGCACAGCAAGAAGGCACGAATCACGGATGCCGAGATCCATGTTGATGGAGTGGTGGTGCACCGGGTCACGTACCCGGCCCCCATCCTGTTTGAATCCGAGCGTACGCTACGGGACTTTGAGAGGCCGGTCCGCATCAGCTGGAACTGGGACACGGCCCGGATCGCCGCAGGCGCCGCAGCCGTGATAGAGGTGATCGCGCACGACTCGGCCGGCAACGCTGGGCATGCCTCGGCGCGGGTCACCAAAGGCACAGAAAGCCCGGCTTTTGAGCTGAGCCGGACCGTGACCAGGCTGGGCAACTACTTCCACGTCAGCCTCACGGTAAGGAACTCCGGCTCGGGCAGCACCGCGCAGGCAACCGACCTGCTGGTGAAGGATATCAGCCGTGGGTTCGCGGCAGTGGCGGATAGGCTGCCGTCCTATGACTGGAACCGCGCCGAAATCACGGCTGAGAAAACCGTCTCCACACTGGCGCCCGGAGCTTCGGTCACGTATGAGTACGATGCCGTGCCCGTACTTATGGACCCTGCGATCGACGACTACCGGATTGGCTCAAGGACGGTTATCCAGTACAGGAACTGGCGCGGCATCTCAGGCACTGCCGAGCTCTCGAGCCCGTACATCCCAGGGGACGCGACCAGTCCCCCCTACCCCTTGATCCAGAGCCAGGTCGCGGATGCTATCTCAGCCTGCGACTACATGATAGTCACGGACCCGGAGCGGCTATTTGCGAGCTACCCGGCCGAAGACGTCAACGCCCTGCTGCAGACCATGGCCCGGCTTGCGATAGCGAAATCCGGCGTGCTGGGGTTCAGGAGGCCCGGCGCCAGCTGGGTTTCGGCGAACAACCTGCGGGCGAACGTCGGGCCTGCCGGCATCTGGGGAAGCAGGCTCAGGCTTGAGTCCGCACTGAACGGTTACTTGCTCATCGTGGGAGAAGCGAGTATTGTGCCGTCCTTTGATGTGGCGGGCTTCAACGCGCCCTTCAATGGCGGGCCGGTGGATGTCGTGCACTACACGGATTACCCGTATGCGGACACAACTGGAGACGAGCGTGTGGAGCTTCGAGTCGGCCGCGCGATCGGGCTCAACGCCCGCGAGCTCATGCGGCCTCTTGAAGTGAGCCTTGGGGTGCACCTGGGCCGCTTCACCTTTGACCGCTCCAACGCGCTCTTGGTAAGTGGCCCTGAGGGTACCTGGGAGAACTTCATCGCGGAGGCGAACGAGCTCGGCGATGTGCTGACGGGGCAGGGGATGACGGTCGAAAAGGTACACGCCGAATACGACCATGAAGAGGCCGCTTTCCTGCGTGAGGCTCTGGTGATGAGGGGTGATTATCGATGCCTCGATCTCCCAGGCCATCTTGTTGGCACCACCCCGTGCCCGAAGACTCACCCGCCGACCAGTGTCGCCACGCTGCGTACGTTGATCACCAAGGCCCAGGCGGAAGAAGTTCAGGCGAACCGCCGCGGGATCGCTGGCACATACACGACGTACGCCACATTGTGCCCCGCCGGTAACGAACACGGGCTGGACACCAAGCGAGGCGCGCGCGACAAGGACGTCATCTTCTGGGGCGGCCATGGCGGGCCTGGCGGCTGGGGCTGGGTGCTCGACGACTTCGCCGGTGCGTGTGGCGCCGCCAGCAACATGGTGGTCGAACACGCGACGAACCCGCTGCGTTTTGGATCCGGCACTCCGGTGGTCTTCGCGGCTTCGTGCCTGACAGGCAATTACATGGCCGAACCGGGCCGTAGCGGCGCCCGGGCGTTCACTCGGAATGGCGCGGCGGTGTATCTCGGCGCTACTGAGGTCACGCCGTGCGGCCCGCAGCAGGGCTTCACCCTGGCCTTCTTCCGCACGCACTGGACGTCCAGCACCACGACCACAGGTGACGGCCTGGCGCGGCTGAGGAACGCCACCATACTCCTCGGGGATATCTGGTGGCGGTACATGGGCTACGAGTTCAACCACTACGGCGATCCCAAATTCGTGGGGAGGTGAGCGACGTGCGAAAACTTACACTCCTGCTGGTTGCGGCGCTACTTGCCTGTGGGCTGGCTACGCCCCTGGCAACCAGGACTGCGCGCGCTGCGGTCCCTGCGAGCACCATAGATGTAGTTGTGCCAATGTACGTTGTGAACAAGGTTGCCGGATACGACCATGTGAGCATACCCAGCGGTCTTGTATACATGCTTGAGGAAGGGCGGCCGCGAGTGCCGTACCTGGTGAAGATCATCGACTACCCAGCCGGCGTGGTCGTGCAGGATGTCGTCATGGAGTCGCGTTCGGGCCTGACCACGACGACGGGGCTCCACCTCCCTATCGTCATCCTCGATGACACAAGGACCACCGACCCGGTGCCAGTGCCGGGAATCTGGCCGAAACAGGCCTTTTCGTGGCGGTTCACACGCAGCAACGATGGGACTGGGACGCTTGTGTTGAGCGTCTTCCCCTTCTACTATGACCTTGCCACGACTGGCGTCCAGTTCTACCAGGCTTACCGGTTCTCGGTGAGCCACACAACCTCCACCGTGGCCATAGCGGAAATGTCGCTGGAGCAGGATTCGTACCAGTTGGGAGAGACCGTCCGAGCCAACATCCGGCTCCGCAACTCCGGCGCCGCTCAGGACATCTTCGTGGCCGCGGCCATAAGGGCCCGTGGATCCGATCAGGCGCTGGGCGGCATGCCGGTGCGGCTGCTCAAGGAGGTCTCGGGAGATGCGTCGCTGACCGTCGACTGGCCGTCGGGAAACACCGGGTCCGGGTCATATGTGATGGAGATCACGCTCATGAGCACGCAGAGCAATGTGCTTGACCGGGCGTCGCGTGACTTCGGCCTGTTCTCTGGCGCTGTGGAGTTCTACATCGGCAAGGCGTACTACACGGTCGGCGGCGTCCGGTTCACGATGGATGTCGCGCCATACATCAAGAGCAGCAGGACTTTCCTGCCGGTGCGGTTCGTGGCCTACGGGTGCGGGGTGACCGATGACAACATCATCTGGGACCCGGTGGCGCGCACGGTGCAACTGCGCAAGGGCGGCACGACGCTCCTGCTGCAGATCGGCAGTCCTGTGCTTAAGGTGACCACCGCGTCCGGCACCGTGACGGTCCAGATGGACGTGGCCCCGGAGATCACATCGTCCCGGACGATGCTGCCGGTCCGCTGGGTGGCCGAGAACCTCGGGTACAGTGTCTCCTGGGACGGCGCCACAAGGACGGTGAGGCTGGCGAAGTAGCAAAGTCCTGGGTGGAGCGGATTGCCCCGAGATTGATGGGATGACACAGACGACAAATAGCCAAAAGGAATATCTCTCTGGGCAAATGAAGGATAACTGCCATAGTGTGCAGAATTGCCACGAGATGCCGAGAGGGATAGTTATTTGAACCGGAGTAAGCTCATCGAGAATATGCGACGGCAGCCGCACTCCGTAGCCTGTGGAGACATTGAGACAGTTGCACGTGGTCTGGGCATACGAGTGACGCAGGGCAAGAAGCACACGAAGTATTGCCGCCCAGGCAAGCCTCCGCTGGTAATACCGCGGCATGACAGGGTCAAAGCGCCCTATATTAGGAAGTTTCTCGTCTACATTGAGGATCTCGTGCCGGAACTCAAGTCTAAGTGAAGGTTCGGGTGAACATCTCATGTTGATTAAGTATCCATTCGTGGTCCAGCAATTGGAGCAGAATGATGGATCGAAGGCGTGGTTTGCGGCCGTGATTGACTTACCTGGCTGCATCGCGGTGGGTGATACGTTCGAGGAAATGCTCGATCTGCTGGAAGATGCCATTCAAGAATACCTCATGGCTCTACGTGATAGCGGACAGGCCGAGCCCGAACCTTCATCCGCGGAAGAGTATAGCGACGAGATCTTGCGGCTATCGATGCAATCAGAGACCAGAGAAACGTTGTTCCCGGCACCGGGCGGTCGCGTCATCGCTGCAAACCCGAGAATCACTCAACATCCAGCCGTCGTTCGCCCTTCGATTACCGCCGAGTCAAAGGCGCGTTTTCGTCACAAGGGAGACGGGACCTGCAACAAGGACAAGCCCTAGAGACTCCTCAGTGGCGGACGTTCACTTCAGCGAAACCATCCAGGCGTACTACATCCCGGGAGGGTCATACGGCCCCCCCGGTTCGTGTTCACAGGGACACGAACGCTGGCTGTGGAATGGGTTTCCGAGCCCGGGCGCTAGGTCACAGCTCGCGAGCAAGCGTGTCTGTTGGAGTGTCAGGCAGGACGTAGCCGGTGTATGAAATGGACCGGTGCATGAAATGGAGGACCGCAATATGCCACTGGAATTCCACGAGTTCGGCGGGAAGCCGTACGACATTGGATACCAGCATGGAGAGGCACTCCGCGACATGATCCAGGACTTCTACCAGGATGTGCTTGCCCGGACCTCCAGGAGCCTGAGGTCAAGCCTCGACGAGGCTGAGGGAAAGGCCCTGGTCGAGATCCGCAAGTACATACCCTACCTGGCCCAGAAGGCTCCGCACCTGGTCACCGAGGTGGAGGGTATCGCTGCAGCGTCTGGGCTGGCAGTCGAGAAGGTCTTCATTCTGAACGCCGATTTCGAGCTGGAACTCGAAGCCGGCGAGTGCACAGGGTTCGTCGCCAACGAGTTCGCCACCGTCCACGGTGAAGTTATCATGGCCCAGAACCGGGACAGGACGAAACACGACCTGGAGCATACGGTGGCGATGCGGCTGGTGCCTGACAAAGGCCCGTCCACGGTGATGTCGGTCCTCGGCGGCCACCTGGGCTCGATAGGGCTCAACTCTGCGGGCATCGCGATGGGCCACAACTTCTTGAGGTCCCCGGGCTGGAGGCCGGGTATCCCGAGGGGTATCCTCCCCCGCCTCATCCTTGAGCAGGAGAATCTCCAGGGCGTGATAAACCTGATGAGCCAGAGCCACCGCGCCTCATCGCGCAACTTCCTGATCGCGAACTCTACAGGCGAGGCCTGCGATCTCGAGACAACGCCCACCGGCTACAGGATTCTCTGGGCTGAAGCGGAACGCGGGTATGTCGTCCATGCGAACCACTACGTCCACCCCGACTTCGTGCACTTCAACGATGAGTGCCTCGATGCGCCAGGGAATACGGTCTGGCGCCACAGGCGTATGGAGCACTTGTTGGCCCTGCACAAGGGGAAGATTGACGTCGCAGTCGCGAAGACGATGCTCAGCGACCACGCGGATCATCCCCTGAGCATCTGCGTACACCCCATACCCGGTGTCCGCGACACGATGAGCATAAGCAGCATTATAGCCCTGCCGGCGGAGAAACGCATGATTATGACGCTTGGGAACCCGTGCTGCTCTGAGTGGCGGGAGTTCCGCCCGTAACGCAAGACCCGTGGGGGCACGGTGGGCACGAGCCGGCGACGGCGGGCACGAGCGGGCACGGGCGGGCACTTCGTGCCCGCGATACACTGGCGGGCCAACTGTACACCTGGTGACCGGAAAATCGGAACAGCTATGCACGTGGTGATGGGGTCGCCAGAGAAACTGGTCACCCGCGGTGCAATGCCCGGCCCAGCTGTACACCTGGTGACCAGGAATCTGGAACAGCTATGCACGCGGTGATGGGGTCGCGACAAAACCTAGTCACGCGCGATATAGCCAAGCAAGGAGGGCCCGCAAATGCGGGCCCTCCTGTGGGTCATACCTTTCCTGCGGATCATGCCTTCCGTCGCGCGCGCCAGCGCTTGGCCTTCGTCAGGTTGCAGGCGCCTACCCGCGCCGCGCCAGCGCTTGGCCTTTCGTCAGGTGCAGGCGCCTACTTGCACCTGACTTGCGCTACACCTTGATCAAGCCCAGCCAGTTGCCCCAGAGGTACTGGAGGCGGGCGATCAGCAGGGACATCCGGCCCATGACGGTGTTGCCGAAGGCGGCCCCGAACGTCACCATCATGACCAACCTGCCGATACGCGCCGCAGGTCCGAGCACACCCTTCTGCTCCCAGCTGAAGAAGAAGTACGACATCGTTGTCAGCACGCCGATGATGATTATCACATTATTGATGGTATTCGGCGCGATCAACGTGGCACGGATCTGCTCAACGATCTGGGAGCCGATCGTGCCGCGTATCGCCATGCCGGTGCCGATGCCTATCAGGAAGCCCATTGGGATCCTGCTGACCCAGGCGTTGCTCTTGCTAAACCTGGTGTAGAGCATCAAGCCGAGCAGTATGGGCAGCACGTAGATCATCTTGCCGGCGGACAGGGGCTTGATCCCCAGGTCTCTGACGTTGTACCACCCAAGGGTGATCGCATGACCGGCGGCGGCGCCGACATACAGGTACTCGACCAGCTTGTACCAGGCGTTATCCTTATAGAAGAATGACAGCAGCCCTATGGTGCAAAGAGCGGCTATCCATACACCAATGCTTGTACTGATGTTCATCGCTCACCGGCCTCCTTTCTTTGTACCCTTGCCGGAGACCAGGTAGCCAACATTCCCGAGCACCACGAGGATCAGCACGAGCAGGTGCGAGATCGACTGTGCGTCCATACCCGCGCTGCCCAGGCCAGGAGCATTCCTCAGCTGCTCGTATTCGGCTGCGCCCCTGAGGCCTGCCAAAAGACCGATAACCTGCTTGGACTGGATGTATGGAGCGAGGCCAGGGACGTTCACGGCCACAACCATGCATGCCAGCGGGACACCCATCGGGTCGCGGACCTGCCTCACCCACTCCGGCGTGCCCGGAGTACCGGACGATACGGTGATGATGAGCGCAAAGTCCTTCGCGGTCTTGACATCCTTCATGATCTCCAGCTTCGTGGTGTCGTTCCCGCGGAAGTCCTTTGGGAACGTCTTGATCACGTCACCGGCGAAAGCCGAGATGCCGTTCTCACCGCCTGCGCGATACCCGAGGTTCACCCAGTCCACGCCGTAGGTCTTCTTGGCGAGCGCAGTGCTGTTGACAGCCGCCTCAAACAGGCTCGGGCCGGTGTCGAAGTAGCCCATCACATATATCTTCGCGCCTTTCTCAACCAGGTGGTTGACAAGGGCAAGAGCTCCGGGCATGACTTCTCCCCAGCCTCCCGGCGAGGTGTCCATGGAGATCACTATCCTGGACCCCGCGGGCAGCTTGTCAACGTACTCATACAGCGACTGCGTGGCCTTACCGACCGAGAGCGGAAGCCCGATCGGCTTGATCAGCGGGATTGAGAGGCAAAGGAACAGGAGCAAATAGATGATCCTTCTGTCTATCGCCATCATGCGTTCTGCAAATGTCATCCGTCGCACCCCCCGCCTAAGCCGAACTACCGCCGATGTGGCCACGTTCGATGCCGAGCAGAATACGGAGGCCACCGGAGATGGCGCCAATGCCTGCGCCGATCATCATGCCTCTCTGCCCCGACATGTTGACCACATCAACGAGGAAGTCTGCCCACTTCGGGAAGCCACTGAAGATCAGCTCACCCACGGGGGCACGGCCAAGCATCAGAATGGCAGCAGAAACGAGCAGCACAGACGCTTCGAACGTACGTATTCGGAAGGCCCTGTACGCCGCGGACGAAATGTAGAAAGCCGTCATAGCGTACACCGTCGCCTGGCACGGCGAGAACAGGTTGTCGAACCAGAACTTATAGGTCGGGTGGTTGGCCGACTTAGCCACACCCAGCCCGGCCATGAACAGCAGCGCCACTATGAGCGCTATGCTGAACGGCCAGTTCTCGCGGCGCGTCCGGATATTGCCGGTGTGGATTCGCAGCAGGTTAACGGAAGCGAGCCCCAGCGCAAACGCGGAAACGATGATACCCCAGTTCTGGATCTCTTTGGACCAGTCCTGGAGAACCTTGACATTCAGAAAGAACTCTGACATAACCAGCAGGCCGATAATGAACGAAACCGCTAGCGGTAATTCACGACGCAATTCTTATGCCCCCCTTTCCTAAAGCTTCATCAGGTTCTCAAGGGTCTTGTCGCCCATGACTTTGAGGATGACCCCGAGAATGATGAGCGCGGCAGAGACCACCTTCCCAATGTCTTGCCCCAGAATGGCCCCAAGCTGGCCGGGGTCCTGGGTAACGTAGGCGGCGCCGGTGAACAGCTCTTCACCGATCAGCGTGTAGTCGCAGGACGCGACGAAGAACGGCACCTGGGACAGCTGGGCCGTGCCGGCGATCTGGATAGCGCCCATGAAGGAACCGCACTCAGCGAGCATGAGCGATTCCGCCCAGAACGCGCCGAGCAGGAAGTTCGCCGCAGGCTTCTCGCGAACGATGATGCCGAACACAGCCGCGGCGTACGCGAACTGCTGCGAGGACAGGTAGCGGATGTTATCGGGCTTGAACGCATCGATCTTCCCCTCAGCTACGTATGCCTGCGAAACCGTCTCTTCCGCCAGCGGAAGAACCTCCGGTGTCCTGATCGTGACGATCAGAGGCACGTCGAACTTGGCGGTCAGCTTGGCGACGTAGTTGAGCATCGCCAGGCCGGCGAACGTCTGAGGAGCCTCGATGGCGGTGATCCCGCCGATGCCCGGCGAGAAGTGGACGGGGCGACCCATTTCTGTCGCGCGCCCGACCGCTTCTTCGATGGCGTCGAGACCGGCGATCTTCCGGATCTTGGGCACCTTACCGAGTTTAATAGACCGGTACATTGTGAAGAGGATAGAGCCGCATACGAAGATGAGATACCAGAAACTGAAGATCCTTTTGGCAATTAGCACTTTTTGTCTACACCTCCTTGGCAATTGGCTGATGGAGGCTTTCGTTACTTGTTACCTATATACCTTCTGGGGAAGTGGCGAATAACCGCGAGCCGTTTGAGGCGCTTAGAGGCCTGAGCAGCAGTGAAGGCAAGACCGGCGCCAGAAAAAAAGAGAGAAAGAAGAGGGACGCCGCAAACCGGCGCCTCGTTAGGAAGATGAATATTTAGGAAAGCAAATCCATTTACACTATCGCACTGTCTAACCCGAAGTTCCGTCTGCAATGAGCGATGAAACATCATTCCTGCTGGCCTTTTAGTGAAGTGAGATCACCTGCTACTGGGTACAGCTCCGGTAGGGTTCAGGCCGAGCAGTTCAAACGCGCGTTGCTGCAACGGCGTAGCGCGCGTGAGCATGTCGAACGCCGGCGCTCCCGGCAACTCAATCCGGTTGCGCGACAGTGTGCTCAGGTCTTTTAGCAGCGTCTGGAAACCGTGCACGGGTGTCCCGTCCTCAAGGCGCTGTCTGCTGGCTTTGGCCTGCGCTTTCAGCGATCGCCGCGCCGGAGCCACCGGCGAGCCATCCTTTACTCCGTGTTCTTCATCCTCGAATAACAACGGCGCCAGGCCTTGCCTCATGTGCCATTCCACGTAATAAGCCAACACGCACAAGAGCACGTGCGCGCGCACACGCGTCTCCAGCCGATGGTAGATGGGCCTAACCCTGAGGTCTACTCCTTTTAGCGCGCGGAAAGCGCGTTCCACCTTCGCCAGTTGTTTGTAAGTCCTCACCGTCTCCGCCGCATCCAGGCTTTCTCCCGGCACATTGGTGCGAATCACGTAAATACCGTCAAGCGCGGCTTCCGCCGCAATGCCGGCCTCGTCCCTATGGTAACTGAAACTGTCATCGCTTATGGCGTATCTGAAATGCTTGCCCATCTTGAACTTGCCAAGCACGCGCCCCACTCGCATTCCGATCTCCGCCTTGCCGCGCAACGCACGCTCGGTTCTGGCCGTGGCTACCACGATCTTCTCCAGCTCTTTCTCGGTCATCAACAGTAGTTCTTCCCGCTTACGCGCGCGTTCTTCGGCCAGTATTGGGTTCCGGCATACCACCAGCCGCTCCCCCGGATAGCCGGTGTCCGTAATCTCAGCCATATCGCGCTGGTCAAACAGCGACAATTGCAGTGATCCCGCGGCCAGCAGTTTCCGAATCGCAGGCGCGCGCAACGCCGTTATCCATCCCAGACCCTCTATCCCTCTCATCTCTTGCTCAATTCGCGCCTCGGTGATCAAGCCCCGATCTCCAACCATGATCACCTGCTCCAACTTGAAGCGCTCGCGCACCTTCTCAATCTGCATAGCCAGCGTCACTGGGTCGGCGGTATTGCCGCTGAATACCTCCACCGCTACCGGACAACCGTCGGAGTTACACAGCAGTCCGAACACGATCTGCGGGCGCCCACGCTTGCCGCTGCGCTCATAGCCAAACCGCGCTAGTGGGCAATGCCTGCCTTCGAAATACGCAGAGGTCACATCATACAGCACAAGCCGTCCACCGCAAAGATGTCGCCGAGCGAGTTCAGCCTCGATCTGCTGCTGCCTTGGCAGCAACCAGTCCATAGCTGCGTAAAGATCGTCGGCACTGGCTGAGGCTACCCCCAGTTCCTCAGATAGAGTGTGGTTAAGGGTGTCTGGCTCCAGAGAGCGTGCGGTGGCAAGCTTGGATTCGGGGTCAAGCAGGCGTGCGGCCACCATAGCCACCACCAGGTCTCGCTCCCGGCTGTGCCGCGGCGCGATGATGCGGTCTAACTCCAGGCGGTAGAGCGTGCCCAGTACCGCCGCCACATGTCCGTGGGGACG
>JAUYEF010000167.1 GCA_030691635.1 Bacillota bacterium
AGTTAACTCCGTATGCTGGACCTGGACGGACTCCCCCCTTCACCAAGCACCCAACCCGAGTTCTCCACCAACCCGTTATTGATTCTCTCGGGCTAAGGCAAAACCCGCTTCGAGAGCTTTTGAGTTCAACTGCTCCGTGCCTTTCGGCACGCGAGCAAGCACTGCGCTTGTCAGCGCTTCGCGGGATACGACGCCCGTGAGGCCGGCCAGGACTCCCAGGCCGACGATGTTCGCCACTATCTCCCTACCGATTTTATCCCTGGCCACTTCCGTGATCGGCACCTTGATTGTCCTGGCTCCGGTCGCCGGAAGCCCCGCTATCATGGTCGAGTCGACCACCAGGATCGCCCCAGCCTTCAGGCCTCCTGCGTACTTGTCCGCAGCCTCCTGGCTCATCACGAGGACTATGTCGGGAGACTGGGCTTTTGGATAGTCGATCGCTTCGTCAGAGATGATGACCTCAGCCTTCGACGCCCCGCCTCTGGATTCAGGACCGTACGACTGGGTCTGCACAGCGTTCTTACCGTCATAGACGGCGGCCGCTTCGGCCAGGATGACGGAGCCAAGAATGAGGCCCTGCCCCCCTTCACCCGCGAGACGGATCTCGACGTGCGTCACCTGGCCTCACCTCCCCCAGAGAGCCTGTCGATGATTTTCTGGTATTCCTGCGTGTATTCGGGCTCCTCCGTGCTGTACATCTCGCCTATCACGAACTTCTCGCCTCTGGACTCCGGGGCGAGTTTCTCATACGCGGCAGCGGTGACGGCATTGTCCCTGTACCACTCCATCATCTTCGCTCCCGCGCCCAGGCGGTTTCTGCGCCCGTAGTAGGTCGGACATTGCGAGAGAGCTTCCACGAACGAGAACCCTTGCCTCTGCAGGCCTTTCGTGATCTGGTTGATGAGCATCGTCGTGTGATAGGTGGTCGACCTGGCCACGTATGTGGCGCCGGACGCCCGTGCCAGTTCACACAGGTCGAACGCCCTGTCTATGTTGCCGTATGGCGCCGTGGAGGCAAGCTTCCCCTTAGGTGTCATCGGCGAAGACTGCCCGCTTGTCATGCCGTAGATGCCGTTGTTGAAGCACACAGTGGTTATCCCGATGTTGCGGCGGCACGCATGGATGAAGTGGTTTCCGCCGATCGCCGCCAGGTCGCCGTCCCCGGTGATCACGATAATGTTCAGCTCCGGCCTGGCGAGCTTTATGCCCGTGGCGAACGCAAGCGCCCTCCCGTGGGTGGTGTGCAACGTGTTGAAGTCCAGGTAGCCCGGTGCCCGCGATGAGCACCCGATGCCGGAGACCACAACCGTCTTGTCCTGGTCGAGGCCCGCCCTATCGATCGCCCTTATCACCGCTCCCATCACGATGCCGTGGCCGCAGCCTCCGCACCAGATGTGGGGCAGGTTCTCTCTTCTTATGTATCTTGAGATGTCCGGCATCGTCTAAGCCCCCTTGATCGCTTCGAGGATTTCGGACGGGGTGTGGAGTTCGCCGCCCACTTTGGGAAGTTTGAGCACAGGTTTGTCTGGGCCGACCGCGCGCTCCACTTCCAGTGCCATCTGCCCCATGTTCATCTCAGGGCAGATGATGACACGCGCGTTCTTTGTGGCACGGCGTACCTCTTCCGTAGGGAAAGGCCAGATCGTGGCGGCCCGTATCATCCCAACGCGCAAGCCCTGAGCTCTGGCGTCCCTGACCGCGCGGAATGAAGGTCGCGCCATACTGCCATACGAGAAGACGATTATGTCGGAGTCCTCCGTGTGGTGGTAGTCCACAAGAGTGATCTCCTCGCGCACCCTCTCAACCTTCTCCATCAGCCGGACCATGATCTGCGTGGCGACTTTCGGGTTCTGGGTCGGGAACCCGCGCTCGTCATGCGTCAGCCCGGTCACATGATACCTGTAACCTTCGCCGAACGACGCCATCGGCGGCACGAGGTCGGCCTCTCCCCTGAACGGCACGTACTCGCGCGGCGGCATCGAAGGCTTCTTCCTGTCCTCCACCTTGATGGAGCCGGGCTCCGGAAGCACAACGCTCTCCCTCATGTGGCCCACCACTTCATCGAGCAGAAACACGACAGGTGTGCGGAGACGCTCGGCGACGTTGAAACTCAAGACCGCAAGATCAAAAGTCTCTCGGACAGAAGAGGGCATGAACGAGATCGCCGGCCTGTCCCCGTGGCTGCCCCACCGGGCCTGCTGCATATCCGCCGACGCGGGAGAAGTGGGCATCCCTGTGCTCGGGCCCACGCGCTGCACGTTCACTACGACGCACGGGATCTCACAATAAGCGGCGTACCCAAGGTTCTCTTGCTTCAGCGAGAAACCAGGCCCGCTGGTGGCGGTCATGGCCTTGCACCCGGCAAGAGACGCGCCGATGACGGCGCCCATGCTCGCGATCTCGTCTTCCATCTGGATGAACTTGCCGCCCAGCCGGGGGAGCCGTTCGGACAGAAGCTCGGCGATCTCGGTCGACGGTGTTATCGGGTAGCCGGCGAAGAACCTGAGGCCCGCCGCGAGGGCTCCTTCAACGCACGCTTCATTTCCCTGCAGGAGGCGTACTCTGCCCTTGCTCATTTCTCTCTCGCCTCCTCCAGGTCGACCGCAAAATCCGGGCACCTCAGGATGCAAAGCTCACACGCGTTGCAGTCTTCCGGGCGCGCGATGGCCGGGGCGCCGCCTGTCTTGGGGTCGAATACTTTCTTGGGGCAGAAGGTGACACAGATGCTGCACTTCTTGCATAGTCTCTCGTTGATCACAGGACGTTTCTTCGGCTTGCCCAAACTTATCACTCCCCAGTTGCCGGCTTACGCCTCTGCTCCATGATAACGGATTTCAGTAGATTCACCGAACCGGCGTCGGGCCTGTAGATAAACTCCGTGACTTCGGTGTTGCGCTTCATCACGCCCTCCACTTCCCGCCTCCTCCCCGGCGAAACTATCAGACTGTCACAGGACCTGACGAATTCCTCCAGTTCACCCGCATCGCGCGTGATGGTGGACTCAAGCCGCAGAGAGATGCCGGCGTTTTCCACCGACTTGCGTATCCTGTCGGCGAATTCCTCAGAGATGCAGACCATGCCGACTCTCTTGCCTTTCGGCAGGCGGGCGATGCGCACGATGCTTTCGAGGGACGGGTCCAGCGCTATTCCAAGTATCTCCTTCCCCGTCCAGGAGAAAATCTGCTTCACCTCTTCAAGGTGGAAAAACGTGGTCACGAGGATGTCTGCCTGGGCGGAAAGGGCGGCTGCGGCCTCAGGATGCTGGGCTATGTCCTTGAGCATGACCGGCAGGATGGTGACCCCTGCACCCAGCTCAAGCTCACGAGCGAAGTAATCGAGTTGCTCCCTGTTACACTCGACGAACGCGACCCTGATGCGCCCGAGGAGCTCCTTCTTCTCACGCACACGGCCCTGCGCAAGCGTGACGAATTCATCAAGGGTGAAGCCCAGCGCCATCGTCTCTTCGATGCACATGTCGATAATGCGGAGCAGGCGGTCCTTACTGCCTTCCCGCTGGAGGAGGTGTTCGGCGTGGGCTATGAACGTGCCCTTTCCCTGCCTGGAGAAGAGGATGCCTTCCGCCTCAAGCTCGCGGTAGGCCATGCTTACGGTGTTCCGGCTGACTCTCAAGATGGATGCCAGGTCGCGCTCAGTGGGGAGCCGCTTGCCCTTTTCCCACAGACCAGTCCTGACGAAGCTCTCGACCTGGCGCTTCACCTGCAGATACAGGGGTGTTCCGTTTTGGCGATCGATGCGAATCCCGATGTTCGCGGACAAGTCCATTCTCCCCAGACCGAGCCAGTCTTGCCTCCGGTCCTGGTCCATTAATTGGCCCTATGGACCAGCCAATCCGGTCATTGGCCCTTTCCAGGGGACATTCTATTCGAGACTGGTTCTCTCATTCCTTCTTTGGTAGAGCACTTTTCTGGAACTTGGAGAAGTAAACGATTTGGGTCAACGTCTGGACCCGGAAGGCGATAGGGTCCAAATTGGCCCAGTGCTTGGGCGCCGCCGGGCTCTCTGCCGGACGGCGTTAGACCTCTTTCTTGAAGCCGACCCCGGACTTCATGATCTCGACTTCGACGCGGTCCGCGATCTTGACGGTCAGCGCATCGTCCCTGACCTGCGTTATGTCCCCAACGAGCCCTCCCAGTGTCACTATCCTGTCTCCGACATGCAGCGACCCGATCATCTCGTTTCGCTTCTTCTGCTGCAATTGCTGCGGCCTTATCACCAGAAAGTACATCAAGCCGGCGAACATCACCAGCCAGACGATGCTCCCGACGGCCTGGTTGCTAGCGGGCATGCTAACCCTCCTCGACAGTTCTAGCCATGAAAGCCGACTTCGACGAACAAGCCATCATTCCTTTCGGCCTGTCCTACGTGCGTAAGTCCCCCTGAAGTTCTCGGCGAAACCGGAAAACTCATCGGCCGCTATCGCGTCACGCAACCTGGCCATGAAATTGGCCATAAAGCGAAGGTTGTGGATCGTTGCCAGCGTCAGGGCCAGTGGCTCCTTGGCTTTGAACAGGTGCCTTATATAACCTCGGGAGAATTCGCGGCATGCATAACAGTCGCAGCCTTCCTCGATCGGCGAGCCATCGTCGCCGAACTCCGCGTTCTTCAGGAGGAGCCGGCCACGGTTCGTCAGCGCCGCTCCATGCCTGGCTATCCGCGTCGGCAGCACCGAGTCGAACATGTCCGTCCCCCTGGCGACGGCCTGGATGATGTCCTCCGGCGTGCCCACACCCATGAGGTACCTCGGCTTTCTCTCAGGGAGCGGGTCGATGGACCACTCCAGAGCAGAGAGCATCATCTCCTTGGGCTCGCCGACACTCAGGCCCCCTATGGCGCAACCATCGAAGTCGAGCGCCGCTATCTCCCTGGCGCTGGCCGTCCGTTCCGCCTCATACACGGACCCCTGCACTATGCCGAACAGCGCCTGGCGCTTGCCGCTGCCGGCCTCGCCGGTACCGCTGGGCTCGCCGTTGAAGCCCGACCTACACGCCACACGACCCGCATGGTAAGCGAGGCACCTCTCAGCCCAGCGTGCGCTTCTGGCACGGGAGGAGCGGGCCTGCTCCAGAGTCACTGGGTACGGTGGGCACTCGTCGAAGCACATGATGATGTCCGCTCCAAGCGAGTGCTGGATCTCGATAGACTTCTCCGGCGAGATGAAATGCGTCGACCCATCGATGTGGGACCGGAACGTCACGCCTTGCTCCTCGATTTTTCGGAGAGACGAAAGGCTGAACACCTGGAAACCACCGCTATCAGTGAGGATAGGGCCGCTCCAGCCCATGAATTCGTGAAGCCCGCCGAGACTGGAGACCACTTCGTGGCCCGGTTTGAGGTACAGGTGATAGGTGTTGGCCAGTATGAGACGGGCTCCCGCATGCCAGGCCTGCTCCGGGGACGTCGCCTTGATGGTCGCCTGCGTCCCCACCGGCATGAAGACGGGAGTCTCCACGTCGCCGTGAGCGGTGTGCAGCACGCCCAGCCTGGGTCCTCTGGCTCGACCCTTGATGAGATCGAAACGGAAGCCCTCAGCTCCCAACTAGTCCACCACCAGCATAGCATCACCGAAGCTGAAGAATCTGTAGCGTTGCTCTATGGCTTCCCCGTATGCCCGCATGACCTTGTCCCTGCCGGCGAAGGCGCACACCATCATGAGGAGCGTCGATTTCGGCAGGTGGAAATTCGTGAGCATTGCCCCGGTCACCCGGAACCTGTAACCGGGGAAAACGAACAGAGACGTCCATCCCTCTCCCGAGGCGACCGTTCCATCTTCACGTGCAACCGACTCAAGAGTGCGAACGACGGTCGTGCCCACCGCGATGACCCTGCCGCTCCTGGCTCTGGCTGTAGCCACGGGAGCGCTAGCTGCGGCCGTGCCGGCCCTGGCGGCAACGATCGCCGCCGCGACTGCAGGGCTGATGTGATAGTGCTCTTCGTGCATCACGTGCCGTTCAACGTCCTCGACACGGACCGGCCTGAATGTCCCAAGGCCGACGTGCAGCGTGACATACTGGAGAGTGGCTCCCGCGCGCCTCAGAGCTTCCATCATGTCCTCCGTGAAGTGGAGCCCGGCGGTCGGAGCAGCCACCGACCCAGGCTCCGTGGCGTAGACCGTCTGATAGCGGTCGGGGCTGTCGAGCGGTTTCTTGATGTATGGAGGCAACGGCACAGCGCCCCAGCGCTCGATGGCCTGCTCGATGGCAAGGCTCGATTCGAGCCGGACCAGCCTGACGCCATCTGGCGTCCGTTCGAGCACCGTCCCGGCAAAACCCTGGCCAAACGAGACGGTCGTCCCTGGGAGAGCTTTTCGGCCTGGTTTGACGAGGGCTTCCCAGACGTTACCGTCAACCCGCCTCAGAAGGAAGACCTCCAGGGAGCCACCCGTTTGCCTGCGCCCCTGGAGCCTTGCGCGTATGACCTTGCTGTCGTTGAAAACCAGCAAGTCGCCTTCGTTGATGTACGATGGGAGGTCGGCAAACCGCCTGTGCTCCACGACCCCAGTTTGCCTGTACAACACAAGCAGCCGGGACGCATCCCGGCGGTCAAGAGGCTCCTGCGCTATCAGTTCCTTGGGCAAGGCATAGTCGAAGTCCGCGACTTTCAACATATCACCTGCGACGAGATCCGCCCGAGATGGGGCCTGTACTTCGATTCATTATACCCCAGTGCCCGGCGGTTCCGGTCGTGTCGTCACCGGGCCACGACGCGGCGCTTATCAGACCCGGGGAACTCAAGTCGTGAGGATCGACGGTGTCGCTGGGTCGGTTGAGCAGGACGCAAAAAGTGGCGCCCGGAGGCGCTCTTTAGTCTGCGGGGTTGCGATGCCGGAGCTTGCCTAGCGTTACAGCCAGAGACTACGGCCCAGTCTCACCTTTCTCGCCCTTTGGCCCCGGGACCTTCTTCAGCCCTGAAGGCTTGACGCTGCTGTTCTTCCTATCCAGACGGTTCGCGTACCACTGTACGGCGGTGCCGTTACGCCTTACGATGATCTTCTTGCCTGCGGACGGCGAACCAGGCCTATCCGGCGTTTGAACATCTGGCGTTTGAACATCCGGCGTTTCGCGTTCTGGCATCTCGCCCTCTGCCGTCTTCCTGCCGGTCGTCCTACCCTGGGATCCACCTTGCCCGCGCGCATCATGTGCCTGCCCGTCCGGCGCAGCACTCCCCCTGGGTCCTTCCTTGGTCGTATCCGGCCCGGCCGTCCGTGCGCCGTCAGCCTTCTCCACGTCCGGCTCCAGCGACTGGCCCTTTTTGCCTTTTGGCTTGCCGGTTTCTTCCTTATACTTCTCCAACAGCTTGGTCCAGTTCTTGCGTTGCTGCGCCTTTTCCAGGATCTCGGGAAGCTTGCCGCCCGCCCGTGGAATCGCCTTCGCTATCCTCTCCTGGCGAATCTCCTCCACAGTGATGTCCAGGCCGCCCTCTCTCGCCTCAAGCATCACGGCGATCTTGCCAGGCGACATCTCCAGCTGCTCCGCGACTTTCTTCAGGTCGCCATCTCCACGGAGCACGGTGACCGGCGCCTGGATGGAACGGGCCGACAACCTGGTCTCGACCGCTGCCTGCAGCCCGACGATCTTCTTCTCGAGCCCAGGCGGAATCGTCTTTCCCTCGGCCGGTATAACAGTGAGCAGCAGGTGCAGGTCCGGGTCGCTCTGAACCAAGCCCTTGTCGGCCGAAAGCCTGACGAGTTCAACAATCACCTCGTCAACATGCTTGCCGTGCCATTCCAGGCCCTGCAGCAAGGTCTCCCCTTCGGAGCCCACGCCCCGGGCCTCAACCACCTTCCCGCGGACGTCTATCCCGAGCTCCACCGTGGTGCTTATGTCGATGCATACTGAAGCCAGCGCCGGCCTGGGAGCCAGGAACTCAAAGTAGCCGGCAGGCAGCAGCACAGCGATGAGCATGCAGGCCACAAGCGCCACGAGCCTCGGGCGCGCGAGCACGGGCCAGAATCTACGGGACGTGAGTGCCGGGACTTCTATCTCCTGCCCGACCGAGATGCTCCGCCCATCCAGGCGGATCCTCCTGAACTGGGCGCCCCGGACCAGCACAACGGCCCGGTCGCCCTCTACTTCCAGCACCACAGCCCTATCCAACCCGGACACCTTCTTCATTTCTCTACGTATTGCCTCAGGTACTCAAAGTCGCCCGCGAATATCAGAGCGACGGAGATTATGTATTTTCTCTGCCTCTCGAGGGTCTTACGGCTGGTGCTCACTCTCTTCTCAAGCGCCCTCAGCGGCAGCTCATGCCTCTCCAGCAGGTAGTGCAAAAACTCCGGCTCATTCGCGACCACTCGCGCCGCGTGTATCGCATTCACCCTGGCGTCTTCGTGTTTCGGCGAAATGACCACGAGCTCTTGGAACCTGATCCCGAATTCCTGGAGCCGCTGAGCGTACAGGAGGATCTCTTCCGATCGTTCCTGGTCCTCCACTCGTTTAGAGTATTCGAGGGCTCCCGCGCGGTTTTGAGTGTCGGAATCCCGTTGGCCGGGCTCTTCGTTTTCGGGGACAAGCGCGGACAGGGGGATTTCCCTGGATTGCGAGCTACGCTTGCGGAGGTGGTCTATGAGACGCCTCTTGATCACTGTCTGGGCGAAGGCAAGAAAACCCGCGCCACGCTCGCGTTTGAAGGCGTCGATGGCCTCGTTGAACGCGACGAGCGCGACGCTGGCCTCGTCGTCGACCCCCATCTCGACGTAATGGCCGACCAGCCTCGAGACTGTGCTCAAGATGAATGGCGCGTATTTCCTTATGCACTCATCCCGGCTGTCGTGGTCGCCGGCCTGGGCTGCGCTCAGCAGATCGTCCAGGCTGCGCTCGAGGTCGGGCGGCATCGGCTCACATCCGTCCTGGGTCCAGAGTTCTCGGGAAATCAAAGGCTAGCGCCGTGACATCGCCCAGAGCAGCGCGCTGAGGATGACACTGATGAGGATCGAGCTCACTATGGGGAAGTAGAAAGTGAAATTGCCTCTCCTGTAGACGATGTCGCCGGGAAGCCTACCTATCCCAGTTCTCGGGGCGATGACCATGATGGCACCCACGAGGGCTATCAGCAGACCCGCACCGATCAGTACCTTTCCAGTGTCACGGAACACTACCGCCCTCACCCCCTGGGTGACGCTTCTGGTACCTTTCACGCTCACTGAAAATGCAGCCGCAGTATGTCTGTGTGTAGAGCCCCAGCGCCTTGGCCTCCGCCATCCCCGCCCGGAATCCGGGACGGAAATCCTGGTACAAGAAGGCCACGCCATACAGCGACGACAGGGCTTCCGCCTCTTCACGGATCACGTCATGTTGCTGGTTAGGGCTCACCAGAAGTGTTGACGTGAAAGCATCCGCGTGCATTTTCGCAGCGAACCTGGCCGACCGCTCGAGCCGCATGCGGTAGCAATGCCTGCACCTCTCACGCGACCGTGAAAGCGGCAGTGTCTTCTGCAGGAAGCCCTCAAGGTCGTATTCCTGATCAAACACCACGTCAAGATGCCGCCCGCCTGCGAACGACTCAAGGGTACCGGCCCGCAACCTCCACTCACGGTACGGGTGAATGTTCGGGTTGTAGAAGAAACCTGTAAGCTTGTGGCCCTGCTCGCTAAGCCGCTCAACCGGTATGATCGAGCACGGGCCGCAGCAAATGTGCAGCAACACGTTCAAAGCAGCTTCACCTGTTCCGCCGGGCCGCGGAGCCCCAGGTGGGAATAGGCCATCGCTGTGGCCATCCTGCCCCGCGATGTCCTCTGCAGAAAGCCCACCTGCATCAGGTATGGTTCATACACGTCCTCGATGGTTTCGGACTCTTCTCCCACCGCTGCGCTCAGGGTCTCGACGCCCACCGGGCCGCCGCCGTAGTTTACGATTATGACTTCGAGCATCCGCCTATCCATCGCATCCAGGCCGCGGGAGTCTATGTCCAGCATCTCCAGCCCGCTCCGCGCGACCCCAATGTCGATGGCGCCGGACGCCCTGACCTGAGCATAGTCCCTGAGACGCTTGAGAAGCCTGTTGGCCACGCGGGGAGTGCCTCTTGAACGCAACGATATCTCACGGGCGCCCTCTTCATCTATCTCGATCCTGAGAATACCTGCCGACCGCCTCACGACCTGGTAAAGCTCTTCGGGCGCATAGAAGTCCAGCCTGATCGATATGCCGAACCTGTCCCTAAGCGGCGAAGGCAGCAGCCCGGCGCGGGTCGTGGCGCCGATGAGGGTAAACCTGGGCAACCGTATCCTGTAGGTGCGCGCGCTCGGCCCCTTCCCCGCCACCCAATCGTAGAGGAAGTCCTCCATGGCAGGGTACAGCGCTTCCTCGGCGGAGCGGTTCAGCCTGTGGATCTCGTCTATGAAAAGCACCGACTTATCGTCCATGTTCGTCAGGATGGCCACCATGTCGCCGGGGCGTTCTATCGCGGGACCGGACGTGGTCCTCATGGATGAGCCCAGCTCATTGGATATGACGTGCGCCAGGCACGTCTTACCCAACCCGGGCGGACCCGAGATCAGCACATGGTCGAGCGGCTCGCCTCTCTCTGACGCCGCCCTGATATAGATCTCGAGGCGCTCTTTGACAGCGGCCTGCCCGATATACTCCGCCAGGTTCTGCGGTCTCAAGCTCCTGTCGAGCGCGATGTCGTCTTCTGTCATCGCCTTGGGCGATATGGCTCGTTCCGGCAAATGAATGCACTCCAGCGGGCGCGTTTCCCTCAGATTCTGGGACCTAAAACCTCGTGCTAGACTCTGGCCATCGACTTTAGCGCACGGGTTATGATCTCTTCGACGGTAAGTATTGACGCGAGCGGCCTGTCCCCGGCCCCGCCCGGGACTTTGCCTGCGGCCGTGCCCGGTGCGCTGTCCGCAGCCTCACCCGAGGCCTTCAGTGCGGCGGCGCCAATGGCTTCATCAACAGCCACGTTCGCCTCTGCCCGCATGTACCCGAGCGCCATCAGGGCCTGGACCGCCTCTTCCTCCACGTTCGACGGCGTCCTTTGCGCCTCCATCTTCGTCCGGCCGCCCTTCTTCTTGCCGACTCCGATGCGGTCTCTGAGTTCCAGGATGATCCTCTGGGCGGTCTTCTGCCCGACTCCCGGGACCAGGACCAGCGCGTCCACGTCTTCATTCAGCACGTGCGTGTAAAAGGCCGAGGGGTTATACTGCGAAAGCACCGCGAGCGCGTTCCGGGGCCCTATGCCTGATATGCTCGTAAGGTGCAAGAACATCAAAAGCTCTTCATGGGTGGTGAAGCCGAAGAGGACCACGCCGTCTTGCCGGACGGCCAGGTGAGTGTGGAGAAAGACATCCTCCCCAAGTCCAGGCAGCCTGGCCGCAGTCGAGCCCGGGACCGTGAGAGCGTATCCGACGCCGCCGACGTCCACCACGACGTGATCGCCGGTCCTGCCCGCAAGCTTGCCTCTAAGGTGGGCGATCATGAGCTCTTCCCTTCAGTGAAGGCCAGACGGGGATTGGAGTGGTGAGCGCAACAGATCGCTATCGCCAGCGCGTCGGCCGCGTCGTCTGGCTTTGGAGGCTTTTCAAGGTCCAGCATGGCCTTGACCATCGCCTGGACCTGCTGCTTGGTGGCCCGCCCGTAACCGGTGACCGCTTGCTTGACCTGGAGCGGGGTGAACTCGGACACGGGCAGGTTGCGCATGGCACAGGCCAGCAACGCGACTCCCCTCGCCTGTCCGACTGAGATGGCTGTCGTCACGTTCTTGTTGAAGAACAGAAGCTCTATGGACACCGCATCTGGCCGGTGAGCATCCATGATCTTGCCGAGAGAAAGGAAGATATCCAGCAGGCGCTTCTGGGGGTCGAACGTGGGGTCTGTCCTCACGCAACCATGGTCGAGTCTTTTGAGCCCGGACGTGCTTTGTTCAATGATGCCGTAGCCGGTGCTGGCCGTGCCGGGATCGATTCCCATGATAACCAAGTAGTTCCACCCCCGGCTACGTGCTTTCGACACCCTTCCGGGGATTCCCTTTGCCCGGTATCCGCCCTGAGCGGGGCGCGGACGGCGACTGGACTGCCTACTCCGCGATGCCCTCCAGCCAGTCAAATACCTCCTGGTCTGACGAGACCACAACGCCCGCTTCCAGTCTTTGCCTGTCCTGGGCCCGGAGTTTTTTGGCTTCCACGGCGGTCTCAAGCATGAGCGGTGAGCCCGGCTTCTTGCCTGACCCGTAGAAGACGACGACCATGCGGTCCTTCACCGTGATGAGCCGGTTTGCTCCGTCGTCCGGGCACATCGATTGAACGCGCCGCTTAAGGACCACGCGCCTGGGCGTGAACGATTCTACCTGCCAGTCCGGGAACAACCGGCCGAAGTCCTCTAGGTTAAGCCCGACCATCACCCGGGTCGGGATCGGGGCGATATCGGTCTCCAGGTGCCCACACTTGTCGTAGAACACCTGGTACTCGATCTCGGTATTCTCCGTGATCCTGGTGGGTCCGGTCTGGGACCCGGTGGTCTGGGCCTTCTGTCCACGGTCACCCGCCGGCACGACCGCCTCATCCCCGGCGAGCAGGTGCGCGACCACAAACCCGCCAAGGAACGAGGCAAGGATGAGAAGCGCCCATCGCATCCGCCAACGGTTTGTGCTTTGAGACAACGCAACACGGGCCTCCTTTCGTTTCCTGGCCCGTGTAGGTTAACCCAGCTTTTTCCTGTTTATTCACTTCGCAATACAGGTCCGTGCGCAGCCTCTACGCGTGTTTGTCAAGTTCCTCGTCGCTTATGTCGAAGTTCGAGAAGACCTTCTGGACGTCGTCGTGCTCCTCCAGGCTCTCCATCAGCCGCAACGTCTGCTCGGCCTCGCGTCCCGTGACCTGCACCGTGGTCTGCGGGATCCTGATGAGTTCGGATGAGGCGACCTTCACCCCGTGCGAGCGGAGATAATGCTCGACGTCGCCGAAACTCTCGACAGCCGTGGTGACCTCGAATGATTCATCGTCGCCGGGCAGCAAGTCGTCCGCGCCCGCATCAAGCGCCGCCACCATCAGGTCGTCTTCCGATATGCCTTCTTTCTCGATCATGATGGACCCTTTGGGTTTGAACAGCCAGCTTGTCGCCCCGGATTCCGCGAGGTTCCCACCACTCTTGGAGAAGATGTACCGCAAGTCGGAGGCAGTTCGGTTCCGGTTGTCCGTCAAAACTTCTACGACCACGGCAACCCCGCCTGGCCCGTAACCTTCGTAGGTCAGTTCCTCGAGCGTGATACCCTCGAGTTCACCCGTCCCGCGCTTGATGGCCCGCTGGATGTTGTCCCAAGGGACATTGAAATCTCGTGCCTTCTGGATGGCGATTTTGAGCCGGAAGTTGCCGTCGGGGTTTCCCCCTCCATGACGCGCAGCCACCATGATCTCTTTCGCCATCTTTGAATACACGTTGCCCTTCGCCGCGTCTCCCTTGGCTTTCCTGTGACGGATATTCGCCCATTTGGAGTGGCCGGACATAATCTCACCCCTTGGCCTGACGGTTCACTCAGACGGCAATACGGGCGGGTGCATCTTGTGCGCCGCAGCCGCCCGGCGTTTCTCGATGATCGCCCTGGTCTGCGGGCTCGCTTCGCCCGTGAGCAGGTACCTGTCTATCTCGGTGTAAGTTATGCCCATCTCGCCCTCGTCGGTCTGCCCGGGCCAGAGCCCGGCAGTCGGCGGCCGGTCGACGATCTCCTGAGGAACACCGAGCAGGTGAGCCATCTCCCTCACCTGGCACTTCGGCAGACGTGCCAGAGGCACAATGTCCGTGCCCCCGTCGCCGTACTTGGTGAAGTACCCCATGGTGAGTTCCGCCTTGTTGCTCGTGCCGATCACGAGGTAGTTATGCGTGTTGGCGAAGTAGTACCAGGCTATCATCCGGAGGCGCACCTTGACATTCGCCATGGCGAGGCGGCTCGGGCTTTCGCCCAGCACTTTCATCATCTCGTCGTACGCGCAGTCCAGCACGATCTCGCGGTGAGGGACATCGAACTTGCGTATGACTCGAAGCGCCAGTTCCTTGTCCACGGGATCGCTGTAGCACGGCAGGATCAACCCGAGTGTGCCGTTGGGCAGCGCCAGCTTGCAGAGACCCAGCACCACCGCCGAATCGAGGCCGCCGCTGACCCCGACGACCGCTCCCTTGGCTCTGGCGCCTTCAACGCTCTCTCTGATGAACCTGACCAGCTTGTCGATAGTCTGCTGCATACGGGAGAGCGCCCTCCTCCAACCATGTTACGGCAGCGTTTCTTGCGCCGTCGTTCCCAGTCCGCCAGGACTGAGCGACTACTGCGAACCAGTGTGGCCCCCTGAAAGGTTCTCCACTATACGGGGCATGAACCGGCCTTGGCGGGAGGATTTCCTATCATACGCCCGGATTCCTGCAAAAGACAGAAGGAACGAGAATATGGCGCCCACGGCGCCGGCCGCATCCGTCCTCAAGCCCGCCTGCGATGCGACGAAAGCGCCTGCGATGTACCCCGCGATGCCGGCAAGCACCGGCACGATGTGGACCACGAAGGTGGCGGTAAGGTAGTCCCTGGACTCGATTTGGATCAACACCGAATCGCCGGCCGCCGCGCCCGCGTCGTTCCACGCCTCCATCACGATGTCTTCCTGTTTTGAGAGGGCTGTGAGACCACACCTGCCGCACTGTGCGCAGGTCTCGCTCGGCTTCACGCGCACCTGTGCCTTGCGGCCTTCCGCAGAGACGACTTGTCCAATCTCCTGGAACAAGCAAACACCTTCCTGCGCTCTGGGATTCTAGGGATACCGCACGAACTGGGGAACCTCACCGGTGAATATGACTTCGGAGACTGGGTATGTCGCATCCACCGTGACGTCCCTCGACGCAAAAAGCGTCAGAAGCCGGACCGTGATGCCGAATCTCAGGTACACGACGTGACGGGCCTGGTTAACGCCCAGCGACTCGAACAACTCTTCAACACCCACCGACGCATTGCCCACCGGCAGGATCCTGGCTTTCAGCCTCGGACCGCTCCCGGCGAAGAAGTAGTTCCCCATGAGCAGGCCCGCAGGAATCTCCACGTAGCGGCCGTTGAGCGCTCTGATCTCCTGCTGGACGGCCAGCTGCGCGCCGCTGGACAGCGCATTGATCATGCGTATGTTCGGTTTGACGAGGGTGACACGCCCGCGCTCGTCTTTCTCGATCTCGAGCACGACAGGCTCTTTAGCTATATAGTCTCTTACGGCGCCTGCGATTATCTCGCTCGACCGGGACCGCAATTCCATCTCGGCCAGCGACCAGAAGACCGGCTCGAGATGCCGTGACAGAGAGATGCCGCACCAGAGCACAGCGAGCAGCACGATGACTGTCACGCTCGGCGTCCGGATGGACGGCCGCCTTCGTCTTCCCCCCCGGAGTCTCATGCCACAACACTCCCGGCCCGAGAAACGGATTCATTAAATCATATGTCCCAGGGCCTCTGGGGTTGAGGACATTGAGGCCGGCGTGCCGGCGACCTCCACTGGCCGCACCTCCGCTGGCGACCTCAGCCGATACGAACGATGCGCCTCTTGCCCACCCTCACTATCGTCCCAGGCACGAGCCGCACCGGGTGCCTGTCATCTTCGATCCTGTCATCGTTGACCCGGACGCCGCCCTGGGCGACCAGCCTTTTCGCTTCGCTGGTCGAAGGGGCGAGCCCCGCCGACACAAGGAGCTTCGCGACAGGCATTTCGCCAGCGGAGGCTTCTTCGGCGGCGGGAGTCCAAACCGGGATGTCCTCAGGAAGCTCCTTCTCCGAGAAAACCCGTATGAAGTTGTCCCTTGCCTGCCTGGCGGCTTCGGCGCCTGCATACAGTGACACAATCTCGCCGGCGAGCTGCATCTTGGCGTCCCGGGGGTTCATCTCGCCAGACGCCATCGCTCTGCCCAGGCGCCCGATTTCCTCCATCGGGACGTCCGTGGCCAGCTCGAAGTACTTGGTTATCAGGCTATCAGGGATCGACATCGTCCGGCCGAAGATCTCGTCGGGCGGGTCATTGATCCCGATGTAGTTGCCGAGGCTCTTGGACATCTTCTGGATGCCATCGGTGCCCTCAAGAAGTGGCAGCGTCATCACGACCTGAGGCGCCTGACCGTATTCCCGCTGGATGTCACGCCCCATGAGCAGGTTGAACGTCTGGTCGGTGCCTCCGATCTCGACGTCCGCCTCAGTGGCGATCGAGTCATAGGCTTGGGCCAGGGGGTACATGAACTCGTGGACGCTGATGGGGTATCCTTGCCTGAAGCGCTCCTGGAAGTCGTCGCGCTCTAACATCCTCGCCACGGTCGTAGTGGCGCCAAGCCGCACCACATCGGCGAAATCCAGCGCGCCGAGCCACTCGCTGTTCAGGCAGAGCCGCGTCTTCTGCGGGTCCAGTATCTTGTAGACCTGCTCCTGATACGTGCGGGCATTCGCCCGGACCTCCTCCTCAGACAGCTGCTTCCTGGTGTCCGAGCGCCCGCTCGGGTCGCCGATCCGGCCCGTGAAATCCCCGATTATGAAGAATACTTCGTGGCCGAGGTCTTGGAACTGCCGTAGCTTTCGCAGAGGGACGGCATGGCCGATATGGATGTCGGGCGCGCTGGCATCCACACCCAGTTTCACCCGCATGGGCCTTCCTGTCTTGATCGAGGAGCGGATCTTGGCGAGCAGTTCATCTTCGGACACGATCTGCACAGTGCCGCGGCGCAACACTTCGAGTTGGTCTTCAGCTTTGAGCAATAGGTTCACATCCTCCAAGGCCAGAAGCTTATTCAGATTATAGCACCCGCTCTCTAGCGCGGCAAACCATGCCAAGAGGAGGTCTCTGGGGCGCCAGAGAATGTAGAAACAGGCCGCACCGGTCCGATTGGCTTCGGATGGAACTCGGGCCGATGAATTGCATCTATATGTTTATGGTAGAATTGACTTCGCGCTCAGAGCCAAGGAGGCAGGCGGGTAGTGGCAGGTAAGACTCAGAAGAAGAAACCCAGGAAGCCGCTTGTCGGTAGAGTGGTGCTCCTGCTGGCCATTGTGGGTGTGCTGTTGGCCGGCGGCATCGCCGGTGGCTTCATCATTGGAGCGGCGCGTGACCTGCCGGCGATCAGCAACATTGAGCCGAAGCCCAGCATGACGTCCCTCATCTACGGGGCGGACGGCAAGGAAATCGCCAAGCTCCACGGTGAGGAGAACCGTATCCCCACAAGGCTTTCCCAGATGCCCCTGCACCTGCAGCAGGCGACCATCGCGATTGAGGACCACGAATTCTACGAACACAGGGGCATTAACTTCCGCGGCCTGGCACGCGTGGCTTACTTGATTCTCACGAAGGGCAAGGTGCAGGGCGGGAGCACCATAACCCAGCAGCTGGCGAAAAACGCCTTCCTGACCAATGAGGTCACGCTCAAGAGAAAGATCCAGGACATGATCCTGGCCATCCAGCTCGAGCGGCTCTACACCAAGCCCGAGATCCTGGAGATGTACCTGAACCAGATACCCTTCGGGAACGGCGCCTACGGCGTGGAAGCGGCATCGCAGGTGTACTTCGGGAAGAGCGCGGATAAGCTCGTGGTAGAGGAATCCGCGCTGCTGGCAGGAATCACGAACGGGCCCGCGATCTACGACCCGTTCAGGCACATGGACGCGGCGAAAGAGCGGCAGAAACTCGTGCTGCAGGAGATGCTCTCATGCAAGTTCATCTCCGAACAGGAGTACAAGAGGGCCCTGGCCGCTCCCATCAAACTTGTCAAGATCGAACCCAAAAAAGACGAGCCAGGGGCCCACTTCATCGACTTTGTGATCTCCTACCTGCTGCCCAAGTACGGTAAGGAGCAGGTCTACAACGGCGGGCTGAAGATATACACAACCATCGACATGCGCATGCAGAAGGCCGCCGAGGATGCCGTCAAGAAGGTGCTTGACCCGCCCTTCCCCATCAAGCCGGGCGCGAGCTATCCCGAGGCGGCGGTGATCGTGATGGACGCCAAGTCGGGCTACCTGAAGGCGATGGTGGGCGGCAGGACTCATGAGAAGCGGCTGGAGTTCAACAGGGCCGTCCAGGCCAAGAGGCAGCCGGGATCGGCGTTCAAGCCCGTGATCGTGTACGGCGCGGCCCTCGATTCGGGCATCACGCTAGGCACGGTCATCGACGACATTCCTATCGAGTTCCCCCAGGGGCGGGGCCAGCCGTTGTGGTCTCCGGAGAACTACGACAACGTGTACCACGGCCTGGTCACAGTGCGGGAGGCGGTCGAGCACTCGTACAACGTGACCGCCGTCCGGGTGCTGGAGCGGGTGGGTGTTGAGAAAGGCATCGCCTTCGCCCAGAAACTCGGCATCACGACCCTCGTGACCTCCAGGACACAGGCGAAGAACGATCTCAACCTGTCCGTCGCGCTGGGCGGGCTCACGCAGGGCGTCACGCCGCTCGAGATGGCCCAGGCCTTTGGGGTCTATGCGGCTAAGGGGATGAGAGTGGAGCCCATCGCGATCCTCAAGGTCGTCGATAAGAACGGGATCGTGCTCGAGGAGTCCAAGCCTAAGCGACAGCTCGTGGTGTCAGAGACCACCGCGTACATGATGACCAACCTGCTCCAGGGAGTCGTCCAGAGAGGCACGGGCACTCGCGCCGCCATAGGCAGGCCGGCCGCCGGCAAGACAGGCACGACCAACGACTACCGTGACGCATGGTTCATCGGGTACACGCCCGATTACGTTTGTTCGGTATGGATGGGCTTCGACGAAGACAAGACGATGGAGAAATGGCGGGTCACAGGCGGATCGTACCCTGCGACCATATGGTCGCGCGTCATGGCTGAGGTCCATAAGGGTGTGCCGGTGTCGAATTTCACACCGGTCCGGGACATGACCACGGCGACGATCTGCGCAAAGTCGGGCAAGCTGCCGGGCGCGTGGTGCCCCGGAGAGCAGGTACGCACGGAGGTGTATTTGAAGGGTACACAGCCGGTCGAGACGTGCGACGTCCATGTCCCGGCGGTTGTCTGTGCGGAGAACCCGACCAAGCTCGCGACGCTCTTCTGCCGGCAGAAGGTCCTCAAAGGGTTCATTCGACGGCCCACGCCGTATGTTACTGACGACCCGAAGAAGCGCCCGCTTGATGCCGATCAGGAGCTGCCTCTCGAGTCGTGCAATCTGCATTCGCCCTGGTAGGAGCCGGCCTCACCCAGTCAAGGTCGCGATGGTGACTCCGTCCCCGCCTTCGGCCGGGCTGCCGAGCCTGAACGATACCACGTTGCGGCTCGTCTTGAGTGCCTCCTGGACCGCCTTCCTGAGCACGCCCGTCCCCTTGCCGTGGACTATCCTCACCTGCTTGAGGCCACCGAGCACCGCGTCGTCAAGGTACTTGTCGAGAGCGGCGACGGCCTCCTCGGACGTCAGCCCCAGCAGCATCAACTCAGGCGACGCCGTCTGGGCTTTCTCAGACATGAGCCTGGTGACCTGCTCGCGAGCCTGGGCTTTGTCGCCGGTATCCGACGGGGACAGATCGCTCACATGCACCTGGGTCCGTATGATCCCCACCCTGAGTTGCACATTGCCGTTCTGGTCGGGCGGAGCCAGCACCTCGCCGTCCTGCCTCAGGCTGTTGACGTGGACCATCATCCCTGGTACCAGACCGCCGGGTTCCACCGCATCTCTTGGCCGCTGCGGCTCCTCCGGGATGTCCGCTTCAGCTCTGGCGCGTCTCAGGACGTCGCGCACCTCGCCCTGGAGACTCTGGTAGAGACGCGGGTTTGACGCGGCGCTCCTCACCTTTCTCAGCGCCTCGTCGCATTCCGCCCGGACACGCGCGACGAGGGAAGACGACTCCTGCCTCGCCCGGTCGAGGATCTCTTTCTCCCTCGCCTTGAGCTGCCGCAGCCTTGAGTCGTATTCGGATTCGAGCTCCTGGGCCTTCAGGCTGGTCAAGAAGGCTTTGCGCTTTTCCTCGTCGGCCTGGAACTTTGAGGCCTGTATCTCCCCGATCAGGTGCTCGACCTGCAGGTGCTCGTCCGAAAGCATCGCCCTGGCCCTGTCGATGATACGCCTGTCGAGCCCCAGCCGGGAGGCGATTTCGAAGGCGTTGCTGCGGCCCGGGAGACCTATGGACAGTTTGAACGTCGGCCTCAGCGATTCGACGTCGAACTCGACACTGGCGTTTTCCACGCGGTCGGTGAGATATGCGAACGACTTCAGCTCGCTATAGTGTGTCGTGGCGACCGTCTTGCATCCCGCCGCATGCAGGTGCTCCAGCAGGGACATTGCCAGCCGCGAGCCTTCCTCAGGGTCCGTGCCGGCGCCGATCTCGTCCAGCAGCACGAGACTGCCCTCACCCGCTTCATTCACGATCCTGACGATGTTCCTCATGTGGGAAGAGAACGTGCTCAGGCTCTGCTCGATGCTCTGCTCGTCGCCGATATCGCAGAAGACCTGGTTGAACACTGACAGTCTTGACGCGCTGGACGCCGGCACATGCAGCCCGGCCTGTCCCATCAACGTCAACAGGCCTGTCGTCTTCAGCGTCACGGTCTTGCCGCCCGTGTTCGGTCCGGTGATCACAAGTGTGTCGAAGTCCTGCCCGAGCCTGACGTCCACCGGGACAACGTCGCCTTTGAGCAGCGGGTGCCTGGCCTGCCTCACGTCTATCTTGAAGTCGTCGCCCAGGCGGGGCTCGACGCCGTTCATGGCGGCGCTGAGACGCGCTTTGGCGAACGCGAAATCCACCCGGGCTATCATCTTGACCGTGAGGGCGATGTCGTCGCGGCTCGCGCCCACGATCGCGGAAAGGCGCAGCAGGATCCGCTCAATCTCGTCCCGTTCCTCCAGTTCGAGCCGCCGGACCTCATTGTTCGCCTCAACAGAAGCCATCGGCTCTATGAACAGGGTCGCCCCGGAATGGGACTGGTCGTGGACGATGCCGGGCACGGCGGACTTGAACTCCGCCTTGACGGGTACGACAAAACGGCCGTTGCGCACCGTGATTATGGGCTCCTGGAGGAACCTCAGCGCCTCAGACGAGCGGATCAGGCCCTCAAGCCTGTCCCGTATACGCGACTGGGCGATCCTGCGAGCCCGCCGTATACGCAGCAGCTCTGGGCTGGCATCATCCCTGATTTCGGCGGAATCCGATATCGCGTCGCGAACCCTCTTCTCGACGTCCGCGGCGACGACGATCTGGCTTCCCAGGCCCCGGAGAACCGGGTAATCAGGAGAGAGATCGCCCAAGAACTTCTTGATCTTCCTCGACCCGCCGATGAGGTCGGCCACCTGCAGAAGGTCGTGGGGGTCGAGCATCACTCCGATATGCGCCCGCTGGGCGGCCTCGCGAACGTCCGTCACTCCGCCGAACGGAGGTGATTGAGACAGACGCAGGCAGGCGAGCGCCTCTGCTGTCTCGGCCTGCGCGGCCTGGGCGGATTCAAGATCATCAAGAGGCTCCAGGCGAGCGCAGAGCGCTGAGCCCGCGCTGAAACTCGCGTGGGCGGTCAGCATGGCCACGACTTTGTCGAACTCCAGCGCCCTTAGCGTTCTCTGGTCCAACAAGACACCACCCTAAAGAGTCTCAAGAGGGGCATGCCTGCTCTGGCGTGCCGGGCCGGGCCCGGCCGGGCATCGCCCCTTCGAGCTCGAGCATGCGTCGCTTCAGTTCTGGGCCACCGGCAAAGCCGCCGACGGATCCGGAGCTCCGGACCACTCTGTGGCACGGGACGATGACGGGCAGCGGGTTTCTCGCGCACGCCGTCCCGGCGGCCCTCGGCGCCTGCGGCATGCCGCATTCTGCGGCGAGCCACGTGTAGCTCCTCACCTGCCCACGCGGGATCTTCAGTAAGGCGCCGCACGCCCGCCGCTGGAAACCTGTCGTGTGTTCCAGGTCCAGCCGGAATCCCGGCGCGAAGGCTCCTCCGCGGAAATAGTCTTCACACCACTTTCGGGCTGCCCGCGCGTCGGCCGTCATCGCGATGGACGGCTCAGGACTGGAAATGCCGGCGTACTGCAGCTTCCGGGAGAGCTCTCGGCCGGCGGCTTCTCGCGATTCAGAAGGCAGCGTGGCGGCGCAGATGCCGGCTTCGGTCCAGGCAAGCCCGCACCAGCCGAATTCGGTTATGAACGCTGTTGACCCGATCGCCGGAGCCATTTGCGCATCTCCTCTCGCATGCTATCCATCAGATGACCGCGTCCTGTATGGCAAGGGGCACGCCCGCGATGTCCGTCGTGGCAGAAACCATGCGCTCACGCAACTCCGGTCGCCCGCCCCAGATCGCGAAAGGCACCGGGTTTCTGGTGTGAGACCGCGTCGTCAAGTCCTCGATGTTGCCGTGATCGCTTGAGAGCACCACGAGCGTGTCGTCTGGATCCAGATCGTCCAGCAGGCAGGACACGAACTTGTCCAGCCGGCCGAGCGCCTCCGCGCATTTTGCCGCGTCTCCCGAATGGCCCGCGATATCAGTGATGAAATACTCGAACAGAGTCAGATCGTTCGCGGCGATTACTCCCGCCGCAGCGCGTGCGGCCTCACCCGGAGTCCGGACCGGCACATCGAACCCCTGCGCTTTCACGTTTTCACCGGTTATGTCGTGGAGCACGGCGGTCCCTTGCCGCAACGAGTCGAGTGTCCGGAAATCCACGCCGGCGGCCATGGTCGCCACCGTCGTGCACGATAGCCTCTTGCCTAACGGTCGCCCGTTTTCGTCCAGTCGCCGGTACGCGTTCAGGAATGTGGCGCGGAAGCCCCGGTCCACGAAATGTTTCAGGATGTTGCGCTCAGCAAGGATCGTCCTGAGGGCCCTCGTCGGGAACGCGTTGACATGCCGTCCCACGATCAATGGCGCCTTCTCACCAGAAAGCAGCGCGGTCTGGCCGCTCGCGCTCTGGGGCAGGCCCGGGACGCCGAACGTGGCGTCCACCGCCACGAGGCACGCCTCATCGCTCCTGGCCACGCCACCCGGCTCAAGCCCCGCAGGCGACACCCCACCAGCCAGCCTGCGCAGCCCTGGGTAGTCGCCGAAATGCAGCGGGTTGCTTCCGTCACGCTTTCCGATTCCGAGACCGTCCACAAACAGCAAAAGCGCCCTCGTGTTCCTCGACCTCCGGAGCCGTCATTTGAGGAAATCCTGCAGGTCTTGTTGCGACATCGTGTTTATGACGTCGTGCTTTTCGAGCCAGCCTCTCCGGGCGACAGAGACGCCGAAGACGATATCCCCAAGGCCCCTGCGGCTGTGCGCGTCGGTATCTATCGCCATCCTGACGCCGGCCTTCTTAGCAGCGCGGGCCTGCTGGTCGGTGATGTCGAGACGGTCCGGAGACGCGTTTATCTCGATGGCGGTCTTTGTCCTGGCCGCCGTGTCCAAAAGCCTGTGTATGTCGAGCGAGTACGGGTTGCGGTGCCCGATTATGCGCCCGCTCGGGTGGCCGATGATGTCGACATGCGGGCTCTTGCACGCGCCCTCGAGCCGCCGCATTATCTGCTCTTCATCGTTTCTGAACCCCGAGTGGATCGACGCCACCACCACATCGCAAGTCTCAAGGACGGAGTCAGGCAGGTCCAGGGATCCATCAACCAGCACGTCGACTTCTATCCCCTTCAAGACCTTGATTCCCTCAATCTGCTCGTTCAAAGCGTCTATCTCCCGGCCCTGTGCAGAGAGTCTCTCAGCGTTGAGCCCCTTGGCGAAGGCGAGGGCTTTGGAGTGGTCTGTGACGGCCAGGTACTCGTAGCCTCGCTGCTTGCCTGCCTCAGCCATGGCCCTGATACCGTCGATGCCGTCCGTCCAGGCTGTATGAACGTGAAGGTCGCCTTTGATGTCCTCTTGCTCCAGCAGGTCCGGTAGCCGCCCCTCAATGGCGGCTTCGATCTCCCCGGTGTCTTCCCGCAGTTCCGGCGGCACATGCTCCATGCCCAGCAGACGGTAGATGTCCTCTTCACCGGCTATCTCGCAACGAGACTGCTGCTCGTCTTCAGCTTCGAAGACGCCGTACTCGTTTATCTTCATCCCCAGGTCGCGGGCTATCCCGCGGAGCCGGGCATTGTGTTCCTTGGAGCCTGTGAAATGCGCAAGCGCGGAAGCGAACTGGCCGGGCGCCACGATGCGGAGGTCTACCTGCATGCCGCCGTCGAGTTTCACGCTGCACTTGGTCTGGCCCTCGGACGCGACCGAGGCAACCCCTTCGGTGGCCTTGAAGCAACTGAGCACCCTTGGGATGGCTTCCTCCGGCGCCGCCACCACGATGTCCAGGTCCTTCACAGCTTCTTTCCTGCGCCTGACGCTGCCTGCCACTTCGGCACGCACCTCTTGGTAGCATCTGCGCAGAGACTCCGCGATGGCTTCAGCCTCGGGCCAA
>JAUYEF010000187.1 GCA_030691635.1 Bacillota bacterium
CGCTGACCGTGCTGTGGGACAGGCCCAAGCTCTTGGCGATCTGACGGATGCCCAGGCCGCAGGCGTAACGAAGCCGCAGGGCCTCTTTGATCTTGCGCACTGACAGTCTCCTCCTCATGCTGGCTGCCACCATCCCTCCGCATTCTGAACCGACGCGGAAGGTTCTACTGGTGGCCCCTGAAAGGCCTGTCCGTGCGCCCTGCTCCGTAGCTACGGGGTCCCGACCGCTACCTCAGGCAGTTAGTTGAGTGGTCGGTTTCCGTCGTAATGGGCGGTCGCTTTGGATCGTAACGGGTGGTCGTTTTGCGTCGGAATATACATCCGCCGCAGCACCACTGACCCTTCGACCCCCAAACCATATTTGCACGCTTGCCTGGCTCTCCACGTCGTGCAGCCCCACTAGCAGGGCCGGGCGAGAATTGTGAATTACTCGGCGCAACCAGACGATTCATGAGTCCACGACGAGAGCCGAACACCCTGTGTGGAAAGTCGGCACGGGGCGAGTGTGTGGGGAAGGTCCCGGTGAACGAACGCCAAACCGATCAGGAGTAGAGTTGACCCCATGCGTCGCTCCGCTCCGACAAGTGGTCTCAATGGCCTGGACCAGGTGGTCGCCATCGTCTGGACTAGATATCGTCCAGATTCATGGTTGGCTTTTCTGCGTACACCTTCGGAGAGGGTGGACATTGTCGGCGAGTTCTGCCGAGTAGCAGCGGTCAAGTTCCCATACCTCATTCTCAACGAGCTTCGGGATCAGTATGTAGTGTTTGTCTAGGCACCAAAACGTCTCTGAGACGACCCGGAAAAGGACATTCCCTCACTCCCGTCCAATTTCTCCCATTGATGAGGAGTGGAACCGTGCTCTCCACCGGCTAAGTCCGCCGCCCGGATTCGCTGGGGCGAGTGGTCATCCCAGTTGAATTCCGGCAGCGGCTAGGGTGGGAGCCGGGCACGCCGGTTGAGTTATTGACGATGGGCGAGGACATCGTGCTGAGGCAGACAACTGCAGAGGATGGTGAGCCTAGTGAGTGTAGACCAATCTGATGAGAAACACTTTCGGCAGTCCTGGGGCGTGAAACGCCTGCGACAAAGGCTTTTGAGGAGGTGCTTGGAGAGAGTGCACAGCAGTTCGTGAATAGCGCTATGCAGTGGGCAGCAGGAACTCAAAACTCTCTCCGAATTGTGGGACGGTAGCGAGCAGCGGGCATGGGTTCTCGCCTATGTCCATGCGGCACTATCGGCGCTGGTCGCTTCGTATTCTAACCTTGCCCGAGGGCTAATTCCTGCATCGGGAAACCTGGTCCGGCAGTACTTCGAGTGTTGCGCTGTGGCACTCCTCCTGGAACACAGGTATCGTCTTCAAACCGCCATCTTTGTGCGACACGGAGGACATTCCCCCGTACCCGTCCAATTCCTCCCATCTAAGGGGAGTGGCACTGTGCGATCCACCGGCTATATCCGTCGCCCAGATTCACTAGGGCGAGTGGTTAACCAGTTGAACTCCGGCGGTTGCTAGGGCTGGAGCCCGGTACGCCGGTTGAGTTGTTGGTGCAGGGCGAGGACATCGTGTTGAGGCAGTGGAAGGCGAAGTGCGCGTTTTGCGGGGCGGAGACTGAGAAGCAATACCGAGGACGCCCTGTCTGCCGGGAATGCAGGGGTGCACTATCGACACTGAAGGATGCCGAAGGAGTGTGGAGCCCGTGACCAAGACCGAAATCGAGCAGAGGCTTGCTCCCCCCGCCGAAATGGAGCCTGCACATACGCTGTTTGGTCCGGCTAGGCCTTGCTTGCTGGGTCCCCGCCCATTCGCCATGTCCGCCTATCGGTACATGCGGCTGAGCACAAGGCCAGGCGTCGGTCTGATCCGGTCGCTGCTGGAAGACTGGTTTCAGCGCATCTCCCCCGAGGCGAGAACGGAGTTGCGCCGCCGCTTTCGAAGCGAGGATGACCGACAGCACATAGGGGCATTCTTCGAGCTCTACTGCAATGAGCTATTGCGGGTACAGGGGTACAACACGGTTAAGCAACTTGCCAGTCCGGACTTTGTTGCAACTAAGAATAACGTCGAAATCATGATGGAAGCCACCGCTACCTGCGAGTCCGATTCGCTATGGGGCAACCTAGAGCTCTGGAATCTGATGCTCGACGAACTCGGACGGATCTGCTCGCCGGATTTCCACCTCGGCCTGGATTCCTCAAGTGGCTATCCACCATCGCCAGAAGCAGTCCTGGATGTCAAGGCATACACCGAGGCACAGCTACGCGGACTTGACTATGATACGGAAGCTCGGAATGAGGTGGCAGGCGAGCCTTACCCCTGCTGGACGTTCACCCACCCGACAGGGTGGAACCTGAAGCTTTCGGCCTACCCGAAAGTTCCGGAAAGCAGGGGTGAAGCCGGGCGGTCTTTGGTCATATGGCACATGCCGACTGGGCTCGTGGACACAGGCAGGTCCCTGGCAAGGGCATTGTGCAGCAAAGCCCTTGCCTTTGGCGACGCCAACTCCCCAACAATCATCGCCGTGAACCAGACCAGCGACTTCTCCTTTGTGGATGACATCGATGTAGTGGATGTCCTCTTCGGGGCGGACTGGGGTGCGCCGGTATCCCCCTCAAAGCGCGATGGTTTCTTCCTGAAGGCGACGCCGGGACACATCAGCGCCGTACTTCTTGTCAAAGACCTCAAGCCCTGGTCAATAGCGAGAAGGCCTCCCGTTTTGTGGCTCAACCCCTTTGCCATCAGCCCGTTGGACATCTCCTGCTGGCGGATTGCCTACAACGCTCCCGCAGACGGCACCGCACTCAATGAACACCCAGGAGAGCCAGCACATGTCTTGTTTGGCTTGACTCCGAAATGGCCGGAGGAGGATTAGTGTTGGCGGGCCAGCATGTTTGTGACCGATGCCCGAGCCTCTGCTTCCGGAGAGGCTACCGGCCCGAGGAGTACCTTGAGGGCAGGCGGGACAGTACTGTCTGGATCATCGGCCTGAACCCTCGGCAGGACACCGACTGGGTTGATAAGCGCACTGCAGAGCAGTTGGGAGCCGCATTCGAGGATGATGCAGTACCCAGCTCAGCGGGTCTGAAGCGTGACCCCTTCTTTCGCAATTACCGCTCGGTGTCGCCCCGGCTGTTTGACAACCTGGGCCTGCCCGAGGGCGTAGCTCATACTGACCTAGTCAAGTGCTCGTCAAGGAGCTTCCCTCCGCCGGACACCGACGCTAACTTGGTCATCCGCAACTGCCTGCCCTATCTGGCGACCCAGATTCATAACCACCAGCCTCAGGTCATCCTGTGCAACGGTATGGATGTCGTCCGTGGCGTTGCCAAGTTGCTGGGCAGATCCGATGGGGCTGCAGAGACCGGCTATGTTACCGAACTGGAGGGCATGGAGATGGGTATTGTCAACTCCGGCTTCGTGGGCCGCTTGGACCGCCTAGCTCGGACTCGATTGGGTCGTGAGGTTGACGCGATGCTGGATCGGTTTGGGCTGTTGCGCTCGGTCGGCAATAGCCGCTCTGGCTCACCGTGCTGACCGCCAAGCCGCCAAGTGGGTCCTGAACGATAGGAGGCACATAGCCTCACGGAAGTGCCCAGGTCGGGTGTCGGTGGAATTCGTAGTCGGGGAGGGTGCAAAATGCCTGCAATTGAAGGTTGGCATCTCTTCGCGTGCTATGCGGATGACGACCATGACTTTGTCACTGGAGTGGTGGAGGAACTCACCAATAGAGGTTACCAGGTCTTCTACGCTCGGCGGGACAACGTAGCAGGCGTGGTCATTACCGAGCGCATAAGGGTAGCTCTAGTGGGCAGTTCGTACTACCTGCTTTTCTTGAGTCCTCGACTGGTCGCGCGATACTTAAGCCGCTCGCTGGCCTTTGCCGAACTGGTTAGCCAATTGGCCAATCAGCAGGTATCCCCAGAAACCATTATCCCGATCTGGTATGACATGAACCTTGACCAAGAGGGCTGTGGCCTGGCTGCAGCGCGTGCTGCTTGAGCGCTTGGGTTCGCTGGCTCGACGGCACGGCCTGACCAAGCAGCTGGCGGTCGACCTCCAGAAGGCCGGCGTTTTCACGGTGGCGGTGAGTTTGGACCACTGGCGGGCTGAGGAACACGGCCGAGCGCGCAGGCACCCGGGTGCTTTTCGGACTGCACTGAACGCCATGGGCATCCTGAGAGTCTGGACGTAATGCACGTCAGCGTTTCCACAGTCTTGTCCAAAGGGATGATCAGGAACGACCAGGTGGAGGCTCTCCTGCAGTTCCTTCTCGACCTGGGAGTTCATGAGGCTTGGGTCAGCGAAACCAAACCCTCCATCCCGGCATTCTGGGATGAGGACCTGGCGATTACCGAGGCCGAGCGGCTCAAACTGGCTCAGCTGCAGGACCGCTACAACCGGGAAGGAAAAATCACTTGGCCACTTCGAGGGCCCGGAGCACTTCAATAGAAATCAAAGGGACCGAAAACCTCAAATCGAAAAGCCTGAGGATCTACCGCGACAAGTAGAGGCCGGAGGTGTGCGTTCGCACTTCTTTGTCGCGCTATCGCAGGGAGGACCGGCTCGTCAACATTCCGCTGTCCGCGTTAGGCTCCCTGGAGGATTCTAGGGCATCCGAGTGGAGGCCAGCAGGGCGAATAGCCCTCCCTGAACCTGGGGAGACCTTCACGGCCCTTTCGGGACGCACCCCGGAGGAAGCGCAGATGACTGGGAGAATATGTAGGCATCGGACCGGGGACGGGGGAGGCTGGGGCGGATGCTCACATTCGAGGGGGTTACCAAGTCCTTCGGCACCGTCAGGGCGGTCGACAATCTGACGCTGAGCGTTCCCGGGGGACAGATCTTCGGTTTCCTCGGGCCCAACGGGGCAGGCAAGACGACCAGCGTCAAGCTGGCCGTGGGCCTGCTGCTTCCTGACAGCGGGAGGGTGTCTATCGGCGACCACGATGTCGCCCGAGAGCCAGAGCGATCCAAGTCCCTGATCGGCTATGTCCCGGACCGGGCCTTCCTCTATCCCAAGCTGACCGGCAGGGAGCATCTCAGATTCCTGGCTGCGGTATACCAGTTGCCCGGGCCCCGCGAGGAGAGGGTCCAGAAATGGCTTGACCTCATGCAGCTGTCGGAGGCAGCCGACTCGCCGTGCGATTCCTACTCCCATGGCATGCGCAACAAGCTGGCGTGGGCCGGCGCCCTGATCCACGACCCGCAGGTGTTGTTCCTGGATGAGCCGACGGAGGGGTTGGATCCCTCCTCGGCCCGGCTTGTGAAGGACCTGCTCCGGCTGCTCAAGGACCGGGGCCGCACCGTATTCCTCTGTACACACATCATGGAGCTGGCCCAGGCCCTCTGCGACCGGGTGGGGATCATCGCCAAAGGCAAGCTCCTTGCTGAAGGTTCCCTGGCGCAACTCCGGGCGATGTCGGTGGCGGGCGCGTCGTCGCTTGAGGACGTGTTCTTGGAGCTCACAGGTTCGCACCCGGCAGAGCTTTCCGGGATAGTGGAGGCTCTGGTGGGCGGTGACCGCAGTGAACGGCCCGTTTAGAACCTTCCGGTTGCTCTGGGACCTGGCCTGGCTGCGCGCCCGCCGTGGGCGGCAACTGGTGCAGGGAGACGATCGGGCCGTGTTCAGGGATTTGGTGGTGGCCATCGGAAGCCTGATCCTGTTTGTCGTTCAGTACAATCTGGCCCGCGCAATGTTTCTCGCAGTCGCCGTGGACCCCAATGCCATCGGCATGCTCACTTCCGCCCCTGAGGGGGTTTTGGCGGCCCTTCTTGCCCTGAGCGGCGGCTTGGGGCTCGTATTGGGCGTGTTCCGGGCCAATGACGTTCTCTTCATGCGCTCGGACCTTGATTGGATGATGGGGCTGCCCCTCAACAGGCGAGGGATCGTTTTGGCCAGGGCAGCCGAAACCGCCCTGGGCACGATCGGTCCGGTCGTCATCACGTCCGCGCCGGCGATGTCAGCCTACGCGGTTCAGTACGGCGCGTGGCACGCTCTCGCCCTGTACCCCTTGTTTCTCATCGCGCTGTCAGCGCTTACTTCGGCTACTGCCATCCTGGTGTCGATACTGGTGGGCCGGCTGGCCACCACCACGCGCGCCAGGGAGGCCATCGAGCTTGTAGGGTCGTTGCTGTTCGCGGCACTCTATATGCTCTCCATGTTCCGGTCACCAGCGGGGTCTGCGGGGTTGGTCGATACGGCGGCCCGGGGGCTGGCGGCAGCCCTCAGGAGCCCCGCCGCGGTCTTCGCCGCTGCACTGGCCGCGCCGGTCGCGTGGCCGGCCCTCGGGCTCTACTTCATCGCCAATGGTCCGGTGTCAGCCGGAGTGCTGGTCGTGCTGGTGGGACTCTCGGGTACGGCAGGGGTGGTCTGGCTTCTGTCGATCGCCGGCGCCGGTGCGTACGCCCGGGGACTTGGCCTGTCAAGCGCCCGCAGGAGGCGGGCAACCCGGGCTGCGGCGGGGAGGACGGCGGCCAGAAGCATGTCGGTCGGTGCGGGCGTCCTCCCTGCGCTCATGAGGCGCGACTGGGCCATCCTGACGCGCAGCCCGAGGCTGTGGCAACCCATCGCGATGCCGCTTGCCTGGGCTGTGTACGTGCTCATCAGCCGTCCCAGATTCCTCGACGCCAGCGACTTCCTGATGCCGGCTTTTGCCGCCGCGGCGGCTGCTATGGTGGCGGGGACGCTTTCAATGATGTCGTTCGGGGTCGAGGGCAGTTCGTTCTATCACGTGTCCACCCTCCCGTTGAGCCCTCACAGCCGTGTCGTCTCCAAGGTACTGGTCTTTGCCCTGCCGCCGACCGTGATGGGGCTGGTCTTCGCGGGCGTGTTTGTACTCCGGGGCACGGGTACGGTCGCGGACCTCCTACGGGCCGCGGTGTTGGTTGTCACGGCTGCGGTTACGATCACCGCCGTCGGGGTGATGATGACCGTGGGCGACACCAATTTCGATGCCGTCAACCCCCGCCTGAGGCAGACCGCGGAGTCCGGGTGCCTCTCCACGCTGCTGATAGGCGTCCTCCTGGTTTCGGCTTACCTGGTCCTGAAGGCGTCACAGCACATCGGGCTGCGGCTCGGGCTCACGGCCGGAGCGGCTGATGCGTGCGGAATCGTGCTGGTGGCGGCTGTATGCCTCGGGGGCCTGGTCCCGGCAGCTGTGAGGAATGCGGCGGCTGCCGTCAGGGCCCGGGGGAGGGGAGAGTCGGTGCAGGCTTCGCTGAGCCTGAACTGGTAGAGCTCGATGCCCCTATCTGTACCGCGACACGCTGTTTCTCTATTGGGACGGCGGTACATGCTGCGTCTGGACGGCCCTGCTGCCTGCGCGGACGTGGCGCGGCAGGCAAGACTGTGGTTACCTATGTTGTGGAGCTTCAGGGCAAGATTGTCGCGCAGGTGGTTCCCGATGTTAGGGCTAAGACGCTCATGCCAATCATGTACGAGAAGGTGTTGCCAGGCACGAACGTCTACACGGACGAACTCGCCAGCAGCTAAAGCGGAGCCTGGACGGTACGCACCATGCGGTCAGTGCGAAGTACCTGAACCCCGTACTGCTCCGCCTGTTCCTCAACTATTTCGATGGCGCACAGGCTACGCCGACTTGTCTGCGCAAGAATGGGGGTGGGGCAGCACAGATGTTCCCGAGTTCTTTCGTCGTATTGCCCAGCATCCTAGCCGCTCTCGCGGAGGCTCTGCGCAGGCACCGCCCCTGACCACGAAATAGAGCCACCTGCTCTTCTCTGGGCAACGGTACTCCTATCCGCGTACCGTCGTTCCAACATGCGTACAGGTTGTCGGGCACAATCAAGAGATACGGCTCTTCGCCCGGACACTCTCTCGCCTTATGTTCTATGGCCTCAAGACCAAGCACTGAAACCCATATGGCAGAATTCGACTGGCCGAGCGGAATACGTATCCTGGAGCCAGCCAGGGCTACATCCCTTTCGCCGCGCGCAAACAAGGAAGTCGTCTGGAGGGTTTTTGCCGCTGCCTCGGGCTACTGCAGGGCCTTCCCTCTCGCCCGGCCCAGGCTCTTTCGTGAGGCGGAGGATGCCGCCGCACAGCAGCGAACATCTCACAGTGCAAGGCGCAGGAGGCCACAAGATTAGGAGGTGCCAGCTTGGAGCAAGGGAAGCAGGCCGTCGCGTGGGTTGACGAGAAAGCTCAGGCCCTGATCGACCTCAGCGACCGGATCTGGGAATACGCGGAGGTCGGCCTGCAAGAGCTGAAGTCCGCCAAGGACCAGGAGGATTTCCTGCGGGCGGAGGGTTTCGCGATCGATAGCGGCGTCGCCGGAATGCCTACCGCGTTCGTTGCCAGCTGGGGCAGCGGCAAGCCGGTGATAGGTTTCCTCGGAGAGTATGACGCGCTGCCGGGCATTACGCAGAAGCCAATCCCCGTGAAGGAGCCCCATCGCGCGGGCGCGCCGGGGCACGGCTGCGGCCACAACCTGCTTGGCGTGGGCGCGGTGGGCGCGGCTGCGGCGGTGAAGCGCGAGATGGAGGAACAGGGGATCCCCGGGACCGTTCGGTACTACGGCTGCCCGGCCGAGGAGACGCTGGTGGGCAAGGTGTTCATGGTCAAGGCGGGCCTGTTCGAGGACGTGGACGCGGCCATCACCTGGCACCCGAGCTCGCTTAACGCGGCGTGGAACAACAGCTCCAATGCCATGAATTCGGTCAAGTTTACTTTCCACGGACGCACCGCGCACGCCGCCGGCGACCCGCACCACGGGCGC
>JAUYEF010000214.1 GCA_030691635.1 Bacillota bacterium
AAGCGGCCCGGCTGCTGAGGCCCGGCGGAGTCTTCCTCAACCACGGGACTTGCCTCGGCACCAAGAAGCACCGAGGGGTTGGGCCGTCATTCAGCGGGAAATACGTGTTTCCGGACGGTGAACTGACTCCTGTTACGGCCCAGCTCCAGATTGCTGCGGACACTGGCCTAGAGGTACGCGACCTGGAAAGCCTGAGGGAGCACTATGCGATCACCTTGAGGCACTGGGTTCGCAGACTGGAGAACATGCACGAACGCGCCCTTGAGTTTGTTGATGAGCCAACATACAGGGTGTGGAGGCTCTTTATGTCCGGTGGAGCATTTGCATTCACGTCCGGGATCCTCAGTGTGTTCCAGGTTCTATATGTCAAGCCTGAAGCGAGCGGGAATTCACGCCTGCCGTTGACGCGTAACGACTGGTACAGGAGCCTGGTGCAACAGCGCACAACGTAGACAGCCGGCACAATCTCTTGCCGGCTGTCTACGCCTCTCGAGTTATTCCTGCGTTGGCGCTGCTATGACCCGGATGTTGATCGTTGTTGAAGCGAATACTGGCACTCAACGACGCAAAGGTCCAGATGATGGGCGCCTTCGCCCAGTTTGGTCTTTACCTGGGGATTAGCCTCCGCCTGTGCCATGGACCGGAGCTGGCTTGCGGTCTGTTCGCATTGCTGAATGCATTGTTGAATCGCCTGAGTGTTTGCCGTCATCACCGTTGCTCACTCCTTTCTTGCTCTGCCATCTGCCTGATCAGGACTCTAATGCATCTGGGTGGCACTCTGGCACTGGCGGATGCATAGTTCGATGTGGTGCGCACCCTGCGTAAGCATATCTCTCACGTCTGGTTCGGGTACGGTGTTGGCCGCACCGCGTAAAGAGTTGGCGGCCTGCGTACAGGTCTGAATACACTGGTTGATCTGCTGCGTATTCGCCATTTTCCATTCCTCCTTCCGAATCGTTCACTGCTTAGTAGTATTGCCCGTGGGAAAGGGCCTATCCATGTACCATACTATTGCACATAGTATTATGCCATGTTATACTGGCCGCGTGATCAATGCAAGAAATCGAGGAGGCTATAGTCGTGAAAGAGATACTGCCTTTCTTGCTTCTGCTGTTGTGCCCGCTGATGCATGTGGGAATGATGCTCTTCATGGGGAGGAGCTGCCATGGGGAACATGCTGAAAACAAGAAGAAAGCCGATCCGACACCTCAGTCCGGGGCAGCTGGCGACCCGCAGTAAGAAAGCCATTGATGGCCGTTCACGGCCGGCTCTTGTGTCCACCGGTGTGCTTCGGGCATTCTAAGGATAGAAGCGGTAGATGGAGAGGGATAGCAAGTGGATCGTGCAACAGAGAATGGTTCTAGAAACCTGACGCTCAAGATCAAGGGAATGAGCTGCGCCTCGTGTGCCGTCAAGATAGAGGATTCGATTCGGTCAGTACCGGGAGTAGAGGAGGTAGCCGTAAGTTTCGCCTCGGGGCTTGCACAGGTTGCCGTGCAGCATGGAGCAAAGCCCGAATCCCAGATTGTCAAAGCCGTCATCAACGCTGGTTACCAAGTCGCAACCGATAGTCTGGAACTCAAGATAACGGGCATGACCTGCGCATCTTGCGCCAGCCGTGTGGAAAGGGCTCTCAAAGGCGTGGCCGGCGTGACAGGCGTGGCCGTGAACCTGGCCACGAACCGCGCCACAGTGGAGTATGCGTCCGGAGTCGTGGCTATAGAGGACCTGATACGCTCCGTTGAAGACACCGGATACCATGCCACGATCGCATCCAGGCAGGAGTTTGACAAGGACCGGGAGCGGCTCGAGCGTGAGCTTGAGATAAAGAGGCAACGGAACCTGCTTGCGTTCTCCGCTGTCTTCTCGGCGCCACTCTTGTGGTACATGCTGGCGGAGTTGTTCAGCCTGCCACATCCAGAGATCATCAGGAACCCGTATTTCCAGTTCGCCCTTGCGACACCGGTGCAGTTCATCGGTGGATGGCAGTTCTACACTGATAGTTTCAACCAGCTGCGGCATAGGAGCGCCAACATGTCGGTGTTGATTGCGCTTGGCACATCGGCAGCGTACTTCTATAGCGTCGCTGCCACGTTCTTCCCCGGTAAAGCGGGCACCGCCATGGTCTACTATGAGACCTCCTCGATAATCCTTGTGCTGATCATCATGGGCAAGATGCTCGAAGCCGTAGCCAAAGGCAGGACGTCCGAGGCTATTCGTAAGTTGCTGGGCTTGAGAGCTAAGACAGCCCGAGTTATGCGCGAGGGCATCGAAGTCGAAGTGCCGGTCGAGGACGTCGTAGTCGGCGATATCGTCATCGTTCGTCCCGGGGAGAAGATCGCGGTTGATGGAAGGATCATAGACGGTTTCTCGTCAGTTGACGAGTCCATGCTGACCGGTGAAAGCATACCGGTCGACAAGAAACCGGGTGACGAGGTCATCGGCGCGACTGTGAACAAATACGGTTCGTTCAAGTTCGAGGCAAGTAAGGTCGGAAAGGACACTGCTCTGGCACAGATCGTGCGGATAGTCGAAGAGGCACAGGGCTCCAAGGCTCCCATCCAGCGGCTCGCCGATATCGTATCCAGGCATTTTGTCACCGGCGTAGTCCTCATAGCGGTGGGCACCTTCATCGTCTGGTACCTGCTGGTGGATCAAGGCAACCTGCCCAAGGCGCTGCTACACGCCACTGCCGTGCTCGTCATTGCGTGCCCCTGCGCACTCGGACTAGCCACCCCAACGGCCATAATGGTCGGAACTGGCCGCGGCGCTGAGAGCGGCGTTCTCATCCGAGGTGGTGAGCACCTTGAACGCACGGGTGAACTGACCACCGTGGTCCTCGACAAGACCGGAACCATTACCCGTGGAGAGCCGAGTGTCACCGATGTGGTTGCGCTGAAAAGCATGGATGAAACGGAGCTCCTGCGACTGGTCGCGTCGGCGGAGAGGCTGTCGGAGCACCCCCTGGGGCAGGCCATGGTGAAACATGCCGAAGGCAGAGAACTCAAACTTGAAGATGCCACAGGATTCAACGCCATTCCAGGTCACGGTATCGAGGCGAGAGTGTCTGGCAGACAAGTCCTGGCGGGAACGGCTAAGTTGCTCTCATCTCACGGTATCGACACAGCTTCCTACCAGGGCGAAATGGACCGGCTTCAGTTGGAGGGCAAGACGGTGACGCTCGTATCGCTGGATGGTGAACCCGCGGGGCTCATCGCCCTGGCCGATACCATAAAGGAAGGCTCTAGAGAGGCAATTGCCGCGCTCCACGGGATGGGTATCAAAGTGGTCATGCTGACAGGGGATAACCTTCGCACGGCTGAGGCCATCGGCCGCCAGGTCGGCATCACTGATATCATGGCCGAGGTGCTTCCTGAGCGTAAGGCCGAACAGGTTACCAAGCTCCAGGCCCAGGGCTTTAAGGTCGGAATGGTCGGCGACGGCATCAATGACGCTCCAGCCCTTGTGACCGCCGACGTGGGCATCGCGATCGGCACCGGCACCGACGTCGCCATCGAGGCAGCCGATATCACTCTGATTAGTGGCGATCTCCGTGGCGTGGTTACCGCGATCGAGCTCAGCAGGTCCACGATGAGAACCATAAAGCAGAACCTGTTCTGGGCGCTGATCTATAACACGCTGGGCATTCCGCTGGCTGCCATCGGCCTGCTCTCTCCTGTCATCGCCGGAGGAGCCATGGCGTTCAGCTCGGTATCCGTGGTGACCAACAGCCTGAGGCTGAAGCGATTCAACCCAAACCGTCGGTTCCGGCAAAGGCGCGAGGACCGGTCACCCTCTCCGGTTCCAGCTCATTAGGCGTGTCGACGTGCGTAGCGCCATATCGACCCGGGGAGGGCGTGCTTTGTCAGCGGACAAGTCTTACTCATTACGGGGCAAACCCATCTCGACCATTTTGATGATGCTGTTCTTGCTGTCCGGATCGCTGTTTTCTCTGGAATTCCTGTTGACGAGGGTGTTTTCGTATCTCCTCTGGTACCACTACGTTTTCATAGTTGTCTCCGTGGCGGTCATGGGCATGGGTATTGGCGCATGGTGGGTGCAGAGCCGTCTCGGAAAAGGCCTTGACACTGTCTCAATGACATCGCTCATCTTGGTGGCTATCGGCGCCTATGCTATCATCATTACCACCCTGTACTTCAATGTTTTTGACGCGATGCCCGGTATCTACGTCATGGTCGGGGTCATTCCTTTCGTCGCAGGGGGAGCGATCAGCTCCATCGTCTTCAGCGCGAGACCCGAATCGGCCAACGCCCTGTATTTCGCGGACCTGTCGGGCACAGCGATCTTCGGAGCGCTGACCGTGTTCCTGCTCAACCAGTACGGGATGACAGTCTCGATACTGGCGCTATTCGCAACGCTCTTGGCTGCGGGAC
>JAUYEF010000302.1 GCA_030691635.1 Bacillota bacterium
CATCCCCTGATGAGCAGTGTCGCAGGCGGGATCAACAATGCTGGAGCAGGTCCGGTTCCTCACATTGAGAGATTTCCTGATCGCCCTCATAGACATAACGGTAGTAGCCTACGCGGTCTACCGGTTCTTCATGTTGATCAAGGGCACGCGTGCGGTCCAGCTCATCAAGGGCGTAATCGTCCTGCTCATAGCGACAACGGTCAGCCAGTGGCTCAAGCTCTACACGATCAACTGGATCCTTGTGAACATAAGGACCGTGCTTCTCGTCGCGCTCCCCATTGTCTTCCAGCCCGAACTCCGGCGAGCGCTCGAGCAGATCGGGCGGGGCGGGTTCATCAACCGGCCGTTCATAATGATCAACACTGAGGACATCGGGCGTGTCATCGATGAGGTGGTCAAGGCGGCCGACGTCATGTCCAAACAACGGACAGGCGCTCTGATGGTCATCGAGCGTGACACCAGGCTGGGAGATTTCATCGAAACCGGCATCAAGATAGACGGCAAGGTCAGCGCAGAAATGCTCCTCAACATCTTTGTGCCGACGACGCCCCTGCACGACGGGGCAGTCATAATCCGGGGAGACAGGATAATGGCGGCTGCTTCCTTCCTCCCCCTGACGGACGCGACGAACCTGAGCATAGAACTCGGCTCGAGACACCGGGCGGCGCTCGGGATCTCAGAGCAATCGGATGCGGTGGCCGTTGTGGTATCGGAAGAGACTGGGTCCATATCCCTGGCCAACGCGGGCAAGATAATCCGCTACATCGAACCTGGGGCCCTTCGCGAAATGCTTGCGGCGCTGCTCCAGACCAAGCCCACATTCGTGTTTAGCCGTAGCTAGCCAGGGAGGTGTCTGGCTTTGGACAAGTGGCTGGAGAAGGACATAACCATACGTGTCTTGTCCATCGTCCTTGCTCTGACGCTTTGGTTTCAGGTCACCTCGGAGCAGAACCCCCTCACCTCGCGAACGTTCAAGTCCATCAACCTCAACGTTCGGAACCTGGACAAATCGCTTGTCCTGGTGGATTTTGTGCCCAAGACCATCACCGTGACGCTCCAGGGACAGCGGCGCGCCATGAGCCTGCTCGAAGATAGCAACATCTCTGCCGGCGTTGACCTGAAAGCCATGGAGCCGGGGAAAGCGTCGCTACCCATCGACGTCACTCTGCCGAACGGTGTCCAGCTGGTGGAGGTCCTGCCCGGCCAGGCGAGCATCACGGCTGATACGTTCCTGAGGAAGAAGGTCAAGGTTGAGGTACGGCCCACGGGGAATCCCGCGGAGGACTATGCGCCCCTCACCGGTGTCCCAAAGGTGACTGAAGCGACGGTCGAGGGCGCCAAGTCCCGGGTTGCGCTTGTGGTCAAGGCCCTGGTGGACGTGGACATAACCGGCGCCACCGGTGACGTGATCCGCACGGTCCCGCTCCGTGTCCTGGACGTCGACGGGCAGGAGATAAAGGATGTCCAAGCTCAGCCGAAGGTCGTCGAGGCGCGAGTGCCCATGCGCAAGCTTCCGCCGGCCAAGATGGTGGCCGTGAAACCCGAGACTCAAGGTCCCACGAAAGAGGGATTTAAGGTCGGTTCTCTGACCGCCGAGCCGCAGTCCGTGAAGATACGCGCGCCGCAAGAGGCGCTACAGAAGATAACGGCGGTGTCGACCAGGCCCATCGATGTCACCGGCGTATCCGCGGGTTTCGACAGGCAGGTGGACATCGTCATACCTCCGGGAGTCTCCCTGGTCGAGCCGAAATCGGTGCAGGTCAAGGTATCAATAGTTGAGGACAGGGCTGAAAAGACTATTGCTAAGGTTCCGGTCACGGTAAGGAATGCATCCACGACGTTTTCGGCAAGCGTCACTCCGGCGGAAGTGAGCGTCACCATCGAAGGGCTCAGGGTGGTAGTGGAGAAAGTCACCGCGAAGAGCCTGGAAGTCTTTGTCGACGCGCTGGGCCTGTTTGAGGGCGAGTTTGGGGTTAACGTCCAGGTCGTCCTCCCGAACGGCATCAACCTGACCGGGCTCTCCAGCGACATCGTTAAACTCACTCTAAAGAGGCGGTAATTCCCGCGCACGGGGGAAGGCAATGGGGCGGCTGTTTGGCACAGACGGGGTACGAGGAGTCGCGAATACTGAGCTTGCGCCAGAGGATGCGCTCCTGGTAGGCAGGAGCGCAGTCGAGTTCTTCGGCACAAGGACACGGAGGCCCAAACTCCTGGTGGGCTCGGACCCCAGGGCCTCGTCAGACATGCTCGAGGCAGCTCTCTGCGCGGGCCTGTGCTCGGGCGGAGCCGACGTTGTCCGGCTGGGATGCGTCACGACGCCTGCCGTTGCGTGCCTCATACGGCTCTGCGGCGCGGATGGCGGCGCGATGATATCGGCCTCGCATAACCCGTTCGAGTACAATGGCATCAAACTGTTCGGCCATGACGGCTACAAGCTGGGAGACGAAGTCGAGGACAGGATCGAGGCTTTGTTCAAGGCGCGTAAGCCCGCGGCCATACAGGGCTCAGCTCTCGGCAGGTCGGAGATGGACACGGAAATAGTCGACCAGTACATAGACTACCTTGTCGGCACCGCCACCAGGAATTTCCGAGGCACCAAGGTGGTCATCGACTGCGCGAACGGCTCTGCCAGCGCCGTGTCGCCGAGGACGTTCCGGCGGCTGGGCGCAGAGGTGTATGCGATACACAACAGGCCGGACGGCACCAACATCAACGTTGACTGCGGTTCGACCTCGCCTGATTCCCTGCAACGGGCTGTCATCGAACGCGGCGCGGACGTGGGGCTTGCTCACGATGGAGACGCCGATCGCCTGATAGCGGTGGACGAAAACGCCCAGATTGTAGACGGCGACCAGATCATGACGATATGCGGCCTTCATATGATAAGGAAGGGGCAGCTCAAGGAACGCACCGTCGTGGCCACTGTCATGAGCAACATGGGGCTGGACATCGCGTTCAGGAAGGCAGGAGGCCGTGTCCTCAAGACACGCGTGGGCGACCGGTACGTCCTTGAGGAGATGCGGCGCGAGGGCTACAACCTCGGCGGTGAGCAGAGCGGCCATATCATCTTCAGCGAGTTAGGCACCACGGGAGACGGAATACTGACAGGGATCCAGCTGTTGAGCATAATGAAGGAGACCGGCTATCCTCTTTCGAAGCTTGCGAAGCAGATGGAACGGCTGCCGCAGGTGCTCGTCAATACCAAGGTGACCCGCCTCGACCGGTTCGAGGCGAACGCCAGGATCGCCATCGCCATCGAAGATGCGGAGGATGAGCTCGGCGACAGAGGCCGGGTGCTGGTGCGACCATCAGGCACCGAGCCGCTGGTCCGCGTGATGGTGGAGTGCGAAGACAGCGGAAAGGCGCGGCGGATCGCCCAGAACCTGGCGGAAGTGGTGAAGCGCGAACTGGAGTGAGGCCCCCCGAATGTGCGAGAGGCCCGCGACGGTCGCTCGCCCCAGAACTGCCGGAGGTGATGTGGAACGCAACAAGGGCAACTTCATAGCGTCGAGCCGGGAGTGGTTAGGGTCAGCGAGGCACGTTGTCTCCACAAGTCGAGGAGGCAAGTGCTTCGTCCAGAGCAGTTAAAGCGCCTGAACTCGCAGAGGTAGGGAAACCTGCCGCACGCTCAAGTGGGCATGTTCGAGTGGTCATATTCAAGCGGGCATGCGGCAGATGCGAGTTGACGAGGAGAGGGGAATTCGAGATCATCGGCGGGTCCCCTCCGGTCATGCCGTGACCGAGAGACACACGTCAAAACCCTGGAGCGATCGAGGGGACAAAACGGGTGGGACGGCGGCAAAGGATCAACCACGGCCGGCGTTGTGGTGCGCACTCCGCACCTGCGTCCGGCCGTTATCTTTACCTGGGAGGAATAAGGATTGTGTGGAATAGTCGGGTACGTCGGCCCCAACAAGGCCGTGCCGTTTATCATGGAAGGGCTCGCGAAACTTGAGTACCGGGGCTACGACTCCGCAGGTGTCGCTGTCCTGGAGAATGGCTCGATCGAGATCCGCAAGACGGAAGGACGCCTCAAGAAACTCGCCGATATCCTTGAGCACGAAACGCTTGGTGCCACCACGGGTATCGGGCACACGAGGTGGGCGACCCACGGCCGTCCATCGAACAGGAACGCCCATCCCCACTCGGACTGCACAGGGAATTTCGCCCTTGTCCACAATGGGATAATCGAGAACTTCACCTCAATCAAGGAAGGCCTGCTCGAGCGCGGCCACAAGTTCACGTCCGAGACCGACACTGAGGTGGTGGTGCACCTCATAGAGGAGTTCTACAAGGGGGACCTGGTGCGTGCCGTGCAGGACACTGTTGCAGAGGTCCGCGGGTCGTATGCGCTGGTCGTGGTCTCATGCCTGCACCCGGACATGATCGTATGTGCCCGCAAGGACAGCCCGCTCGTGATCGGGCTCGGCGAAGGCGAGAACTACGTCGCGTCGGACATACCGGCTGTGCTGCGTCACACCCGGAGGACCTACGTGCTGGAAGACGGGGAAATGGCGGTCTTGCGGTCCGGCGGCGTGGACGTGATGACGACGACAGGCAGGCCGGTCTCGAAGAACGTGTTCAACGTGACATGGGACCCGGTACAGGCGGAGCGTGGCGGGTACCCGCACTTCATGCTGACGGAGATCCACGAGCAGCCAAGAGCGATCCGCGACACGCTCCGGGGCCGGATCTCGGAGGACCGGACCCGCGTCGTGCTTGACGAGGTGCACCTGACGCGGGATGAACTCGCCGGGTTGCGCGGCCTCGCGATCACCGCGTGTGGCACGGCCTACCACGCCGGCATGGTCACCAAGTACCTGATCGAGCGCCTGGCCCGCATCCCTGTCGAGATCGACGTCGCCTCTGAGTTCCGCTACAAGGACCCGCTCGTCGGGCCTGACTGGCCGCTCGTGGTCATAAGCCAGTCGGGCGAGACCGCAGACACGCTGGCGAGTCTCCGCGAAGGAAAGCGCCGCGGCGCCCACGTGATCGGCATCACCAATGTGGTTGGCAGCTCAGTCGCCCGGGAAGCGAGCGACGTGGTTTACACCTGGGCCGGGCCTGAGATAGCGGTGGCGTCCACCAAGGCGTATGTCACGCAGCTGGTGGTAGGATCCCTGCTGGCGATATGGATCGCCCAGGCCAAGGGCACGATTTCACAAGATCTGGCCCATGAGCTGATCTCCGAGCTCAATGAGCTGCCGGAGAAGGCGCAGAGAGTGCTGGAGATGGAAGATGAGGTCAAGGCAGTGGCCAAGTTCGTCGCCGAATGGGACGATGCATTCTTCATCGGCCGTGGTCTGGACTTCATGCTTTGCCTTGAGGGCCAGTTGAAGCTGAAGGAGATATCCTATATCCATGCCGAGGGCTATCCTGCAGGCGAGCTCAAGCATGGCACGCTGGCGCTGATCACGGAGGGAGTGCCGGTGATCGCCCTTGCGACGCAGCTCGACCTGTTGGACAAGACGATCAGCAACATCACCGAGGTCAAGGCCCGGGGCGGCCACGTCACAGGCGTCACGATGGAGAACGGCCGGGAACTGGAAAAGCACCTGGACCACATACTGTGCCTGCCCAGGACACACCAGTACCTCGCGCCGGTGCTTGCGGTGATACCGTTGCAGCTGCTCTCGTACTATGCGGCGATCGAGCGTGGCGCGGACGTGGATAAGCCGAGGAACCTGGCGAAGAGCGTGACGGTGGAGTAGGGCAGGGGCGTGGCACTGGTGTCGATTGGAGCGTCGGCTTATGGTCGTCGCGATCACGGCTCCGGGTTTGTTCTGACCCCAGTGTTATCGAATCCTCGATTTGATGCGTGATATGCAAAGCAACGATAAAGGCCCTGGGTGGGGCTCGACTAGGGTTTCAAACCTTGGTTCTGCGTTCGGTGCCTTTCACCCGTTTCGAGAGGTATTTGAGTGAAGTCTGGGAATCAAGACCAGAGGTTACGGATCAGCTGACTTGCCAGACGGACATGGCTCATCTCCAAGGACAATTGACGCTAGTGTCGAAGAACCGTGTGGACGGCTGTAGCGACGGACCACATCACCCACGGTACCATTGGCCACGGTACTATTAAGAAGAATCCCACTTGACTTGAGGTGTATGCCGTTGTTGTCACTCGAGGCGGAGATGATCCCGATCATCCGTCCACAGATAGTCAAGGTGCTTGGCTGGCATGGTAACTACGCGACAATCGAGGAGTGGCCGGTTAACAACAGAATCGTGGATATTGCTGTGGTGCTTATTGATACCGATAGTGTTGCCCGGAATCAGAAGTGTCATTGCCTGACCAGATTAACGACCCCAAAGTTACACGTCTTGTCACTTATAGCTCACTTTGGGACCATATCTTTGCAGCACTTATGTAAAGCCACATTTATCTCCCCTGATGATATGCATGAACGCTACCTTGACGAACTGGTTGACTTGGGTTTGGTTCAACGTATATCGCGCTATGGGTACGCGGCCAGTGAATGGATCGAGTTGCTGCCGCGAAGCGTTGCCGCGGTTGAAGCCAAGCTTGCTCGATGGCAGGAGGTGCTTGAACAGGCCAAGCTTAATCTCGACTTCTCAGATCTATCCTTTGCCGCGATGCCTACGGCGGCGATCAAGGAAAAGAGGGGCAGGTCGTCCCATTTTGAAGAGGCTGGAGTTGGTGTCTTGGTGGTTTCCGAGCAGGGTATTGAGCTCACCATCCAACCCAAGCCAGTGCGTCAGCTAAGTCCGGATCGCACATTCCAGAGAATCCGGGTGCTTCGTAGCCTGTTGCTTTCTCGGCAAAAGGCCAAATGGACAGTTGTGCAAGGAGAGGGTAACGATGAGCAGGCCGTTCGACCCCTCGCTAACCCCGGCTGAGCTGGCCGCGGCACTCCCTTCGTATACTACTCTTCAGCCAGTAGATGAAGGTGGCCAAGGATGCGTCTTTAAGGCGCTATCGATGAGCGGAGACCTGCTGGCGATCAAAGTGCTGGGTCCAGACAACCTCCTGCGGATTCGCTCCGACCGGGAAATTGCCAAGCTCCGGTTGTTGTCGTCTCCGCACATAGCCAAGCTAGT
>JAUYEF010000378.1 GCA_030691635.1 Bacillota bacterium
CTGCATGGTCAGGCCGTACAGCACATCCGATATCTCCATGGTGCGCTTCTGGTGTGTGATCAGTATGTACTGGCTCTCCGAGGCCAGCCCTCTCAGGAACACACAGAATCGCTCCACGTTGGCCTCGTCGAGCGGCGCCTCTATCTCGTCCAGCACGCAGAAAGGGCTTGGGTGCAGCCGTTGCATCGCGAACAGAAGCGCTATCGCGACAAGACATCTTTCGCCTCCCGACAGCAGCGACAGCACCTGGCTCGATCTGCCCGGAGGCCTGGCCGAGATCTCTATGCCGGACTCGAGCACATTGGTGGGATCGACGAGCCACAGGTCAGATTCGCCACCGCCGAACAGTTCCTTGAACACTCGCCTGAAGTTCTCGCGGACCTGGGCAAAGGACGAGGTGAACACCTCGCTCATCTTCTGGTCCATGTCGGAGATTATCTGGCGCAGCTGCATCTGAGCTTTCTCCAGGTCCGTGTTCTGCGATTCCAGGAACGCAAGGCGCTGCTTGGTCCGGGTGAGTTCGGTTGGGGCCGACGGGTTGACCGGGCCAAGGGCCGAAATCTCCTCCCGGAGTTGCGCCATACGCGGCTCAACCGCCTGGTCGAGAGCCGCATACCCTGCACGCGCCACGACCAGCGACACCGAGAATCGTGTCTTCAGCCCTTCATCCAGCGCCGCGAGCGAAGTAGACAGGCGCGTTTCATCTTTAGCCTGCTCAACCATGCGGAGCGTGATGTTGTCCAGCGAGCGCGATGTGGACCTGATGGACCTCTCGATCGACATGAGCCTGGTCGACAGAGACTCCCTCTCTGCACGTTTCTGCTCGAAGCCATGCTGCGCGTCCGCCCTGATGCTCCGGACAAGATCTCGCTGTCTGACGGCTTCGGCCAGGCTTTGCTGGAGGGCTTCAAACTTCACCTGCATGGCGGCCTGCTCCTGCGCTCTCGCATCAAGGGAAGCGGCCAGGCGTTCGCGCTGGGACATCTCCTCGTCAATCCTACGGGCGGTCGCTAATACCGCCTGTCTTGCACGCGCAAGTTCCTCACGCGCCTCACCCAGATGTGCCTGTGCCGCCATACGTCCAGCGTCGGCTGCCGCGGCGCCGGCTTCCAGGCCCCTGGCGCACTCTTCAGCCGCGCTGAGCCGCTCCTGGACCCGAAAAGCCTCCGAACACGCATCCTTCGCGGCGCCGGCGTGTGCCAGCGATTCGTCGCTCAACGACGCCACCCTGAGTCCTATCTCGGCGATCTTGCGCTCCAATGACTGTCCAGTGAGAGAAAGCGTCTGTATCTGGCCTTCCATTCCGGTGCATTCCTGCTCAAGAGCCCTGGCCGTACTTGCGGCTTCGAGCCTTCTCTGCTCGCTGAGCTTGAGCTCCTCAACTGCCTCATGGTAGCGGCGCTCCACGCCGGTAGCCTGCTCTGCCAGGTCTGAGGCGTCGCGCTCCGCACGCTCGAGTTCGGCCTGCTGACCGAAAAAGCCCTGCCGCCCGCGCCGCTCCCCGCCTGTCATGCTGCCACCCGGGTTCACCAGATCGCCATCGCGGGTAGCGATCCTGAGGCCGAACCCTGCAAGTTTGCCCAGGCCCACGGCCGCTGGAAGGTCAGCCACCACCACACACCTGCCGAGCAGGTGCGCAACAACAGGCCTGAAGACAGGGTCGCATCGTATGAGACCGGTCGCGAGCACAGCTCCACCGGCCTTCGCAAGAGCCTGACTCTCGCGAGAGTTGAGCGAGGTCTCACGGATGGTGTCGAGAGGCAGGAACGTGGCCCGCCCCGACTGGGACGATTTGAGGACCTCGATCGCCTTCTCGGCCTTCTCCCAGGACTCTACCACGACGTACTGGACCGCCCCGCCCAGCGCCGCATCCAGCGCCCTCTCATAGCCGGGCTCCACCTTCAACACATCTGCGACCGATCCCAGCACTCCGGACAGCTGACCCGCACGAGCGAGGGAGAGCACCTTCCGAGGGCCCTCCTGGTAACCTTCCAGCCGCTCCCGGCTTTCTTTCAGGCTCGTCAGCCTGCCATTCGCGGCAGCGGTCTTCCGTCTCACGCCGTCAAGTTCCGACTCCAGGCCCGATGACAGTCGTCTCAGCCGCTGGATCTCGCCGGGCATGCCCGAGAGCCTGGTCCGGGCAGCCTCAAGTTCGAGGCGACGGGCAGCGACCTCCTCTTGCAGATCGGCTGAGGAGAGCCGCAGGCGCTCCATCTCCTGCAACGCACCCCTACCCTCCTCGTCGACCCGCAGGGAATCCAGGTAGGTGTTCCTGGCAAGCGACGAGAGGCCGAACGCCCGGCTTCGCAGCTCGGACGCACGGGAGCGGTGCTCGACCATGGCTTTGCGTTCCGCATCAAGTCTTGAAGACACATCCCGCCAGGTCTCCTCCGAAGCGGCGACGAGTCCTGTGGCCTCTGCGACAGCGTCGGCCGCCTCCTCCGCCACCGCAGAGAGCGCGGCGATCTCTTCTTGGTGACTCGTGATCGCAGCATCGAGCGACGCAAGACTCTCCTGGGCTCCGGCCTGGGCGCTGAGCAGGACATCCATCTGGGCTTTCAGCGCTCCTGCCTCGTTCTGGAGGAGGCTCGACCTCGATTCGGCCGCCTCCTGAGCCTGCGCCGCGTCCGCCGCCCTGGTCGCGAGACCGGATATCTGCTCTTCCACTGAAGAAAGGCTGAGGGAGACGCTGGTGTACTCCGAGTCAAGCTCCGATAGCCTGGCCCTTTCTCTGTCCGATCTCTGCTGGAGGCCCAAGACCTCTACCCGCCGCTCATCAAGCGCCCTGCTGAGCACGCCGGCCTTACAGACTTCGCGACCTATCTCCAGGATGGAAAGCGCCTGTTGCAGATCCTCATGCTTCTGAGCCCTCAGAGTTTCAGCCTCAAGATTCGGGATGCCCGTCTCAACCTCGGTGATGATGTCGGTGATGCGGACCTGTCCTTCGCTGGTCTCGTCGAGTTTCTTGAGGGCTTCACGCTTCCGGTTGCGGTACTTCACGATTCCCGCGGCTTCCTCGAACAGCCCGCGCCTGTCCTCAGGCCTGACAGACAGCACCTCATCGATCTTACCCTGGCCGATGACACTATAGGACTCCTTGCCCGCGCCGGTGTCCGAAAACAGGTCCGTGATGTCCTTGAGCCTGCAGGGCACGCGGTTGATCGAATACTCGCTCGTGCCGTCGCGCGCCATTCTCCGGTTGATCGCCACCTCAGTGAAGTCGAGGCCAAGCGCCCCGTCCGCGTTGTCCAGCACAGCGGTGACGTCAGCCAAAGACAGCGGCCGCCTGTGGGAGCTTCCGGAGAAGACCAGGTCCTCCATGCGCTGAGCTCTCAGCAGCCGGGGATTCTGCTCACCGAACACCCATCTCACGGCGTCGACGAGGTTCGACTTCCCGCTCCCGTTCGGACCCACGATGGACGTCAGGCCAGACCCGAAGTCAAGCACCGTCTTGTCGGCGAAAGACTTGAATCCCTGGATTTCGAGCCGCTTGAGTCTCAGCCTGTATCCCTCCCACGTTGCGCAGGACCGCAGTATGTCAAGCGTACTTCTGGGGGCCGGCGGTCAAGTCCTCCAGATGTCGCTCCGGCCTGAAGGAAACCTGAGCGCCATGCCATTACTCTGTTTCTGTATTTGTATTATCCAGATATGGTGTAAAGGTTTCTGACTATACACTAGACAATATCTCCGACGCCCTGGAGGTATCGCCTGGTGACAGACTCCCTTGAGAGAATGGCCTCGATCATACGCGAGGACCCCTCGGTTACCGTGAAAGAACTGGCCCGCCGGATGGGTTTCGCCGAGCAGAAGTCCGTATACTACTGGCTTGGCAAGCAGAAATTCCGGGGCCTGAAGGACTTCAAGAGGGCGGTGCTGGCGCAGAGGTATTCGGCCAGGGTCGAGGATGGTGGAAAGCCCGCCGCGCCCCCGACAGATATGCCTGAGATGAGGCGGCAAGGAGCCCACAGGTTGATGGCGGTTCCTGTCGCCTCAGGCGTGTCACGCGAGGGGCAACCGGTCTGGTCACAGGACACGATCCACATAGATCTCCCCGGGCGAACGTCGTCGTCGGTGTATGCCGTCAGGATGGAGCCGCCTGCCGAAGTGCCCTACTGCCAGGAGTGGCTCGTCGTCGATCCTTTGGAGAGCCCCAGAGACGGTAGCCTTGCGCTTTGCGTGCCGCGGGACGGTGTACCCGCCGTGTGCAGGACGATAGTCACGGGTCAGACCGTGCGATACTTCTGTACCAGGGGGCACGAGCTCCTATGCCCGGGCGTGGCCGGCGTCATCAAAGCCCGCCTTCAGTACTGCCATGCCCTCTCCTGAAGGGCCCTTCCGTCCGGCGTCGCCGGCCTGATCTCGTTTTGCCAGCGCATTCCTTGCCGCCTCTTGCTCCGCGCGTTTCTTGCTCTTGCCTGTCCCAGAGCCAAGCATGCGCCCCTCCGACCAGACGCTGACTTCGAATGTCCTGTCGTGGGGAGGTCCATCCTCGCGCTCCACGGTGTAGGAGACCTCCACCGGGCCGCTTTCCTGCATCCTCTCCTGCAGCAAGCTCTTCGGATCGTGCTGGCTTTCGCGGACGATCTGGTTGATCTCGGGCCCGAGCCATCGCCGCACGATCCCCCGGGCGTAACGAAGACCTTTGAGCAGGTACAGCGCGCCGATGAGCGCCTCCACGCCTGATGCCAGGACACGCGGGCGGTCGCTGTCGCCGGTGGAAGCCGCCCCGACGCCGACGCGAAGATGCTTCCCGAGGGCAAGCCGCATCCCGACCTGGGCGAGGGTCTCCTCCCGGACCACAGCGGCCCTCTTGCGAGTCAGATCCCCTTCCTGCAGGCCCGGGCACGATTTGTACAGCATCTCACCCACGACCAGCCCCAAAACGGCATCACCCAGGAACTCGAGTCTTTGGTTGGATTCTTGCCGGCCGCCGTTCTCGTTGACGAAGGAGGGATGAGACAGCGCTCGGACAATCAGTTCGTCCGGGCCGCACGATACGCCGATGGACTCGAGCCATGCTGCCAGGCTGGCGTTATCGTTCAAGTCAGTCCTCCGTCTGTCGTATCACCAGGCAAGCGTTCTGACCGCCGAAGCCGAACGAGTTCGACAGGGCGTTCGTGACGCGCGCCTTCCTGGCCTGGTTCGGCACGTAGTCGAGGTCGCACTCGGGATCTGGGTGGACGTAGTTTATCGTCGGTGGGATGATTCCCGTCCTCATGGCCATGACGCACGCGGCCAGTTCGACCGCGCCTGCGGCTCCCAGCAGGTGTCCGGTCATGGACTTGGTTGAGCTAACCGGGACCTTGTACGCGAATTCGCCGAAAACCGTCTTGATGGCCTCTGTCTCGTTTTTGTCGTTCGCCGGCGTCGAAGTGCCGTGCGCGTTGATGTAGTCAATGTCCTCAGGGCGAAGGCCTGCCTCTTCGATCGCCAGCGCCATGCAACGCGCCCCGCCGTCGCCGCCGGGCGCCGGCGCGGTGATGTGATAGGCGTCCTGGGTGACTCCGTAGCCCACCACCTCGGCCAGGATGTTCGCGCCCCGTCTCATGGCGTGATCGAGCGTTTCGAGCACGAACATCCCCGCGCCCTCGCCCATCACGAACCCGTCGCGCTCAGCGTCGAACGGCCTGCACGCCGCCTTCGGGTCGTCGTTCCTCGTGGACATGGCCTTCATGGAGCAGAAACCTGCCACGGCAAGCGGCACGATCGGGGCCTCCGCGCCTCCGCAGATCATGACGTCGGCCTTGCCCCACTGGAGGAGCCTGTATGCGTCGCCCACCGCGTTGCTGGCCGCGGCGCAGGCGGTCACGACCGTGGAACTCGGCCCCTTCGCGCCCAGGGCGATGGCTATCTGCCCGCAGGCCATGTTCGCTATCATCATCGGTATGAAAAACGGGCTGACCCGCCCCGGGCCCTTATCGAACATCGTCTGGAACTGCTCAGTCAGGGTTTCGATGCCACCTATGCCCGTGCCCATGAGCACCCCGGCGCGATCGCTGGCAAGGTCCTCCGGCGGAATGCCCGCATCCTTGACCGCCAGATGAGCGGCAGCCATGGCGAACTGGGCAAACCGGTCCATGCGCTTGGCTTCCTTCCGCTCCATGTAGTTCTGAGGGTCGAAGCCACGTACTTCGGCCGCGACCTGCGTGGAGAATCCAGACACATCAAACCGGCTTATGCGATCGATCCCCGAGTTTCCCTGGACAAGGTTTGACCACATCGAATCGACAGACAGGCCAAGCGGGGTTATGACGCCCATTCCGGTGATTACCGCCCTGTTCTTCAAGACCCTACCCCCTGTTTGGTAGCATCTTCTGTAACAAAGTCCCGTGGAGGCCCAATACTGCCCAGAAAAGCCGGCCGCCACGGGACTTCGGACTCTACGAGTTCTGCTTGATGTAGTCTATCGCATCCTGCACTGTGGTTATCTTCTCGGCGTCCTCGTCCGGGATCTCTATCTCGAACACATCTTCCAGAGCCATTATCAGCTCCACTATATCCAGGGAGTCCGCGCCAAGGTCATCGATGAAAGAGGCCTCCGGGACCACTTCGGCCGCGTTAACTCCCAGTTGTTCGACTATGATCTCCTTGACCTTCTCGAGTACGTTGTCCTTGCTCACTATCAGGTCACCTCCTTCCCCAAACTTCTAAGAGGCCAGGCCGCCGTCGATCGCCACGGTCTGGCCGGTGATGTAAGACGCACCGTCCGATGCCAAGAAGACGACAACATGCGCGACATCGTCGGGCGTGCCAAACCGCCCAAGCGGTATCCTGGAGAGATACGACGCTTTGACGTCTTCCCCAAGGACCGCCGTCATGTCTGTCTCTATGAATCCGGGCGCCACAGCATTCACAGTTATCCCTCTGGGCGCCAATTCCTTCGCGATCGATTTCGTGAACCCGATAATTCCTGCTTTCGATGCTGCGTAGTTCGCCTGTCCCGCGTTCCCGTGAAGGCCGACGGTCGACGAGATGTTGATTATCCTGCCCCATCTCTGCTTCATCATCAGCCGGCAGACAGCCTTCGTGCAGTTGTACACACTCTTGAGGTTTGAGCCCACGACCTTGTCCCAGTCGGCTTCCTTCATCCGGACCAGCAGAGCGTCTCTGGTGACGCCTGCGTTGTTGACGAGGATGTCTACCGTGCCATACCGCCGCACGATTTCCTCAACCATACTCTCCACCTGGCCGGCATCAGATACATCCGCCCTTAAGGGGAATGCCTCCCCGCCACCGGCCCGTATGGTCGCCACCACTTCACCGGCGGCATCCTCACTGGACAGGTAGTTGACCAGTACCTTTGCCCCGGCTGAAGCGGCCCGTATCGCGACTGCCCTGCCGATCCCTCTCGAACTTCCCGTCACCAGGATGACCTTGCCATCAAGCAACATGTTAGCATCCCACCTGCACGGATTCAAGGAACGTTTCCAAAGATTCCCTGCCGTCATAGCTGTAGCAGGGAGTGTCTGGAGATGTCTTCTTCACAAGGCCTGCCAGAGTCTTGCCTGGCCCGATTTCGATGAACGCCTCTACGCCGTCCGCGACCATCAGCCGGATTGACTGCTCCCAGAGCACCGGACTGGTCACCTGGCGGATGAGGCAATCGCGTATGTCGCCGGGGTCTGTCACCGCGCGCGCGACCGCGTTGGCGACCACAGGCGTCTGGGCCTGTTTGATTTCGATCCTGGCCAGCACCTCTACCATGCGGTCCCGCGCCGGCTTCATCAGCCCACAGTGGAACGGGGCGCTCACGCTGAGTGGGATCACGCGCTTGGCTCCCATGGAGGATGCGATGGT
>JAUYEF010000424.1 GCA_030691635.1 Bacillota bacterium
CTCGGGCAGAGGTCAGCGGGGACCGTCGTGCTGCCCTCCGCCGGCCAGGTCGGGACAGGGGCGCCCATCCGCATCCGGGGAACCCGCAGCATGTTCCTGAGCAACGAGCCGCTTCTCTACATCGATGGGGTCCGCGTCGACAGCGATCCCAATCTTGGGCCCTCTCAGCGGGGCGGGCGGTGGATGAGCCGCATGAACGACCTGAACCCCGATGAGATCCTGAGCATCGAGATCATCAAGGGCCCCTCGGCAGCTACGCTGTACGGCACCGAGGCCTCGAATGGGGTGATTCAGATCATCACCAAGAAGGGGGTCGTAGGCGAGACTCGCTTCGACATGTCGATGCGAACTGGCTTGAACTGGTACGACAACCCGGCGGAGCGCGCCGGAAAGCGCTACTGGATCAATCCTGCGAGCGGTCAAATCGAGGGCGTCAACGTCTACGAACACGAAGAGCAGTTCGGGACGGGGCCGATCTTCACCACCGGGCAGGCAGGGGGGCTCAGCGTCAACCTCGGCGGCGGTACGGACGCCCTCCGTTACTTTGCATCCGTCTCCTACGACGATGAGACGGGAGTAGTGCACTGGAATTGGGACAAGCGCTTCGACACGCGCGCGAACCTCGATATCGTCCTGTCCGAGAAGCTCTTGATGCAGGTGAGGTCAGGTTACGTACGCAGGAAGACCAGCCTGGCGCAGACCGGAACCGGGTTCTACTCGGACCCGTTCAGTAACCTGATCTGGGCGAATCCCACGACGCTCAATCAGCCACGGAGGGGGTTCTTTGTGGCCCCCCCCGAAGAGTGGAGCAAGGTCGAGACCCGGAGCGACGTCGACCGGATCACCACAGGGATGACGCTCAACTACACCCCTGCGGCTTGGTTTACACATCGCGTTACCGTGGGCCTCGACCTGAGCGACTCCAGGGACTGGAGCCTGTGGCCGCGCCAGCCCGGGGGTACTAGCCACTTTTGGGCGTCGTACGGACTGGGGCGCAAGGAGTACGCGGAGGTCGGCCGGCGATTCTACACCGCCGATTACGGCGGCTCGGCAACGTACGGCCTCTTCTCGCCAGATCTCAGCTTCACGACTTCCGTGGGCCTTCAATACTACAGGCGAGAATTCAACATTCTGAGCGCAATTGGCGAGAACTTCGCTGCGCCCCCCCTCACAACCATCAGCGGCGGGGCCACCACATCGAGTGCCGAAGCCGTCGAAGCGAACGCCACTCTCGGGTTCTTCGTCCAACAGCAAGTGGACTGGCGCAACCGGGTCTTCGTTACAGGTGCAGTACGGTTTGACGACAACAGCGCCTTCGGCAAGGAGTTCGATGCTGCTGTCTACCCGAAGTTGAGTGCCACTTGGGTGGTCAACGAAGAACCCTTCTGGAATGTCGACTGGGTGAGTCAGTTGCGCATACGGACCGCCTGGGGTGCCGCCGGGCAGCAACCCGGTGCGTTCGATGCTCCGCGCCTCTACACCCCGGGCGTTGGGTATGGAGACCAGCCTGCACTCCTCCCAGGATCGTATGGGAATCCGCAACTCAAGCCGGAGCGAAGCGAGGAGTTGGAGTACGGGCTCGACGCAGGCCTATTCGATGGTCGCGTGGGGGTCGAGTTCACCCGCCACAGCCGCAATATTGGCGACGCCATCGTTCAGGCGCCGCTTGCCCCGTCCACGGGCTTCCCCGGAGGACAGGTGGTAAACCTCGGTGAGGTCAAGGCCTGGGGAAACGAGCTCAGTGTCAACGTAGGGCTGCTCGATCGACCTCGGCTGAGTTGGGATCTCGGCATCCAATACGCCACAATGGAGTCTCGGATCGAGACCCTGGGTGGCTTGACGCAGATCGCAGTGGGCGGCCGCAACGAGCACCGGCCCGGCTATTCCGTCGGGGCCCTGTTCGGCGTCCGAGTGGTCAGCGCGACGATCGATAGCCAGGGACTTGTGACAGAAGCACTGTGTGACCAGGGCACCGGGTCCACCGGCGCGGACCCAGGTGGAGCCCTCATCCCCTGCAGCCGGGCAAAACGGCTCCATATCGGCCCCGCCACGCCTACCTGGCAGATCGGGGCGACGAACACCTTCACCCTCTTCCGCAATCTGCGCCTGGCCGTGCGCGTCGAGGGCAATGGAGGCCATCACCAGATCAACACCGAACTCCGGGCAATCCACAACCTGGGCAATAGCGAGGTGATTCTCCGGAAGAACGATCCCATGGTCCAGGCTACACGCATCTACGACAACGACCTGATGGGACTCTACAAGGGGGGCTTCCTGCGCCTAAAGGAAGTGAGCGCCACTTACGATCTCCCCCGTGCCTGGGCTCAGGGCTTGGGAGCCTACAGTGGATCGGTGAGCCTCAGCGCTCGGAACCTCATGATGCTCTGGACTGCTGAGCATGGTTGGAGCACGCCGCGGGACGGCCGGGTCACGCCGCCCATCGGAGGAGTCTGGGTCTGGGATCCGGAGGTTCGGAGTTCGGGCCAGGTCTCCACGAATCTTCAAACGGTGATGCCCGCCTTTTCGTCCGCCGCCTTGACAATACGGATGAGCTTCTGAGCGTGCTCGGTCAATGGGCCCAAGAAAAGAACATGCTGCCACACATTGGGAGTGAGGTGATACCGATGAGACGGGTTGAGAAAGAAGCGGTTGCGTTGAGGAGATGGCACATGGCGGCGGTACGTGCAATCACCGGAGTGTTGCTGCTGGGCGCCGGCGCGTGTGAAAGCCTTCTGGAGGTGAAGTTGCCTGGGCAGGTTACGTCTGACCAGCTCGAAAGCGCGAGTCTGGCTGGTACCATGGTGGCAAGCGCCGTCGGGGAGTTCGAGTGTGCCCTGAAGCGCCAGATTACTTCGACGGGAATCCTGACCGGGGAATACATCACGTCGGGCATCTTCCTCGGACTCAATACCTGGGGCTGGCGCGGGTTGGTGGAGATCAAGGCCGATGCCGGAAACTGTCCCAACTCCAGAGCTGACGCGACCTATGGCTACTACTCCCCTCTCCAAGGGGCCCGTTTCCTGGCGGAGGATGGCTTCCGACGGATCGAGGGCTTTGGGGACGCGGAGGTTTCCGGAAAGGCGGGGATG
>JAUYEF010000056.1 GCA_030691635.1 Bacillota bacterium
TTCCTCATCCAAAGGTCCTCGGTCTGCACATCTCTTCGACGCATGCGCTGTCGTCTAACGTTCAAGGTTGCCGCGCCCGGCACGTCACGCAGGGTCGACGGCTCACCTCTGTTCGCCAACTCCACTTCTGCTGCCCTACTCAGAACTGCTTGCGCCGGGTGTCTCCGGAGCGGCCGAAGGCCGCGTAGGCGGCAACCGTTTGTTATCTGCTGTTCGAGCCCCGGTCGTCCAACCCAGATCCTCACTGCCACCCAAAGAGATACCGGTGTAGCTTCCGGCCCACGGTGTCAAGCTCACCCTGCCACGTCTCGTCGTCTTGATAGATCAGTGGTGCTTCGTCCGGCCCAAGGTGCTCCCGAAGCAACTCCTCTGTCGTCAACCCGAGATCCTCCTCCGACACCGCCTTCTCGACGAGGTATCCGCCCAGCGCATGGAGTCCCCCAGAGTACCGCCTCTGAGTGGTCACCGACTTTTCACTCAACCGTTCCGCCTCCCAGAACGCGGACAATACCCTCAGGAGCTGGCCTCCTACGCTCCCCTCGCGCGCCGGATTAATCCCGATCCGCCAATCAAGGATCCAATTCGGGTTTGGCTTCAGCATTCACAAACCAAGAGTTCACAGGCCAGGGGGCTCGTCTCCTTCGAAATGCGGGTCGAACCCCAAGAACAACACGCATTCCAGGCGGTCGGCCTCGTAGAGCACTTCCCCAGGCACGCTCTTCCTCTCATACCGTAAGAAGTCAGTGAGGTGATGAACCGCCCCCGCAACCCCCCTATGCACCAGAGGAGCCTCGCGGGTCAGGTCAGCGTACCGGCGAACAGCAGTCACAAAGCTCGCAAACTCCTCTCGAGGATACTTCCGTCTGTTCCTCCCAAGAGCTTCCTGGAACGATAGCCAGGCCTGCTCCACCTCGGCAGCGATCCGGTCAACTTCCGAACTCTCAAAGTTGCCCATGTCGCCTGGTCCCTCTCCACCTATCGAAGTAACAGGGACTCGAATTGCAGATAACGTTCGCGAGTCCCGAACCGGCGCTCCGCGAGCTCGCAGGTTCACATCCCTTCGAAACAACCTACCTGCCTCACGGCTCCATCCGCCGCTCGCGCCGGTTTCTCCGGAGCGGCGAATGCCGCGTAGGCGGGACTCGCATTGTTAGCCGCCGTTGGGCTCGCTGGTAGCCCGGCGGGGACGCAATTCGCCGGCCGAAAAGGCAGCCGTGCCAGTGCTGTGCGTTCGTCTTGCGAAGTCATTGACTCGAATGCGCTCCCGCGTACGATGCGGAAGAGGATTGCAGCGCTTCTGTCCAGGCGACAACGGCTTCGCGTCGCCGCCGCTCAGTTAGGCGCTTAAGTCACCGGTTCTCCAGATCAGCGGGGATCAGGTCGAACTTCTCCCATCCCATTTATGCTCGGGGTCTGGGTAGAAGGTGAGGCCGCTGGTGTTATGAATCACTAGAACCAGCCAGCCGCCAGGAACCTTCGTCCGATGCACCTTCCAGTTTAGGTTGAAGATTCCGCCGCCCGCCCTCGACGACTCCAGCTGTTCCCAAACCAGTTGTTGTCGTTCGGTTCCGTTTCCCATGGCGCGCGCTCCTCTTGTTGGGCTACTGACCAGACAGTTTCGAGCACCTCGCCGGATCACGCTCGGGGCCCGTCCTCTAATATATGCGTAGCGGTACCGGAGCTAGCCCCAGAATACGAGCGAAAGCACTCTCTCTAAAGACGAGGTCCGCGAAGAGCTACTCCCGCGACTGTCCCGACCAACTCGTCTCTCGCCTGCGAGCCCAATGGCGGCTAACGTTCGCGAGTCCCGAACCGGCGCTCCGGGAATTCGCAGGTTCACATCTCCTCGAAACGACCCACCTGCTTGCCGGTGCAGCCCCTGGTCGCGCCGGTTTCTCCGGAGCGGCCGCAGGCCGCGCAGGCGGGACTCGCATTGTTAGGCGCCGACCGGCGATCGCAGTCCACTTGAACCGATTCATGCGATCTATCTTCTGTCGACCACCGCAATGTCGCCCACCCGTCGCGAGCCCTCCCTCTCAGGCGCACTATCCGCGAACACCGACCAACGAATCTTCAGGTCTGACAACGAAGGCACAGCGCCTACATCCAAGCCAATGCTCTCGACCCGCTTTGCAGTCCCGGGGTGAATCGGAGAATACCAAGAAGGGCCGTAGAGGGGCTTGGGGCCTAAGGGATTCTTATCGGTGCCCACCACGTCACGCTCCGTATTGTCGAACACCTTTCGCACCGTAGGCACGCCGTCAACCTCCTCAATATCCTCCTCGTGCACTCGCTCGTCCGGCGGGAGGAATGACACTGGGATGTAGACGAAGCCGGAGACATACTTAGCCAACCGTGGTCCATCATTGTGTACAGCAACCTGAAGGCGGCATCTGTCATACCGCTCTACACCTCGTCGGTGAAACTCCATCGGTCCTGGGTGGCGCTCAATGGTGTCATACACGAGACGTAGCCCAACCTCTAGTCGTGGGTGTTCACCCCTGCTATTGATGTCGCGTATCTCGTGGTCGTACAGAGGCACGGATTCGAAGTTGTAGCGTCGGTAGTAGCGCAGATCCGCTGCCTGATGGGCAGTGTGGCCCTGAGGAATGTCGAGTACATAAGCGACGTCGTGAGCGGCCGTATCGAGACGCACCGGTGTTATCACGAGTTCAGCTATCCGTGGGCGCACGCCCGCGATGACCTGTTCCAGCCACTCCTTTGTGAACTGATCCCCGTTGACCGGGTCGATCCGCTCGGGCAAGTGTCGGCGTGCGGGTTCTTGGAACTCGGCTATACCGTAGATGATGCGCCCGCCGGCGGAATTCGCGAAGGCAGACACATCCTTGCTGATCTCACGCTTCTTGCCGTCGCTCTTGCCGAGCGCGTCGGCTGACTTGTAGTCAAGCGTGAGGGACTCCTCCACCTCGTCGTTGATGAAGCGTTCGAGATCGGCTTGGTCCACCGTTTGCTATCTCCTCCTACCCAGCGGAAGGTTGGCGCCTAACGTTTCTAGAGTTGCGAACCGGCGCGTCCTCGCGCTCCCAGGCTCCGCTCTCTTCGATGATTCCTAGCACCGCTTCTCGGCTCGACACGCCCTGCGCCGGTTTCTCCGGAGCCGCGACAGCGGCGTAGGCGCAACTCGGTTGTTAGGCGCCGTGCGACCACAGTTGCATTCCCACACCCCCACCATTAGCGCGATCTAGCGTCTCGGCAGTACCGCACCGTACGCAAAGACTACTATGTCGTCGATGTGACCGTGCGCGTGGTATTCGCGCGCGCTTCGGATGGACAATTCCACCCTGAAGTTCTTGCCAATCTGGCTGTCGTCGACAGTCAACTGGAAGGCCCTGCTACTCTGCCACCCTGTTGAGAACTGGCCTGCTCGCATGCCGTACTCGAGAGGCAACCCTTCGGGATCAGACGCGGCGACAGTGTATTCGATGACATCTCCGGACCTCAGGACCATATTGCAGTCGAGTTGACGGCCCTCCGATACGTAGTGCGGCACCCAGATGTTGCCGAGACTGTCGCGTGCACTCTCGATGCGCGGAAAGTAGTCGTCCGTTGTCTCCATCTTGCTCCTGTAGCGCACGATTCTGGTGCGAATCTCGCCTGAGATCCCAACCGCCAGAGACTGCTGGTGGGGCAGCAACTCTCTTCGGTGAGCGTCGGGGTCGCGGAGCCGCTCAAGCTCCGTGAGGAATACCTGCATGGTGCGCCGGTCGCCCAAGGCGTCAGAGAACGGGCCGCTCCAGTTCTTGGTGAGGATCGTCTTGAGGTCGTAGAAATCTGCGTAGTAGATCAACCGCTCCTCAACGACGCCCCCTTTTTGGCGCCCGCGCTCGGTCTCCTGCCTTTCACGCCACTTCGCGAGCCGCTCGGCTGATACACCGCAGGTATCGACCCAATCTTGCCTCTGTCGGGCCAGCACGGAGGCTATGAAGTCGCGAAGTGCGTTCTCGGCATCAGCAAGGGCTCTGGTCGCATCCATTCCTGTTCCTGGAGTCAGCTCAATGTGACGTCGACCCGTAGCGCATGGCGCCTAACGTTCAGCGCCTCCGAACCGGCCCGGCGTTTCGTCTCTAGGTTCCGCTCTCTTCGATCTTAGCACTTCTCTATCCCGACCCCCCGCGCTATTGGGCCGGTTGGGTCGCAGGCCGCCGCAGGCGGCCGAAGCCGGAGGCGCAGTGTTATACGCGGGTGAAGTGTGCGTACCGGCTCTCTTCCCTCAGGCCTGCCCGGGCGCGGCGTGCCGGCTACGTGCTCGCCTGACCCTCCTCGGTATACTCGATCCCATGTTCCTCAAGCCACTCCCTCGCCATTTCACGGAGCGCCTGGTCCCGGTACTCGAACCACCGCTCTCGAAGACCGAGCCGGGTGGTGGTCTCCCTGAACATGCGAAAGGCTCCGGTGCCGTGACTCGCTTCGAGTAGCTCGGTACTCTCGTCGGGGTTCTCGACCGATGTCGCGAACGGCTTCTTCACGTCCCACTCGTGGAAGTCGAACTTGTCCGGGAGGGCCAGGGCCCGGCCCG
>JAUYEF010000110.1 GCA_030691635.1 Bacillota bacterium
CAGCGGAGCGGTCTGGCCATCCACCGACTGAAGGTGTTCCGACATCGCAAGCTCGACGCCACGGATCACGTACCGCCCCAGGACCTTGTCGCTCGCGTCGGCGGTTGAGGCCTCAATGCAAACGCCCATCGAGATGGGCTCGTTGGTTTCTGTGTCGCGCCACACCAGTGTGATGTAAGTCGTGGCTTGGGTGCGTGCGCATTGGTCGCTGTCATCGCCGTACTGGCCCAGGCAGTATGAGCGCAGCGTACGATTCTGATGCCGAGCACCGGAATCTGCCTGCGCGTTGAAGGCAAGCAGATTCTTGTTGGCACCGAACAGGGCAATCTGCACGGCATCCAGCGCGGAGCTTTTCCCACTGCCGTTTCGACCAAAGATGCCCGTGATCTCTTCGAGCCCGAACTCCTGTTGCTCGTACAGCAAGAACTGAACGAGCTTGATGCTTTCGAGTTGCTTCATGCTTTCCCTTCCACGTCAGATGCGACTACCGTCGTTTCCTCTGCGTCAACCTCTGAGGAGGTGTTCTGTGCCCACTGCGCCAAGCGCGTCAGCGCGGTCTCACCCAGGACTTCGACGATGGCAGGACGAATGGCCACGCCGCTTACCGACTGCTCTTGCAGCGGCGTGAGTTCCGCGCTGTCATCGTCATCGAGGCGTCGGGCAATACCCCAGCGCTTGGCAGCACGCATCAGGGTGTCGAGTTCGCCCTTAGGCGGTAAGTCGCGCCCCGTCATCAGTCGATACTTCTCCTGCAGTTCGATGAAATCGACCATGACCTCGGCATCCTCTGTCAGGTCGCCCGCGCGTGCCCCGTCCTCGTACAAGCCTCGCAGGACGAGTGTGAACAAGGTTTGCGCCACGGTAGCGGTGCTCGTGCGTGCATGCCTGGGCAGCGCGACAACATAGCGCAGCTGGCGGTTGACCATCACGCTGATTCCCAGCGGCGCCAGCACCTTGCTGAAATCACGCTCGTAGAGTTCGATGAGCCCGTAACTGGCGCGGCTGGCACGGTCCGAGTGGTAGATCACCTGCTCAGACACCAGGCGATAGGCCGCCGCCTCAAAGTCCTCTGGCTCGTAGATGGCGTCCAGTCGGCTTGCCAGATCCTCCCAATAGCTGCTCATATGCGCCCCTTTGACGTCTTCAGTTGCTTCGTCGATTCGCTGACGCCCAGCTTGGTCTCGGTTCTGGCCGTGGGAGGCCTCTTGCGCCAGGCCATCTCAAACGGTCGCGCGCTGAGGTATGGGTGTTCTTGAATCTCTGAAGTGCTGTAACGCAGCTCAAGGCCAGGGGCCACACTTCGAGCGTGCATTTGCGTCGTTCGGCTTCGAGCGTTGAGCGCCATGGCCGTGCTCGTGAGCACCTGGAAGGCCCGAAGGTCTTCCAGGCTGGCCACGGGCAATTCGGCGCTGGCCGCAACACGCTTGTCTTCCAGCGCAGCTTCCGCATAAGCACGAAGCGTCGCTGGAGTCACCTGACGCCGCTGCTGAGCGCGTCGTGCGAGGTTTCCAATCGCACGGGTGCGTTCGGAGATCACAATTTGGCGAAGAACAGATGGCTGTTGACGCGCACTTTCCTTGCGAGGCTGTGCCAAACGCGCCCCACCGATCAGTTCGTTGGGCCCGAACACAGGAGGCAGCTCCGCGAGCGGCGGTGAAAGATCGTGCGCGAGCATCCCGTCCAATGCAATGCGGAGAAGCTGGTCGATGGGACGGATCGCCCTCAGCTTGTATTCGAGGAAAGCAAGCGCCCGCTTGTTGGCACTGCGGATTTCGTTGTCCAGCCGGTCAAGGTATTCCTCAATGTGATTGAGGTCGTACAGGCGCTGCAGATCTCGCTGGAATGCGGCTTGTCCACGTTGCGCGTCACCACCCGAGAGTCGTTGCGTGTACCAATCGAGCAGCCTCGCGCGATGTTCGGGTTGCGTATCCAGTTGCTCGACCGCTTCCAGGATCTGTTGACGCTTGGCAAGTGGGTGCTCCCGTGTGCGCAGCTCCTGATAGTCACCGATAAAAACCTGCTCGATATAGTCTTGGAAGAAGCTGCGGACGTACTGGGAGGTACTTGCGTGTGCGCCGATGGACGTCATCAGATCGCGCACGTTGGTTCCGGTGTTGCGGATGTGGACCAGCAGGTTGCGGCATTGTTCAGCCGCCTCTCTCAGTAGATCGCCGCTGGCATCCCCCTTGATCACCTGAGCGACGGCCGCCTCGATGGAACGAATTTTTCCGGAGACGAAAACCGGTCCTGTTTCGGCAAAGGCGATCAGCTGACTCAGAAGCTGCCCCACTGCGGGGGACATGTGCACGGTTTTTTCGACCCCGTATTTTTCAAGCCGCAGCCACCCCACGTCCACGAGGCGGCTGAACACACCTTGGGCACGGATGTTGAGCGGCGTGTCGGGATGCTCACCATCTTCGGGCTGCCACTCATTCGCGTATCGAAGGTGATCCTCGATCTCCAGAGTGATTTCGCGCTGGAGAAATCCATAACTCGGTGGCAACGGCGCGTCTGGCCCAAAGCGGCGGCGGTGCAGGTGGCACAGCAATGCCCAGTAACCATGGCGATTGGCAGACGCCAGTGGACTGAACAGGCGATCAGGAATGCGCTGAAACAGCGCCATTGAACCGGGATTCAGCTTGGAAACAGCCATGGGCGCAGCTCCTTCATGTTCTCCACGGCCAGCTGATAGTCGGGAGGGAGTTGACGATCCGTGTCAGTGGCTGCGCGCACGTCTTGGATGAAGTACGCGGCCAGGGCGGCGCGGCAGCTGTCCGATCGCGCCGACGTCCCCGAGAAATACTCGAACTGAACCAGTTCGCGCTGGGGGATTGAGAGGGCCGGGTGTGCAACCAGTCTTACTTTGAGCATCGTGTTCCAGGCGATGTCATTACTTGAATCTCGTTCACGTGGCTCCGTGAGGATTTCTGGGCTTTCGATGCGACCAAGCGTGTAGTCGCGAAACTCCTGATGGGTCGAGCAAAAGGCGCGCATGTGCCATCGTCTCCCTGCACGGACCAGACTGTGAGGGGACACCACTCTCACATGAGGCTGCGGATTGCTCATGGAGCGGTAGACCAGCTTCAGGCGGCGACCCACCCTGATGGCCTCATTCGCTTGCGCAAAAACCCGGGCAGGGGGCACAGAGAGATCGGGATGTGCATTCCACTGTGTCGGCACGACCGAATGTTGGTCGTTCGAGGGCGGCACCCCAGTCAAGGAGAGATACCGCGAAAGCGAGGCACCCTCTTGCTCCCGGACTCCCCCCGAGGGCCTCAACTTGTACAGGCTTGGAGCCGCAAGATAGCTCTTCGTGGAAGTATCCCAAAGCAGCCAGGTGGGATGCCTGTCTCGGAGGTCGCGTATCCACTCACTCGCCCGCGTCGCGCTGAGGTCAAACAGCTCGCGGATACGCGCATTGTTCAGCCGTCCTTCCCATGTGAGGATGATCCGGAGCAATTCGATACGATGGTTTTGATCGACCAACATGGCAGCACTTAGGGTTGGGTTTGTGCGGGGTGGTCCATTCCACAGCTTCATACGGCCAGTCGTATGATACGCTTCTTCGTACGATAGGTCGAACCGCTTTAAAGGAAGGGTGCCCAACCGTTGCGAACACTGGTGGTACCTTTTTCACACTCACTTCACTGCCTACAACGCAGGGCACCGCAACTGTCACCACATCGGTATGAAGTGAAAGTCGAACCACAAGACTAAATTAGGAGGGAGTACGGTGAGCGCAACAGCTGAACATCCGAAGGTTTTCATTTCCTACAGCTGGACGAACGTTGAGCACGAGCAGTTCGTTCTGAACTTGGCTACTTCATTGCGCAACCACGGGGTGGACGCAATTCTTGACAAGTGGGACCTAAAACCAGGCCAGGACAAGTACGTGTTCATGGAGTCCATGGTCGTTGACGCTGAGGTTCTAAAAGTCCTTGTGTTGTGCGACCGCAAGTATCAGGAGAAGGCGAACGCCCGTGCTGGCGGCGTCGGCGCTGAGTCGCAAATCATTTCGCAAGAGCTGTACGGAAAGGTCACACAAACCAAGTTCATACCCGTGGTTTGCGAATACGACGACGCGGGGGAGCCATGTTTACCGGCTTTCATGAAAGGGCGCATCTTTATCGACGTCTCGACAGACGAAAGGTACGGGGAGGGAGTGGACCAGCTCCTGCGGATCATCTATGAGCAGCCCTTCCATGAAAAGCCCAAACTCGGCGGCCCCCCTGCTTTTGGTTCAAGCGGAGGCACAAGCTACGTCAAGGAGCTTGGCGCCGCAGTTAGGGCCATTCAAGACCTTAAGCCAAATCGTCAAGGGCTGGAAACACTGTTCATTAAGAGCGTTCTAGCCGAGCTCGAAAAGCTCTATGTTGCGCCAGAAGGAAACGACTATCACGAAGGCGTGTATCAGGCTATTTCAAGTACCAAAGGCCTACGCGACCAAGTCGCTGGATATGTTGATACGGTAGCGGCATTTTCTGCGGACGACGCTCGCAGTGTGGTGCCCTTCATTAAGTTGATGGAAGGGATAGGGGCACACTTTGGGCCGCCGCCAACTTCTGGTA
>JAUYEF010000182.1 GCA_030691635.1 Bacillota bacterium
GTCCGATTCCCACTCGCCCGCCACGCTGGCTCAATCGAGCAAGTTCTGCCGCACCGCCCTGGAGCTCATCAAAGCGGCGGGTTTCCGCTACTTCACCACCTTCGCCGGACGGAAGCCGTCTTTCGTGCCGGTAGAGGGACCGGCGTGAGCGGTCGCCGGGACTAGCGGGGCTGCCAGCCCCTGGGTTTCTTGCGTATAGCCATAGATGCGGTGCGAGTGTGGTAGAACAGGTAGTTCTGGGCGTACCCCGCGTCGTCTGTGAACTGAGAGGCGGCGAATTCGTGGAGCGCCTTGATCCTGGTGCCCTGCCCGTCGAAATAGTGCTCTTCAAGCCTCCGTTTGATCCACACATCTATGGGGAACGCATCGCGCCTTGCGAGCCCGAACAGCAACACGCAGTCCGCGACCTTGCGCCCCACACCCTTGATGCGCTGCAGCACTATCCGTGCCTCCGCAGTCGTGAGGGACTCAAGTCGTACCAGGTCGACATCACCTGAGGAGACCTTCCGCGCCGCGTCGATCAAGAATGGCGCCCTGTAGCCGACGCCGCACTCTCGTAGCTGCTGCTCGGTGGCGGTCGCCAGCACGGATGGCGATGGCAGCGCCCACCAGCAGTGCTCTGCGGCGGAAAGTCTCTCGCCCCAGCGCAGCGAGACCCTGTTCACCAGCCGCCTGATGCGCGGGATGTTGTTGTTGGTGGACAGGATGAACGCCAGCAGGGCTTCCCAGGGCTCCTGCCGGAGCAGGCGCAGCCCGGGCGCGAAATCCACCGCCGTCGACACTGCTGCGTCCAGACAACGGAGGCGCTCACAAAGGGCCTGATAGTCGGTTTCAAGGTCGAAATAGCGCCTGGCCCAGCCGCCCGGATTCTCACAGGAAGGCGAGTCGACACTGAGGACGCCTTGCTTCCAGGAAAGCAGGAACGGGTGGCCTGACGCCACTCCCACCCATCCCCGGGTGTGCCTCTCCCAGCGAAACGCCTGTCCTGACTCCAGGGTGGCGTCCAGGTCAAACGGGCCCCCGACTATCACATCCTGTCGCATCGCAGCTCCGGCCACCGTCCTCACAGTCGCATTTATGGAACCTACCTGCTGTTTTCCCAACCCGGCCCGGAAGTTCCTTCATCGAGGGACCATGACGCCTGCCTGGCGCCCGGCTCGGTTTCCAGAAGGAGCCATGTGCCTCGGGTACGAAGTAAGTTCCACCATGCCATTGCCAGAAGGCACCAGCAGTCTAGAGCCCGACCTGCCGCTCGATGAGGCCGCCCTCAGCCCGAGCAGGCCCGTTTCGTCGTGTGCAGGTGATGCACAGGCCCGGTTCGCGTCTGTCATCGTCGCGACAAGGACCGGTTTCGACAATGAGGCCTTTGACTACATAGTGCCCGAGCCTATGCGCTCATGCATCAAGCCGGGCGCGCTCGTGGTCGTGCCCTTCGGGTCCACCGTGGTGACCGGTTGCGTGACCCGGACGATGGCATCCTCTGAACGAGCGACGCGTGAGATAAGCGATGTCATGGACGAGTCTTTATGGCCAGGAGAAGATGTGCTGCGCGCCGTTCTCTGGTTGAGCCGGAGATATCTCTGCCCGCCCGGTATCGCGCTCAAGGCAGCGCTGATGGCAGGCTCTTCTCTCCGGCCCGAGGTCCGGTACGCGTCGGCGCGCCAGGACGCGCGGGGCGGCACCGGCACTCTTGAGAGCGCGCTCCAGCGGAACACACCCGAGACCCTGCTTGCGCATAAGATTCTCGGCCTCCTCGGCACGACGCCTCGAAGCGCGCAGGAGCTAACGCGCGACGCGGGGAGGGGCTGGCGATCGGAGATGAGTGGCCTGTTGACCCTGGGCCTCGTCTCAAAACGGGTCGTCTACGTGCCACGGACTGCCCCGCGGGCCCCCGCGGCCCACCGTGATACCGCGGTGGCCCTGGAGTCCGGCTGGGGGCGGTCCAGTCCGCTAAGCCTGATGCCCGCGCAGCGGACGGCGCTCGAGACCGTGGTCGGCGCCGAAGGACGCTACGTGCTTTTCGGTGTCACCGGTTCGGGCAAGACCGAAGTCTACATGCGCATCGTGGAAGAGCGGATCGCAGGCGGCGGGACTGCCATAGTGCTCATCCCCGAGATCTCGCTCACTCCGCAGACCGTCGCTCGGTTCAGGGCGAGGTTCGGAGACCTTGTGGCGGTGCTTCACAGCGGCCTCACTCACACGGAGAAGCGCGATGAGTGGTTGAGGTTGCGGCGGGGCGACGCGAGAGTCGCGGTCGGCGCGCGCTCCTGCATCTTCGCACCGGTGGGGCGACCCTCCGTGGTCGTCGTCGATGAAGAGCACGATCAGGCCTACAAGCAGAATGAGCACCCCAAGTATCATGCCCGTGAGCTGGCCCTCGAGCGATCTAACACCGTCATCCTGGGCTCAGCCACTCCTTCGCTCGAGAGCTACCACAGGGCGCTCGCAGGCGAGTTCACACTGCTCCGCATGCCTGAGCGAGTCCTCGGCCAGCATCTCCCACAGCCTTCGGTCGTGGACATGAGAGTCGAGCTCGAGCGGGGGAACCGGAGCATCTTCAGCCGGGCGCTGCAGGACGGCATCAGGGAACGCTTGAAAAGCCGCGAACAGGTCATACTCTTCTTGAACAGGCGAGGGTTCTCCACATTCGTGCTCTGCCGTGACTGCGGTTATGTGGTAAGATGCCCTTGGTGTGACGTCTCTCTGACGTATCACGCGTCCGAAGGCCGGATGCGCTGCCACTACTGCGACTATTCCCAGAAAGCGCCCGACCGCTGTCCGAAGTGCTCAAGCCACAGGATCAGGTATTTCGGCGCCGGAACTGAGCGAGTTGTCGAGGAAGTGCGGGCCCTTCTTCCAGACGCGCGTGTTCTGCGGATGGACAGCGACACAACGTCAAAGAGAGGCGCGCACGGCAGGATACTTCGGGCTTTCCGGGACAGAGAAGCCGACGTGCTTGTGGGCACTCAGATGATATCGAAGGGGCACGACCTGCCCGGTGTGACGCTTGTGGGGGTCGTGAGCGCCGACACTTCTCTCCACATGCCCGATTTTCGCGCTGCAGAGAGGACTTTCCAGATGGTCACCCAGGTCGCCGGACGGTCGGGGCGCGGCGACGAGCCGGGCGATGTCATCGTTCAGACCTACAACCCGGATCACTACGCGGTCGTAGCAGGCGCCAGGCTGGACTACGACGCGTTCTATTCGACAGAGATTGGGTTCCGCGAGGAGTTGGGGTACCCACCGTTCGGGAGACTCTTGGCCGTGTCGCTCCGCGGCAGGTCTGCGGAGGAATGTGAGTCGTTGGGCGGCCAGGTTGTCTCGCTGGTGGAGAAATCCTGCTTGAAAGGGTCGGTGGAGGTGCTCGGGCCGGCGCCGTGTTCGGTATCGCGGGTCAAGCGCGTGACCAGGTGGAGGATACTCCTGAAGTCGCCGGGCGCCGAGCACATACTCGAGGCCGGCAGGCTGATAGGATCGCGGTTTCCCCACGCGAGCGTCTCACTCGACCCCGAGCCGGAAGAGCTGGCATAGTCCACGGAGGTCAGTATGCCGCTAGATATCTTCAAAGACGATGCTCCGGTGCTGAGGCAGAAGGCCAAGCCTGTCAGGAACATCAACGCACCGGTACGCAAGTTGCTGGACGATATGCAGGAGACTATGAAGGAAGCCCACGGTGTGGGTCTGGCGGCGCCGCAGGTCGGTACGTCCAAACGGATAATAGTCGTGGACGCTGGAGCAGGTCTCTACGAAATCATCAACCCTGAGCTTCTGTCCGCCGAGGGTACCGAATGCGCGATCGAAGGCTGCCTGAGCATCCCCGGGTGGGCGGGCGACGTGGACAGGTTCACCACGGTCAGGGTTACCGGGCTGAACCGCGACGGCAGCAAGATATGGCTCGACGCGAGCGGGTTCTTGGCCAGAGCGCTGCAACACGAAATGGACCATCTCGATGGAATACTTTTCGTGGATAAAGCAAAAACGCTGATGGAAGCCACGCAGGAGGACGTAGAAGCCGTTGAGGTGGCGGCGAAACCTACGCAGTTCAGGATCGTATATATGGGAACACCGGAGTTTGCAGTAAAACCTTTGGAAGAGTTGCTTTCTTGTGGGCATGACATAGCGATGGTTGTCACGCAGCCGTCAAGGCGGGGCAACAGGGGAAAGGTCCAGGAGCCTGCGGTCAAGGAGTATGCGTCCGCCCGCAACCTGCGTGTGCTCCAGCCAGAGTCGGTGGACGATGAGACGTTCATCCAGGCAGCGAGGGACGCCCATCCGGATTTCCTGGTCGTGGCGGCTTTCGGGCAAAAGCTCAGCAAGGAGTTGCTGAACACCCCAAAGTACGGGGCGGTCAACGTTCATCCATCCCTGCTTCCGGAGTATCGCGGAGCCGCGCCGGTGCAGCGCGCCATCATGGACGGCCGGACACGGACGGGAGTAACCATCATGCGGATGGCGCAGCGGATGGACGCCGGAGGCATACTGGCGCAGTCGGTCGCTGAGATCTCACCGTCTGATGATGCGGGCACGCTGGGAGAGAAGCTTGCGGCGCTGGGGGCCGCGATGCTGCCGCGTGTGCTGCAGGAGATGGCTGGTAGGACCGCCAGGGCGATTCCTCAGGATCCGGCCCGGGCGACTCGCGCTCCGCGGCTGTCTGCGCAGGATGAGCAGATAGACTGGTCCAGGCCGGCGGCGGCCATCGCAAACCAGGTCAGGGCGCTTCGCCCGGAACCAGGGGCCAGGACCTTGTTCGGAGGCAAGAACATCAAGATCCGGGCAGTAGAAGAGACGGGACCGTCAGCGGCTGGGTCCCGTCCGGGAACGATAGAGTGCGACGATGGCACACTCGCGGTTGTGACGGGGAGCGGCATCTTGCGGGTGCAGCAACTCCAACCAGCCGGCAAACGGCTGATGACGGGCGACGAGTTCGTGCGCGGCTACCGTCCGGCCACCGGAGATAGATTCGAGAGTCCAGCGTAGACTTATAAAGGAACCAGGGCAGAGGAGGGACAGCATGTACTTCGACACGGGGTATATCATATTCGTCCTGCCGGCCATGATCTTCGCGTTCTACGCTCAGTCGAAGGTCAGGAAGGCGTTCGACACGTATTCACGGCGGGCGTCCTCAAGCGGTAAGCTTGGTTCGCAGGTCGCCCGGGAGCTTCTTGACGCCTCCGGTCTCGGAGACGTCCGCGTGGAGATGACGCAGGGGACTCTCGGTGACCACTACGACCCACGCACCAAGGTGATGAGGCTATCGAGAGAGGTGTATTCCAGCAACTCACTGGCCGCCCTGGGGGTCGCCGCGCACGAGGTGGGGCACGCTGTCCAGGATGTCACCGCATACGCGCCGCTCCACCTGCGCAACGGGCTCGTGCCGGTGGCGCAGTTCGGGTCCACGCTCGCCTTCCCGCTCTTTCTGATCGGGCTGGTGTTCAGGCAGGGCTTCCTGATGGACATGGGCCTCCTGTTCTTCGCGGGCGCGGTCGCTTTCACGATCATCACGCTGCCCGTGGAGTACAACGCTTCAGGGAGAGCCATCGGGCTGCTAGAGGCGGGCGGCTACGTACGAGGCGGCGAGATTCAATCGGTCCGCGCCGTGCTTGACGCCGCGGCGCTCACATACCTGGCGGCCACCGCGATGGCGATAGCGCAGTTCCTGAGACTTCTCTCGTTGAGGAACAGGAGATAGCTGTGAAGGTCTGGTTCTCGGGCCGGGCTTGCAGTAGGAGCCGGCCCTGTTTTGTTTTGCCGGTCGACTGCAGACGCTCGGTGGGCCTGCGCACATGGTGACTCGCTCAGATCCCAGAGTGCTGGCGCACGATGTGCTGAAGCGTGTGCTGTACCACCATGCTTTCGCGGATATCGCGCTGGGAAGCGCGCTCACAAGGTCGGCGCTCCCGTCGCCCGACAGGCGTCTCGCCACGGAACTTGTGTACGGCACGACCCGCCGGCTGCTGTCCATCGACTGGGCTCTGGACGGGTTGCTGAAAAAGCCGGTCTCATCGGCCCACCCGGACCTGGCCACATCTCTCAGGCTGGGAGCTTACCAGATTCTCTACCTCGACAGGGTCCCGGGATACGCCGCGGTCGACCGCGCGGTAGGCATAACCAGGGCAAAGGCGGGCGAACGAGAAGCCGGGGTCGCGAACGCGGTCCTCCGAAAGCTCGCCCGAGACGGCCCGCGCCCTCTGCCAGGGTGGGATGAGCCTGTGGTGCGCCTTTCCGTGGAGCACTCGCACCCCGGATGGCTGGTCAAAGACCTGCTGTCGAGGTCGAGTGTCGAGGAAGTATCCCGGATGCTTGCGGCGAACAATGTCCCCCCTCCGCTGGAGGTCTGGGTGAACACCCTCAGGAGCGACAGGGACACGGTCGCCGAGTCTCTGGCCCGCGAGGGGTACACGACCAGACCCACCAGGCTGGCGAAACACGGGCTCGTGGTCGAGATGGAGGGCAGGCCCGTGGAAGAGTCCCGAGCTTTCCGCGACGGGCTGTTCTATGTCATGGATGAAGCGGCCATGCTGGTCGCGCCCGCGCTCGGCCCGGCTGCCGGGAGCACCGTGCTGGACGCATGTGCCGCGCCCGGCGGGAAAACCGTATGTCTTGCCGCTGTCATGGAGAATCGTGGCCGCATAGTGGCGCTCGACATAAGCGACGCGCGGGTTGCGCTCATCCGGCAGAACTGCGAAAGGCTCGGAGCGACGATCGTGGAGGCCCGACCTGGCGACGCCCGGGATGTGGGCCGGCTCGGCATGCAGTTTGACTACGCTCTCGTGGACGCCCCCTGTTCGGGGCTCGGTGTGCTGCGGCGGCGCCCCGACTTGAGGTGGAGAAAGGACCTGGATCAGATCGAGGGCCTCCGGCGTCTGCAGCGAGCGATCCTGCAGGGAGCGGCGGATGTTCTAAAGCCCGGAGGCATCCTGGTGTACTGCACGTGCAGCATCCACCCTGACGAAAACAATGGTGTGATCGAATCATTTCTCAGGGACAATCCCCGCTTCCACACGTCGAGTCTCAGAGGGCGGATCCCGCCGGAGCTCGAGCCCGACGAACGGGACGGGGCTCTCCAGCTTTACACACATATCCACGGCACCGACGGCTTCTTCATAGCCCGGATGGCCAAGGAGATTTGACCAGATGAGCAAGACCGATCTGAGAGGGCTTTCGCGCGAGCAGGTTCGCTCGCTGGTCTTAGACCTGGGGGAGCCTGCGTTCCGCGGAGACCAGGTCTTCGAGTGGGTTTTCGCGAAGCGCGTGTCCGGCTTCGACAGGATGAGCAACGTGCCGAAGTCCTTCGCATCTCACGTGGAGCGCGTCGCAGAGATCGGCAGGCTCGAGATACAGTCCGAGAGGAAGTCGTCTGAGGGCACAACAAAGTACCTCTTCGCGCTCAGAGACGGCCAGGCGGTTGAGTCCGTGCTGATCCCACACCGGTACGGCATGAGCGTGTGCGTGTCCAGCCAGGCCGGATGCCGGATGGCGTGCCGGTTCTGCGCTTCGGCGGAAGGCGGGTTCGTACGCAATTTGACCGCGTCCGAGATCACGTCGCAGGTGCTTGAGATCCAGGCGCTTCTTGATGTTCATGACGTTCGAGTGTCACGGGTCGACTTCATGGGCACCGGCGAGCCGCTTGACAATTATGAGAACGTCCTGCAGGCTATGAAGGTGCTGTCGGATCCGGGCGGGCTCGGCATCGGAGCACGCAAAATCACGGTCTCGACATGCGGCATCGTCCCGGGCATCCTGAGGCTTGCCGGCGAAGGCATGCAGGTAACATTGTCTGTCTCTCTGCACGCTCCGGACAATGCCCTGCGAGACATGATAATGCCTGTCAACAAGAGGTACCCGTTGGAGGAACTGCTACCCGCTTGTGACGAATACGCAAAGAGGACCGGACGGCGTGTCACTTACGAGTATGTGCTGCTTCTGGGGTTTAACGATACTGCAGAACACGCGAGGAAGCTTTCGCGTCTGTTAAGAGGTAGGCTGGCACACGTCAACTTGATCCCGCTCAACCCAGTGGCGGGAGGCGGGTTTGAGCGAAGCAGCCAGCAGGCAGTCACGGCCTTCTCGCGCGAGCTCGGGAAAGCGGGGGTGGCTCAGACTGTCAGAAGGGAAATGGGTGCCCGAGTTGACGCAGCATGTGGCCAGCTCAGAAGGAGACATGTCGATGCAGGTCGGCGCCAGGTCGGAAAAAGGCCGGACCAGGGCACAGAACCAGGATAGATACGCCCTTATCGAGCTCGATTCCAAGGGCCTGTACTTGCTTGCCTGCGCAGACGGCATAGGCGGCCAGATCGCAGGCGATATTGCTTCTTCGCTGGCCGTGTCCAGGCTCGGTGAACACGTCCAGGACGCTTCATCCTCGGGCGAACTCTTCAAGTCGCTGTCCCGAGTCATGGTGGAAGGGTTCTCGGAGGCCAACAGGGCGGTTTTCGAGCAGGCGCGGATCGTTGACGGCCGGATGGGGATGGGCACGACGCTCACCGCCGCCGTGGTCTGGGGCTCGAGGGTTTGCCTCGGGCATGTCGGCGACACGCGGGCGTACCTGCTGCACGACTCGCGCCTCGAGCGGGTTACCAACGACCACTCGCTGGTGGGAGAGCTTTTCCGCAAGGGCGACATCACGGAGGACGAAGCCATGAGCCATCCCCAGCGCAATGTCATCACCAGGGCGCTGGGAGCGTTCGAGCAGGTCACGGTCGACATCTCAGAGAGGGATTTCGAGTGCGGTTTCGCGGTGGTGCTTCTGAGCGACGGCGTGACCGGTTACGTCAGGTCTGAGGAAATAATGCACATCATCGGTAGCACGAACCCCGCCCAGCACTGCGCGGATGTCATCGTTCAACGGGCTCTGGACAGAGGCACGCCCGACGACGCGACCTGCGTTGTCTTGCTGGCACGGAAGATGGCGGAGGGTGGTGCAGCCAGTTGATCGGCACGAAGCTCGGAAAACGCTATGAGCTCCTCGAGCGAGTGGGCGGCGGCGGCATGGCGCTTGTGTTCAAAGGGCGCGACACCCTGCTCGATAGGACTGTCGCCGTGAAGATGCTCCGGTCGCAATACACCGCCGATGAAGACGTGGTGAAACGCTTCCGGCGTGAGGCCCAGGCCGCAGCCAGCCTGTCCCATGCCAATGTGGTCAATATCTACGATGTCGGCCAGGAAGACGACATGTATTACATCGTCATGGAGTTCATAGCCGGCAGGACGCTGAAGAAGAAGATCCAGCAAGAAGGCAAGGTCGAGATAGACAGGGCCGTGGACATAGCCATCCAGATCTGCGAAGCTCTGGAGCACGCCCATGCCCATAAAGTCATCCACCGCGACATCAAGCCGCATAACATCATGCTGACGACCGGAGGGCGTGTCAAGGTCGCCGACTTCGGCATAGCGCGGGCGTCGACCTCGGCGACGCTCACCCATTCAGGCACGATTATGGGCTCGGTTCATTACTTCTCGCCTGAGCAGGCGCGTGGGGGGTTCTCGGGCGAGCGGTCCGACCTCTATTCGCTCGGGGTCGTTCTCTACGAGATGCTGACCGGGAAGGTGCCGTTCGAAGGCGACAGCGCCGTCACGATAGCGTTGAAGCACGTGCAGGAGCCCGTGGCGCCCCCAAGGAAACTCAACCCCGAGATACCTGAGACTCTTGAGAAGATCGTGCTCAAGGCGCTCGAGAAGGAACAGGGGCTCCGGTACCAGTCGGCGGCGGAGATGCTGCGCGATCTCAGGGCACTCCAGGATAAGGGCCGGAGGACGGCGCCCGCGGAAGCCGCGGCTTCGCCGAAGGGGCAGGGATCCCAGATGGCGCAGGCAGTCGAGCCGGCGCCAACGGGCCGCGAGGTCAAACAGACGTCCAGGTCTCCCCGGCGTAACCGTCGCAGGCCGGGCTCCATGGTCGTCGCGCTGCTCGTGCTCGTGGCCGCGGTCGCCTATGGCTGGACCCTTGTCAATGACTGGCTCAACGTGGCCACCGTACAGGTTCCAAACGTGGTCGGGAAGAATCTGACCGAAGCTCAACGGGTGTTGCGGGAGGCGAAACTGGCGCCGTCGGTGGTTGCGGAGAGGTATGACGAGAAAGTCCAGGTGAGTCTGATCATCACCCAAATGCCGGAGGGCGGCCAGATGGTGAAGGCCGGGAGGACCGTCAACCTAATCGTGAGCATGGGCCAGGAGTTCATCGAGGTCCCTGACATAACGAACCAGACGGTCAGAGCGGCCAGCATCCTGCTGAGCGGCTCTGGGCTTGACATCGGCGCGGTGATGTCAAGGAACCACCCGACGGTGCCGCAGGACAGCGTCATCACGCAGAACCCGAGGGCCGGCACAAGAGTCCCGAAGGGCACACGCGTCGACGTGGAAGTGAGCATGGGGCCTGAGGCCATCAGTGTGGTGGTGCCCAACTTCGTCGGGGAGTCCGTGGATATTGTGCTCCAGAAGCTCGGCGGACTGAAACTTGTCCCGGGAGCCATGGCGCAACGGGAGTCCGACAAGCCGGCGGGCACGGTGCTGGAGCATGACCCTGCGGCCGGTGCGGAAGTCGCCGAGAACAGCACGATCAACTTCGTGGTGTCCAAGGGGAAAGGTCTGTCGACAAGGCAGGCGCCCATTTTCTTCATGGTCCCGGGTTCGGGCCCATCACAGGTGGCGGTGCGGATCACTCTCACGGACGCGTATGGCACAAGGACCATCTACGAGCGGCAACACTCACCGGGCACCGAGGTCAGGCTGCAGGTCGAATGGGCTGGCCCCGAAGCCAGGGTACGCTATTTCATAAACCAGAGCCCGTACAAGGAGGACTTACTGCGATAGAGACGTCTGGGCACCCAGGACAGGCCGAGGGAATCGTGACCAAGGTGATGAGCAGCTTCTACGAGGTGCTCACGCAGGGCCGATACGTTTCGTGCAGGCCACGAGGACGCTTCAAGATTTCCGCGCAGGAGGTCCTGGCGGGTGACCGGGCACTCATAAGAGTGCTGAACGACGGCACAGGGTACATCGAAGAGATTGCGCCCAGGCGCAATTCGCTTGTCAGGCCGCCCGTCGCCAACATCGACGTGGCGGTCATAGTTTCCTCGATAGATGACCCGCCGCTGAACCTGGAGCTGGTGGACAGAGTGTTGACCAACTCGCTCGCGACAGGCGTGAAGCCGGTGCTCTGTCTCAACAAGACCGACCTTGCGCAGCCGGGTCAGGTGGATGCCATCTCAGGCACATATGCGTGCGCGGGCGTCGATTTCTTCGCGACCGTGGCCACGGAAGGCCTTGGCGTTCCCGATCTCAGGGCGAGGCTGCAAGGTCAGGTGTCCGTGCTTGTGGGGCAGAGCGGGGTGGGGAAGTCCCGCCTGCTGAACTCGCTGGTTCCGGGCGCCTCACGCCGGACCGGCGAGGTGTCGAGCCGGATAAGGCGCGGGAGGCACACGACCAGGCACGTGGAGCTGATCGCGCTGGAAGGAGGAGGCTTCATAGCCGACACGCCCGGCTTCAGCCTTCTTGACCCTGTGGCCATAGGGATATGGGAGCTGTCGACCTTCTTCCCAGAGATAGAGAAAGCCCAGGCCAGATGCCGGTTCACGGACTGCCTGCACCGCGACGAGCCCGATTGTGCGGTGAAGCAGGCTCTTGCTTGTGGCCTGATACCGGAATCCAGGTACAAGAACTACCTTACGATACTGAGAGAGCTGGAAGAGATCGACTCCAGGAGGTACCAATGAAAGTCAAGATAGCGCCCTCGATCCTCTCCTGTGACTTCAGCCGCCTCGGTGAGGAGGTCGCCGCAGCGCAGGCTGCCGGCGCCGACCTCCTCCATGCCGACATCATGGATGGTGTGTTCGTGCCCAGCCTGAGTTTCGGCCCGCTGATCGTCGCGGCCGTCAGGCGCTCGACCAGCCTTCCGGTCGCGGCCCACCTCATGGTCAGAGAACCGGACCTCTTGATCGAGGAGTGTGTCAAGGCCGGAGCTTCGAGTGTCACTGTGCACCTGGAAGCGTGCCTGCACCTCCACAGGGTGGTCGAGAGGATAAGGGCGCTCGGCGCTTCGCCGGGCGTCGCCCTGAACCCGGCGACTCCTGTTGGTATGCTCGAGTCAATCATGCCATTCGTTGAGAGCGTGACCGTCATGACGGTTAACCCCGGCTACGCCGGCCAGGAGTTCATCCGTGAGGCTGCGGGCAAGATCGGCCAGGTGCGCTCGATGGCCGCTGCTGGCGGCCGTTGCATCGAGGTCGTCGTCGACGGCGGGATAACCGGTAAGACAGCCAGCGAGTGCGTCCGGCAGGGCGCAAGCATACTGGTCGCGGGGTCGTTCATCTTCGGTTCGCGCGACATCGAATCGCGCGTGAAGGCGCTGAGAAACATTGCCTGTCCAGGTTGTTTACCGTAGACGCAGCGCATGCTATAATCCGTGGTGAAAACCAAACACGAACAAGACCTTCGGGGCTGGGTGAGGGGAGCGACCGCTCCTCGATTCCCGACCGGCGGTAGTGCCGAAAGGCCAAGCCCGCGACCCCCGCTGTGCGGGGCTGATCCGGTGGGATTCCGGAGCCGACAGTAAAGTCTGGATGGTAGAAGGCGTCTCTGGCTTTGGAGATTCCCCGAGGTTCTTGCCCCCGGGGATTTTGCTTCTCCGGGGATAAGAGGAGGAGCGTCAACAAAATGAAAGCCAACACAACTCAGATCCTGTCCAGGGTTGGTGTCCTTGCGGCAGCGGGTTTCATTCTCACGCTTTTCGAGTTCCCGCTCCTGCCCAGCGCGCCGTTCCTAAAGTACGACGCAAGCACGCTCCCGGTCCTGCTTGCGACTTTCAGCATGGGGCCGGCGGTCGGCGTGCTCACAGAGGCTCTCAAGAGCGCGATATTCCACTTGTCAGGCAAGAACACGACCGGCCTTGTCGGGACGTCCGCCATGTTCCTCGCCGGGGCGACCTTCGCGGTGGTGGCAGGCATCGTGTACTCCGGGATGCGCAACATCCGGGGCGCCGTGCTCGGCCTGCTCGCCGGAACCGCTGTGACGACAGCGGTGATGTTTGTGGCCAACATCTATGTGTTCCTGCCGCTGTGGGGGATCCCGGAGAACCTGCGGATGGGGCTCGCCGTTTCGGCCGTGCTACCGTTCAATATCCTTAAAGGGCTGCTCACATCGTTTATCACATTCCTGCTCTACAAGCGAGTATCGCCACTGCTCAGGGTGAGGAAGGTACCGGGGGCCTAGGCTGCGTCTCGCATTTGCCTCACCAATCTTGTCTAGAGGCGACCAATCCCACCTGCAGGCGAATAGAATATACCGGCTGGAGAGGGGGTGGCGCTGTGTTCCGCCAGAGAGGGTTGAAACCGGCGTGCCGCCCCCTTGGCGCGGTCCTCGCATTGACCGGTCTCCTGGTGCTGGTCACCGAAATCCCATGGCAGCTCGCGAAAATCGTCCTGGGAGTGGCGCTCTTGGCGACCGGCGGCTATCTACTAAGACAGGGCAGGTGAAGCAGCGTGTCGGTCAGGATACGGGTGATCAAGGTGCCGAGGCCGGTGGGGGCTTTGCTCAAGGCCATCCTCGGCTTGTTCGCAAGAGACTCCAGGCGTTGAGTGCACAAGCCAAAACACCCATTCTCGGGCCGGCCAGTCCGGCCTTCATTCCTTTTCCAGCGCCCGCACGAAAACAAGAAACTCTTCGCCTGAGCGAAGAGTCTCGTCTGAGCCGTTAGCGTAAGAATCTGCTACACAGCACGCTTTACGTTTCCCGACCTGAGGCAACGAGTGCACACCGGAAGTCTCTCCGGGCGGCCCTTGATCATCACCCGCACCTTCTGTATGTTCGGTGACCAGATTCGCTTCGTCTTGATGTTCGAGTGACTTACGCTGTGACCAAAGCCGAGTGTCCTGCCGCAGATAGCGCAAACCTTTGCCACGATTGTCACCTCCCCGGACGCAAAATCAAGTCTACCACAGGCTTTTTGTGTTTGCAACCGGAGGACGACGTCGTTTGCCGCGCCGGGATCGACTGCCGCGACGACGCGGCGGTCTGCTAGGATATGCTAGAGGAGGAAATAACGGCTTGCTCGAACAATAGGTATACTTTAGCCAAAGTGGCTAAGGGGGGCCTCGCCGATGGACCGCGAGATAAGCAATGAGATTGGCCGGCTGAGCCTTTCTGACGACGTGATTGCCACAATTGCCGGCGTGGCGGCGACTGAGTGCTATGGTGTCGTCGGCATGGCCTCCCGGCGAGTGGTGGACGGCCTAGCCGAACTGCTCGGACGCGAAAACCTCAGCAAGGGTGTCGAGGTGGTCGTCGAGGGCGACAAGGCCGCCATCACGCTCAATGTCATCGTCGGCTATGGCACGCGCATATCTGAGGTCGCGCGGAACATAGTCGACAAAGTCAAATACACGGTTGAGAGCACGACAGGCCTGAAAGTGGCCAAGGTAAAAGTCAATGTACAAGGCGTGAGGCTCGGCCCGAGATAGGAGAAGCCGAATTGGACCTGGACCGGCTGACCGGTGAGATGTTCTATCACATGATGGAGAACGCCACGAACCTCCTCAAGGAAAACAAGAGCGTGGTCGACGCGCTGAACGTTTTCCCTGTTCCCGATGGCGATACGGGGACGAACATGTCTCTCACGATGCTCGCCGCCGTCGCCGAAACCGAGAAGTCGGGCAAGTCGGGCATATCCGATGTCGCCGAAGCGCTGGCTCTTGGATCGCTCATGGGTGCGAGAGGCAACTCCGGGGTCATACTGAGCCAGCTCTTCCGGGGTCTGGCCAAGGGGCTCACGGGCCAGGAGTCCGCGGACAAGCATGTTCTGGTGAACGCCCTGAGCGAGGGCGTGCGGACTGCATACAAGGCCGTGATGAAACCCGTCGAGGGGACGATCCTCACTGTGATGCGGGAGGCCTCCGAAGGCGCGGCCAGCGCGTCACTGGGTCAAGCCGACATAGCCCGAGTATGGAAGGCCGCCTGTAAGTCGGCCGAGTCCGCGCTGGCCAGGACCACCGACATGCTTCCGGTCCTGAAGCAGGCCAAGGTCGTGGACGCGGGGGGCAAAGGGCTCGTCTATATCCTGAACGGCGCGCTGGCGGCGCTGATGAACAGGGGAGAGCAGTTCGAGCCCACTTACGAGGAAGCCAAAGTCGGTCCGGGCTTTGAAGTCACGGATGAGATGGCCGACATCCGGTTCCCATACGATACCCAGCTCCTGGTCAGCGGTTCCGGCCTGGATGCCGACAGGCTGAGGCTCGACCTGGATCTTCTGGGCGACTCGCTCCTGGTGGTGGGGTCGGCTCAGGTCATCCGGGTGCACGTTCACACGGGCGAACCGGACAAAGTGCTGAGCGCCTGCCTGGCGCGGGGATCGATCTCCCGTGTGACGATAGACGACATGCGTGAGCAGCACAGGGAGTTTAAGCAAGCCACGGCCGACCCGACCGTCGAACTGGACACCGCGACCCTCGCGGAGGGCTCCCCGGCGGACTTTGAAGCTGCTCAAGAAGAGGCGAAGCCGGTTGGAGTGGTGACCGTCGCGTCCGGGCAAGGGTTGATCGACGTGCTGACGAGCCTGGGAGCCGACGTGATCATCGATGGCGGGCAGACCATGAACCCCAGCACGGAAGACGTGCTCAAAGCCGTGACAGGGCTCAAGGCCAGACGCGCGATTTTCCTTCCAAACAACAGCAACATCTTCCTGGCTGCCAAACAAGCCAAGCGCTTCTCGGACAAGAAGATGTACGTCGTGCCGTCGCGGAGCACCCCCCAAGGTATAGCCGCACTTCTGGCTCTGCGGCCGGAGCAGAACATGGAGACCAACCTCAAACGGATGGCCAAGGCTATCAAACAGGTGAAGACGGGCGAGATAACGTACGCTGTCCGCAAGAGCCAGTATAACGGGTTCGCGATTTCCGATGGCGATATCCTGGGAATGTGGGACGGGGACATCGCGGTGGTCAGCAGGGACCCGTTCGACGTTCTCGAGAAGCTCCTCGAAAAAATGGTCGGGCCGTCCGATGAGGTCATCACCATCTTCTTCGGATGCGGCCTGAGTGAGGATGAAGTGCTCGCCCGCACCGCGCCACTCAGTGATCGTTTTGGGCAGTGCGAGATCGAGGTGCGCGAGGGTGGCCAGCCATTGTACTACTTCATCGTGTCTGTGGAATGATCTGCCATGCCCGGCGTCACCGTCTTACACAGGAGATGTTGCATTGACCCAGCCCAGCTTGGGTGACCCTGTCCAGTACTTGAAGGGCGTGGGGCCTTACCGTGCCAGGCAGCTCGAGAAGCTCGGCATCACCACGGTCGGCGGCCTTCTCACGCACTACCCAAAGAGATACGAAGATAGGAGCACGATGCGGCCAATCTCCCTCGCCGGTTTCGCGGACGTGGAGACCGTATCGGGCGCGATCGTCAGCGTGTCGGAACGGCATGTGAGAAAGAGCCTTTCCATCCTGCAGGTCGGCATCAGCGACGGGACCGGTGTCCTTTTCGGGATCTGGTTCAACCAGCCGTACCTTAAGCAGCGCTTCCGGCGCGGAGACCGAGTGATCTTCAGCGGACGGATCGAGCGGAAGTTCGGGAGCGTGCAGATAGAGAACCCTGAGTACGAAGAACTGGACTCCGACGATGACGAAAGCATCCACACCTCTCGCATCGTGCCCATCTACGGCCTCACGGAGGGCATCTCGCAAAAGGTTCTGCGCAGCGTGATGAAGTCCGCCGTCGACCAGTTTTCTTCTCTGGTCCCGGATTTCCTCGATGGGGAAATACGTGATAGACGGGCCCTGCCCGATCTGTCATCATCGGTGAGCCAGGTCCACTTCCCCCGGAGCATGGATGAACTCCAACATTCCCGAAAACGGCTCGTTTTCGATGAGCTGTTCATGATACAGGTCGGCCTTGCTGTCACCAAGCGGGCCCGAGGTTCGGTGAACAAGGGCTTCCGCCACCTGCCTGACGGTACAGCTCTGGAGGAGTTCCGGCGGCGTCTTCCGTACAGGCTCACCAAGGCGCAAGACCGTGTCTACGACGAGATCTGCTGGGACATGGAACGCCAAGAGCCCATGAATAGGCTGCTCCAGGGCGACGTGGGATCGGGCAAGACCGAGGTGGCGGCCATGGCTCTCCTGAAAGCGGTCGGCTCTGGACACCAGGGGGCGTTGATGGCCCCAACGGAGATCCTCGCCGAGCAGCATTTCATCAACCTCAATGAACTGCTGGGTGGCGCCGGAGTGCGCGTGGCCCTGCTGGTCAGCGGATTGCCCAAGAAGCAGAAAGACCTCGCGCTCTCGGCGCTCGGGGCCGGCGAGATCGACGTGGTGATCGGCACGCACGCGCTGATCCAGCGTGATGTGGAGTTCTTCAGCCTGGGGCTCGTGGTGGTGGACGAACAGCACCGGTTCGGTGTCAGGCAGCGGGCCACTCTCGCCGGCAAAGGATGCACGCCTGACGTTCTTGTGATGACGGCGACCCCTATCCCCCGGACGCTTGCGCTTACGCTCTACGGCGACCTCGACTACTCCGTAATCGACGAGATGCCGCCCGGTCGCAAACCGGTGGTGACTCAGCACCTGCCGGAAGACAAGAAACGCCGGGGCTACTCATTCCTGAAGGACCAGGTCACCGCCGGCAGGCAGGCGTTTGTCGTGTGCCCGCTGATCGAGGAGTCCGAATGGCTGCAGGCAGAGGCCGCCACCATACTGGCCGAGAGGCTGAGGCGGCAGGTCCTCCGCGGGCTCAATGTGGCCCTTCTTCACGGCCGCATGGCCACTGAGGAGAAGGAATCGGTGATGAGGGAGTTCAGAGACGGGGCCTCTCAAGTCCTCGTGTCCACCAGCGTCATCGAGGTGGGGGTGGATGTCCCGAACACCACGGTGATGCTGATCGAGGGCGCCGAGAGGTTCGGCCTGTCGCAGCTCCACCAGCTTCGCGGCCGTGTCGGCCGTTCGGCAGAGCAGTCGTTCTGCTTTCTCATCTCCTCGTCACTGTCCGAGGAGGCCAGAAAGAGGATGGAGGTGATGGAGAGCACCACCGACGGTTTCCGGATCGCAGAGTCCGACCTGGAAATCCGTGGCCCGGGTGAGTTCTTCGGTACGCGCCAGCACGGCATGCCGGACCTGAAGATCGCGAACCCGTTGAAGGACTACCCTGTGCTTTTGGAGGCGCGTGAGGAGGCATTTGCTCTGGTGGCGAGAGACCCCGCGCTTGCAGACCCCGCGCATGCCGCGCTCGCCGGCAAGCTCAGAGAGGTGTTCCCGGAAGGGATGGGCCTCGTGACGGTCAGCTGAGCGTTCTACTCGAGGTACTTCGTGAACTCCCTGATGTCGATGCCAGGGTGGAAAGCCACGTTCAACGCTCCCGCTATGAGCTGGGCCATGTCGCTTATGTAGTTGTCGATCTCCTTCGGAGTGACAACCAGGTCGCCGAGCTTCTCCGTCACGGCCTCTTCGATGATCTGCCGCCTGTCCTCAGTCTGCAGAGTGTCCAGCGCTTCGCGCAGTTCCCTGTGTGTCCCGAGCCGGTCGGCCACGGCCTCAAGTGTGTTGTCGGCTATGGTCACGGCGTGCACCACCGTCGGCACCCCGATCGCTATCACGGGGATGCCCAGCGTCTCGAGTGTGAGGCCCACTCGTTTGTTGCCCACGCCCGAGCCCGGGTGGATGCCTGTGTCGGCCAGTTGGACGGTGGTCATGATCCT
>JAUYEF010000293.1 GCA_030691635.1 Bacillota bacterium
GCAGGCGCAGCACGACTTCCCGCTTACGAGCCACCGTCCACCGCTGTCCAGCGGTCAGGGGGCCCAGCTTCCCGTTACCCTCAGCTAAGTTCAACCTCCCCGGCCTCTTCTCACTCTCCGCGGTCCCATCTCCCTTCCACGGATTAACTCAATTCCGTATCCAAGATAACTGCGTCCTTCTCAAGCATCTGATCGAGTCTTAATCCTGCGTATAATCGATTGCACCACGCAAGATTAGACAAAATACGATAAATATCTACAGCTGATGGAGGAACTTGCCATTAGTTCATAAACTAGTATGACATGAAGCACTCATGCCACCGTTGGTAGGCCCTGATTTCGGTAGCCGCAAGCATACCCCTGGAGACGGTCAATGGTTTGGATGCCTGTTCTTGTGGGTGAGCGCGCGTGGGACTCTCGATGCTTGAGCAATGGAGTCGAATGGCAGCCCCGCTTCTTGCTGTCAACTGCGCCAATGGCCTCAAGATCTGCGTGTTTGCAGTGCTCCCCACCGCCTTGATCGACATTAGATCACCTCTTGTGTTCGCGTAGGGCATCTGGGTACACATACCGGTATCATTCGGGCATTTCTCTACCTGTCATGCAGATCCAGGCTGATGGAGGAATAGGGCATGTGTGAGGAGCGATCGCACCCGGATCACATAGCCAACGACCTGCTTGGACGGCGCTTCCATAACCTACTGACGGCGTCTCGCTGCGCTTACCTGGGAGTCCAGGCAGGCGGTCAGTTTAGATGGCTGGTCATCCCCACGCCGGATTGGCTGCAGGCACGTGATGCGGCCCTCAAGGAGACAACGCGGGCCGCCAGGCAACTTTGCGCGCAGGTTTCCTTGCTCGGAGTTGAGCGCGAAGGGGCAACGCCAATGGCGATGCTTGCAGCCGCCCCCATTCTGGACCGTAGTGGCTCACGTAGTGACGCGCGCCTGGTTCCGGTTGTGGCTATGCCCCGAAGTCCATACTGCGATACCCCGCAGGCCGAACCCGCTGTGCATGAGCCACCCAAAGTGCCGGAAGAAGAGTGGCGCTATGTTAGCCTGGTGCTGGTGCGGGCCGTCTGCGAGGGGCTGACGGAGGAGGTCGTCGGCGGGCGAGTCGGAGACGGTTGGCACCTCTGGTCGGAAGCCAGCGAGGAAGAACGGCAGCGGATAGGCCGGGACATTCACGATGAAATGTCACAGCTTCTGGCTGGGATCTTCCTTAGGGTTCAGAGGCTGGAGCGGGTTCTGCCACCCGCGGCCGACGAAGCCCGGCGAGAGATCACTGCCATCAAGGACATGGTGCATGAGGTTGTGGTCGAAACCAGCCGGATGATCAGCGAACTCAGGCAGCCGGCGCTGGACAGGGGACTATGGGACGCTCTTGGCGGATACGTGGATCAATGGAGCAGGGAGAACGAAGTGGTGTTGGAGAGACGGTTCTCGGGCGACGATGGGATGCTTGCACCGGAGCAGCAGATCGCCGTGTATCGCATGGTACAGGAAGCCCTCAACAACATCCGCAAACATGCCAGGGCCAAGAAGGCGTACATCATAATCCGGCTCTCGACGAAGAGTCTTCACGGACGCATCATCGATGACGGAATCGGGTTTGATCCGCACTCAGTCCGCAAAGATGTTCACTTTGGGCTGACAGGCATGCGCGAGAGGGCAAGCGTTGCGGGAGGACGCCTACGGATCGATTCAAGCCCAGGGAGAGGAACTACTATCATCTTCTGGCTACCGCATGGGAGGAGAAGATAACATGCGGACGCGGATATTGGTGGTGGACGATCACCCGATCTTCAGGGAGGGACTAAAGGGCCTCCTGGAGCTTGGCGGCGCGTTCGAAGTGGTCGCGGAGGCCGGTACCTCCCAGGAGGCATTGGAGAAGGTGCGCTCATGCAACCCGGATGTGGTGTTGATGGACATATCTCTTCCAGACGCCGATGGGATAACGACTCTCAAGCAAATACGCGCAAGTCGGCCCGACGTGAGCATCGTTATGTTGACCATGTATACGGATGACCGGTTCGTTCTCGAGGCCGTCAGCTCGGGGGCGGCAGGCTATCTTGTCAAGAGCAGCACCTACAAGGAGATAGAGCATGCACTGGAAGCGGTGCAAACCGGACGTGCAGTGCTGTCGCCTGTTGTTGCGAAGGCGGTATTCGGCAAAGTCAGTGCGATCGAAAGCGCAGGCGCGGGTGATGAGCCTCTGACCCTCAGAGAGAAGGCGACATTGACATACCTCTGTGAGGGGATGAGCAACAAGGCTATAGCCCGGAAGATGTACCTGAGCGAAAACACTGTGAAGACACACCTTCAGACAGTATATCGCAAGCTGGGTGTTAACAACCGCACCCAGGCAGTTACGAAGGCCACAGGCATGCGGGGCATAGTTCGAAAGAATGAGTAGATCCACCCGTTTGGACGAGGCCCGGTCATCCGAATGGGTGAGGGACTTGATATTGTGCTGCGAGAAGCTAGCACCCGAGCTGCAGCAATCGCAGCCCTGTTAAGCAGTACACGGTAATATCACAACGCTACGGAAGGAGGTGACGCAAAGTGGCAGTCGAAAAGGCCATAGGCTCGTCCAGTTTGGTGGAGGTCCTGGACCGGATTCTAGACAAAGGCATTGTGATCGACGCTTGGGTTCGAGTCTCCCTGGTTGGCATTGAGATTCTGGCCATTGAGGCCAGGGTCGTGGTGGCTTCGGTAGAGACATACCTGAAGTACGCGGAAGCGATCGGGCTAACCGCGCCGGCAATAGCCGCGTAAGTCGTCTTTGGAGCCTGCGTGGGAGGAAGGTCTTCCCACGCAGGCTCACCGTCCGGTAGGCGTCATGACACATCAAGGGAGGTAATGTTGTTGGCGCACGCAGAGGAAGTCGAGGCGTTGTGCGCCGCCATAGCGGCGGAGCGGCAGTCACGCCAAGAAGACCTGTGGCAATTGCGTTCTTCCACAACTACAGCGATTCGCACCATGAACCGCGAGAGAAAGGCTGCCTCCGTTGATCTTGCCAGGCAGCTCGGTCAGCAACGCGCGCTATTGGCAACCCAGGTCATCTCCGAGCTTGCGGGTATGTCGAAGGAACGGCGGGAATCCAGCATTGCCGCGGCGGGCGTACGCCGTGATTCGAGGATCAACCAGCATATGATGACCGCGGAATTCCTCGCCGAGCTCGGGCGCGAGAGGAAGCACGAGGCCGAGAGCGCCATTTGTGTCCTACGCCAGGCAGCAGCCGACAGGCGTAACGAGACGAGTTCAACCATGATGGCCCTCAGCAAGATTCGGGCCGAGAACGGCACGCAGATGGGCCGGGACTTGAAGGCGTATAATCTCGGGCTCAAACGGTTCTGGCAGGAAACAGGCACGCAATGCCTTAAAGAACGGGCAGGTGCCATGAGAGCCTGGGCAGGGCTGTATCAGGTAGCGCTGCCAAAGGCCGCGCCCCCAGTGGCCGATGCAATTGAACAAACGGTACAGCAGCGTGTATTGGATGTCATAGCCGCAAACACGGGCGGGATCACGCTCGTGGATATAGAAAGCCTGCTGGGCATTCCGAGAGTGAGATTGGGCGTGGCAGCCCGCCAGCTCGTGGACAGCGGAAAGGTGACCAAGGACGGCAGGCTTTACCTTCCGGCGCCGAGACAGGTCAAGGAAGGGGAAACGCAGTGAGAGGCGATCCGATGATGCTCATCGAGCCCCAGGCGAGTCCGGGTTTTGTTGAGACTCCGGGGATCAAAGCCCTGGTGGACCGGGCGCTGATCTATCTTGAGGTCGGCCTGGCGGTCAATCTCAGCGGCCCATCGGGTGTGGGTAAGACCACTTTGGCCCTGCATGTGGCCGGCCAGCTCGGACGCCCGGTCGTCTTCATCTCAGGGGATGAGCAGTTCCGCTCCGGCGATATGATGGGAGGCCTGTTTGGATACCGGCGGAGGCGCGTCGTTGACAACTTCGTTCATTCCGTGCTCAAAACCGAGGATGATCTCATGGAGCGCTGGGTGGACAGCCGGCTCACCATGGCCTGCAAATACGGCTTTACTCTTGTCTATGATGAGTTCACCCGGTCCCGCCCTGAAGCCAACAACGCGTTGCTGACGGTGCTGGAGGAAGGCATGGTAGTTATGCCCAGCATGCGGGGCGGTGAAGGCTACGTGAGGGTCGACCCGCGATTCCGGGCGATATTCACTTCTAACCCTTTGGAGTACAGCGGCACCCACCGGCCCCCCGACGCGCTGAGAGACCGGCTGGTCACGCTGCATCTGGAGTACTATGACGAGGAAACTGAAATATCGATCACGGTGGCCAGATCCGGCCTGGATTGGGACAGCGCAAAGTGGATAGTGAGACTCGTTACACTGGGAAGGGCCGCCAAGGGGCTGTCGGCTGCGGTGAGCACGCGAGGATGCATTGCGATCGCTAGGGCAATGGAAGCCCGGGGCATGAATCCCGATCCAAATGACCAATTGCTCTATGCGGTCTCCCGGGATGTGCTGACCTCTGGGTGCACCCGCATGACCGGCAAGGAGGAGGCAGTGGTAGGAGAAGTGTGGCGCAAGAGCTTCTGCTCCGAATAGATAGTGCCGGCCTGGCAGGGAGGATCGACAATGCACAGATCAGGACGCAAGAGCGACGGGGGAAAGCCGGAAACCCACATAGACCTCGGAATTGGCGGCCTGCTCAAGGGCATTGGCAGCCTGATTGACCTTGTGTCGGATATGAGTGAGTCGGGCAAGGAAAAGGTGGAGCGCACCGGGGAGACAGACATCCCGGGGGGCGGCAAAGCCATGTATGGTATCTCGGTCAAGATCGGCCTCGGCGGGGCACCGGTAATTGAGAAGTTCGGCAATGTACGGGAGACCGAACACGGCGCGGTGATCGAAGAGACCCGCGAGCCCTACACAGACGTTTTTGATGAAGGAGCAACTCTTCATATCCTGGTGGAGCTCCCCGGAGTCGAGTCCCAGGACATCAAAGTCGAAGTCCGAGGCGACGTGCTTTCGCTGCATGCTGAGTCAGCGAAGAGGAAATACGCTAAGGAGCTGCTGCTTCCTGCCAAAGTCGACGACACCAGCCTTACCAGCTCCTACTCTAACGGCATACTGGAAATCCGGATGAGGAAGCGCGGTGGAGAGAAACGGCCTTGATACTGCGAGTTAGCGAGGCACTGCCCAAGGATGTCGGCAGAGGCATAGCGCGGCTGGATCCTGAAGCCATGGCGACCATCGGATGCACTGTTGGCGACATCATTGAAATTACGGGTAAACGTTCCTCCGTAGCAAAGGCAATGCCGGCATACCCGGAACATAGAGGCAGGCAGGCCGTTCAGATCGATGGCGTGGTCCGGCAAAACGCCGGGGCCGGACTCGATGAAAAGGTTGAGGTATCGCTCGTCGAAGCCAGGCAGGCAATCTCGGTGGTGGTGTCTCCTGTGGGCGGAGCGGCTTTCAGGCACGAAGACAGCCGGTACGTTGCCAGGCTCCTGGAAGGCCTGCCGATGGTCGTTGGGGACCGGCTTCGAGCGACGCTTATTGGATCCAGGACCCAGGAGTTTCAGGTATTGGAGACGGTGCCCCTGGGCCCCGTGATTCTCTCCGGCGAGACGCGGGTTGTAGTGCGCTCGCGTAGCGCAGGCGAGGACGGCCGCCCTGCGGGAGTCTCATATGAAGACGTGGGAGGGCTCCCAAAAGAGGTGCGGCGGCTCCGGGAAATGATCGAAATGCCGTTGCGTTTCCCGGAGGTTTTCGAACGTCTCGGGATAGAAGCCCCTCGCGGGGTTCTTTTGTCGGGTCCCCCAGGATGCGGGAAGACCCTCATAGCACGCGCTGTGGCGGGAGAGACATCCGCCACATTCCTTACTATTAATGGACCCGAGATCATCCACAAGTTCTATGGGGAATCCGAAGCCCACCTTCGTCAGATCTTTGACCAGGCTCACCGTGGCGCGCCTTCGATTCTGTTCATTGATGAGATCGACGCGATAGCGCCGAAGCGTTCAGAGGTCACCGGAGAGGTGGAGAAGCGGGTTGTAGCACAGCTCCTGGGGCTGATGGATGGCCTGAAGGACAGGGGACAGGTGATCGTCATTGGCGCCACCAACATACCCAACTCGCTCGATCCAGCCCTGCGGCGCCCCGGCAGGTTTGACCGAGAGATCTCGATCGGGATCCCTGACCGCAAGGGGAGGCTTGAGATCCTGCAGATTCACACCAGAGGGATGCCGCTTGCGGCAGATGTGGATCTGGGATGGCTGGCAGAGGTGACCCACGGTTTCGTAGGCGCAGACCTGGCCGCTCTCTGCCGGGAAGGTGCTATGAGCGCGATTCGCAGGATTGTCCCGGCCATCGATCTATCGGCGTCGTCGCTGCCGTACGAAAAGCTGGCCACCCTTGAAGTGGCCATGGGGGATTTCAGTGATGCTCTCCGCTCGCTCGAACCGTCGGCTTTGAGGGAAGTCTTCAGCGAAATCCCCGACGTGCGCTGGGATGACGTAGGTGGTCTGACAGAAGTCAAACGCATGCTGCGCGAAGCGGTCGAATGGCCGCTCAAGTACCAGGACCTGATCGTCAGGGCAGGCTACAGGTCGCCCAGGGGTATTCTGCTTTACGGCCCGCCTGGAACAGGGAAGACTCTAATGGCCAAGGCGATTGCCACCGAGAGCGGGTATAACTTCATCTCGGTGAAGGGGCCGGAGCTGCTATCCAAGTATGTGGGCGAATCCGAGAAAGCGGTCAGGGAGGTCTTCCAAAAGGCCAGGCAGGCGAGTCCGTGCATCCTCTTCCTTGATGAGGTGGAAAGCCTGGTCCCCGCGCGTGGGACCACGACTGACTCCGGCGTGAGCCAGCGCGTTGTCAGCCAGTTCCTCACTGAACTCGATGGCATCCAGGTACTCGGGGGCGTGCTCGTGCTGGCCGCCACCAACCGGATGGATCTGGTCGATCCTGCTTTGCTGCGGGCCGGCCGGTTTGACATCAAAGTGGAGATGCCGCTGCCCGATGAGGATGCGCGCCTGGAGATTCTCGCGGTTCACCTGAAGGGCCGGCCGCTCGAGTCAGAGATAAATGTGGGCGAGCTGGCGCGCAGGATGGCCGGTATGAGCGGGGCGGACATCGAGTCCTTGTGCAGGTCTGCGGCAATGGCTGCCATACGGGAGACGATTGCCGGGCACGGGCGGCCGGAGGATTTGGTTATAAGCCGCCGTCATTTTGTCTCCGCTCTTGCGGAGGTAGAGTCTCTTGGAGGAGGTACCGGGATTGGCAAAAGGGATGTACCTCTACGGGATAGTGAGGGCGGGCAGGCCTATAGGCCCGGGTCAGACAGGTGTAGGTGAGCCCGCGGTGCCTGTGGAGACCCTCGAAGAGGGCTCGGTGGCGGCGGTGATAAGCCGGCTCGACTCGGACCAGGAGCTCTCGATCCTCCGGGACACCCGGGCCCATCAGCGGGTGCTGGAGGATGTACTGAGGGAAGGCACCGTGCTACCCGTGAGTTTCGGCACCGTCGCGAGTGGGGGGGACTCCGTCCGGCGGCTCCTCCGCACCAGGGCAGCGGAATGGCTTCGAGTGCTTGCAGATATGGACGACAAGATCGAAGTGGGCGTCAAGGTGTTTTGGGAGAAAGAGGCTGTTATCAAGGAACTGGCGCCACGCTGGGGCAATATTGAGGAGCTCGGCAGGAAGGCCGCGAAGGACGGTGCGGAGGCGCAGAGACTGGGCATGAACGTCGGTAAAGCTGTGGCCGACCTGCTCGAGCAATGGAAGAACACCCATCTGGCAAGGGCGACGAAGACTCTGGAGCGAGGAGCCGTTGCAGCCCGCTATAATGATACTATTGGTGTGCGTATGTTGATGAACGCGGCTTACCTCATCAAGAGGGACGATGTGCCCGCCTTTGAGCGGGTGGTGTATGACATCGACCGCGAATTGGGCTCTCGAATGAGGTTCCATCTGGTGGCGCCGCTGCCGGCGTACAACTTCATCAACGTCAGACTCCGTCCCGAGGAGGTTGAGCAGCTTGTCAGAGAGTAACATGAGTCTCTTTGACCTGCTCCTACTGCCCATCACCGGACCGGCCAAAGGACTGCTATTCGTGCTGGAGCAAATCAGGGACGCTGCAGATAGGGAGCTATACAACACCGAGGCACTGGAGCGGCAGCTGATGGAGGCCAGAATGCTGTATGAGTTGGGCGAAATGGAGGCCGCGGATTACGAGCGGTTGGAGGCGCAAATCGTGGGCCGGTTGACTGAGATCAGGCGGCAGCAGGAAGGCGGGTAACCAGAAGTGGCACTGCTGGCACAAAAAAACACCGGGGCTTCGCTCGTGGATGTCATCGATAGAGTACTCGATAAAGGGCTCGTGATAAATGCCGACATAACTGTGTCCGTTGCTGGGGTTGAGCTGCTGGGAGTAAAGGTGAGAGCTGCCCTAGCTTCATTCGAGACCGCGGCTAAATACGGACTCGAGTTCCCTATCGGCACAATGCGGTCAACAGATGCATGGAAGGATGCCGAGGTGGGCAAGGAAGAATGTCCTCAGTGCGGCAAGCGCGTGCCCACCTTCGAGTTGCTAAATGTGGCCTGTCCGTGGTGCGGGTGGAAGAGCGCGCGGGTGCGGGAGATAGAGAAGTCGCCGGCCCCGGTGCCCATGCGGTTCTGAGGCGGGATCGCCATGGAAAGGGAAACACCTGACAACTTCCTGGAACGGCTCGACCCGCGGAGCCGCGCCATAGTTGAGCATCTCGTGCGGCACAGGCATGCCAGCCTTGACGAGCTCACAAAGGTCGCGGGGCTGGCAAATCAAATGGAGACGCTTCAGCGCATGGCTCGCCAGATCAATCCACTGGCGCAGAAGGCCTGGGGGCGCTCGCTGGTGCAGATGCGCAGATCCTGGGTTGATCCCGCCGGCGGCCAGACCGCGAGCTACCACTGGTGGATCGACGAGAAATGCCCGCTCAGCATTGTAGAGGTGTCGGGCTCAGTTGCCAAAGTCGAGGAGACTGACGCCGAATTGCTGGTGCTGGTGCTGCCTCGCGCTGGAGTGAAACTGACAGGCAATGCCGAAGTATTAGTACAACCGGGTGGAGTCATGATCAGGTTGGCGAAACAAGACGCGGTTGATGATAATGGACGGCCTCCGGGCGGGCCTGACCACATGGCCACGGGCGAAGGAGTGGCTCATGACACTCAAGATCGATGAAGACAATCTCAAGCATGGCTTGCTCGGATTGGTTATGGCGCTAGTCGAGGTGATAAGGGACGCGCTCAAGCATCAGGCGTTCCGCCGGATGGAGTCCGGAAGGTTGACGCCAGACGAGATCGAACGCCTAGGCCGCGCGCTCGCAAGCCTTGATGAAGTTATCGAGGATATCAAGCGGGACCAGGGGATCGCTGAGGCAGTCCGGGCAGTCCGCGATGGCCTCGACGACGTGGTTGATGAAGTCATAGATCGTATCATCAACCCTGAGCAGTGGGCCAGTGACCGAAAGGAATGACGCCAGTGGAACCCGGTGGCGCATCCTCGTTCGGACCTGAAAGCACCGGCAATATGGTTGCCAGCGCTTGTTATGTCTATGGGGTTGTCGAGGTGGGTGTCGAACCTCCACCCGTCTGCGAGGGCCTGGGCGGTAGCCCGGTGTTTCTCATAACTCAAGCCAACCTCGGCGCCATAGTGCACGACTGTCGGCCACGAGCGTACTCCTCCGATGACCTCGGCCTCGTCAAGGACTGGGTGGAGGCGCACAACCGTGTGCTTGACACGTTTATGCAGAGATATACGGTTGTGCCTCACACATTCAATACGATTATCCATGACAAGGGCTCGGGAGAGCCGGAGGCCGTGGTGCGAGAATGGCTCGCCAGGGAGGCGAGTGTGCTCAGGACGCATATTGAGCGGCTCCGTGGAAAGGCAGAGTACGGCATACAGATACTCTGGGACTCCGCAAAAGCTATAGAATGGCTCGCCGAGACCGATGTGGAGGTTCAGCAGGCAAAGAAACAGGTTGAGACCAGCTCGCCGGGTGCGGCGTACATGTACAGAGAGAAACTCCAACGTATTCTGAGGTCCAAGATGGAGACGGCCGCAGCTACAGTCTGCGCGCAGATCATATCCGAGGTCAGGGAGAGCTGCTGTGACATCCGAGTTGAGAAGAACAAGCGGCCTGAGAGCGGCCTGATTATGATTGCCAACTGGTCCTGCCTGGTCCGGGCCGACCAGGTCGAGCCGCTCGGCGAGGTGCTGGATCGTGCTGCGGCAAAGCCGGGTTTCCAGGTGCGTTACACCGGTCCGTGGCCGGCGTACAGTTTTGTGGGCTGATTCAATGCATGGATAGAGAGAATGGGCATCTTGGAGGACTCAGAACATGGAAATCACCTCGCCGGGTCGGGCTACACTGGTGGACTTGCTGGATCGAGTCCTGGACAGAGGGCTGGTGCTCAACATCGATCTGCTGATATGCCTGGCAGGGGTACCGTTACTGGGAGTGAGCCTCCGGGCGATGCTTGCCGGGATGGAGACAATGTTGGACTACGGTATGATGGCTGATTGGGATATTGTGCAGCGTGAATTCGAAAGGGCGAGGCATCACCTCGCCATCCCAGGGCCGGAGTACGTGGTTCCTCAAGGAAGGGAGCCGTCGAAATGAGTGAGACCCGCCGCATGCGAACCATGCGGGAGCTTGTCACCTGCAAGGACCTGTTCCGCACCGCGAGAGCCCGCGGGATGCATGACCTATGGGACACGGAGTCAAGCGTCGTCGCCGAGCCCAACCAGGAGGAGATGGCAAGAGCATTCATGCACGAGCGCAAACGCTTCGAGAAACAGAACGCGGCGGTTGCGAAGACGCGGGCGAAACTGCTGGGCATGAGGCGGAAGCTGAAGATGACCAGGGAAAAGAACCTCATGCTGGGAGCATTCAAGGAGCAGCTGGAAAAAGAGCGTTCGGCGCGCGAGTCCGATCGCATTGTCGGCAGGCAGCCGGCGGAGGCGCTCAAATCCGATCGCGCTTTCGGTAGGCAGCCGGCGGAAGCATGCAAAGAGGCCAATGCCTCATCTCCGAAGTGCGCCTCCATGAAGATTGAGTACTAAGGAGTCGAGGCTTTCTACCGTAGGGAGGTATAGGACATGTCGCTGGAAGCAGATCGTGTGGGCGCACTTGCGCTAAAGAAACTAACCAGTCTGACCGGGCTCGCGCCCTCGAGTCTTGTGGGAATAGTCAAGGAAGACGATGGCTGGAAAGTGACCATTGAGATGGTAGAGAAGAAGTCCATCCCCGAGTCTCTTGACATTCTTGCCGGCTACGACGTCTGGCTGGACGGCAACGGGGATCTCAAGGGGTTCACTCGCAGCAGGTTGCGAAAGCGTTCCGACACGGAGCAACCGTAGAAAAGGCCGGCGCCGGTGGGGGACGGACATTGCGGAGGCTGCTATGGGTTCCGATTGTTCACTCTGCGGCGGATCTCGGGTCGCTTGCCGGACGAGCGAGAACCGAGTATTCCGCCGCCGGCTGGGCTCGACATGAGCAACAGATCGCGAGCTACTGGGGCGGTATCGTATCCGCGCTGGATGCTTTGTCTTTGGATTACGCAAAGGTGAAGATCTACCATGATAGTATGGTCACAGACGGGGATCTCGGAAAAAAGATAGTGAGAGAACTGGCCCGAAACGGCAGCCCCGACTACATGCTGACGGAGCGGCTGATCGATAGCGGTGCAAGACTGATGAAAACCGAGGATATTGAACTGCTACTTCAAGAGTATCAGGCGTACTCGCAAACCAGCACGTCTCCTCAGGAGCTCGAGAACGTACTCACGCAGAGAGACCTCTACGTTGCCCGGCGCATTGACAAGACACTCAACGAAGGCGAAATCGGTATGCTCTTCATGGGTGCGGCACACCAGGTATGCCGTGTTCTGCCTTGTGACATCTCGATCGAAGAGGTGGGTATCCGCTGAGTCTCTGGGCGGAAGAACCGGCACCTGAAGCCCGCGGGCAACAAATTCCCATAATCTGTCGATGAAAGCGGCAATCGGCCAGCTATTGGGGGGAGCAGTCCGGGATGGTGGCCCATGTCCCAAAAACAGGCGCTTCATGGTCTCCGCCTTCCCGGCGTCAACACCATCGAAAAGAGTACATATCTTGCCTGAACGACTTTCGTTCTGCCGACAAGGCTTTTCGCCCTTCGCTGAAACCGCACAAGCCAGATAGAAACCACACGAGCCAGATAGTCGGCTCGGGAAGCAGGTTCTATGCATCCGCCGGCACAAGTGCCAGGTTATCTCCTTTAGATATAATGGAAGGGGCGCGCTGTCCCCACTGTGCGAGGTCGTAGGTTACACTCAAGTTGAGACCAAGCGCAGAGCTACACGCAAAGGGGGCCAGCAATATGAAGGATAGGCAAGAGAGACAACTGGGAAATATTAGTGGCTCACATTTGGAAGATCGTTTGGTTCAACTTTAGATGGACAAAAACACATGGATACCTTCGGTCACAGTTGACCGCGTTGTGGACGAGCAACATGGGCAGTTCAGTATGCCTTGTTCCAAGACCTAGAGGATGAATGGATAGGCGAAGAGCGAGATTGCCAACAACTCAGGGTGTTATCTCTAGCAAGAAGCCTGCTGTGTCCCACTTTTTTGGTGAACAGCCACAAACAGTAAGGGGCGGCAGCAACTCAACCATCAGATGCCAGTAGAAGGAGGGCTCCCGTCCGCCTGGAGCCCTCCTCTTTCATGTCAGCACTATGGAGTGACCAGATACGGCCTCATCATCTCATTGTCCTCGTGGTCAAGTATGTGGCAATGCCACACGTAACCCGGGCCGACGGTGGGGTGCGGATTCCGGTAACTCCCGAGCAGTAGTTCCGGCAACTTCCGAACACTGATTCCGGTAACTTCCGAGCACCGGTTCCGGAAACTCGCGAACACTCCTCTCTCGAGAACCCGCTAGCGTAGCGCATTGACATCGCCCACAGAGGTGCCTCTTCCACTTGAGTTGTAATCTCGCTAATTACGTCTAGCGAGAGGGGTGGCAGCGGCACTGTGGACAGGAGGAAATTGTTGATGCGCAAGACCAGGGAAGTGTTGCGGTTAGCATTCGGGTCGGGCTTGAGCCAGCGTAAGATAGCACGCAGCCTGTCCATTTCGTGCAGCACAGTGTGCGAGATGATCTACCGCGCCCGGGCATCCGGACTTGACCTAGAGAGACTACAGGCGCTGGACGATAGCGCTCTGGACACAGTGATCTACCCGTCTCCCAGCGGCAGGCGGGAGAAGCCGGCGCTGGATTTCGAGTACATACATTCCGAGTTGAAGCGAAGAGGGGTCACGCTGCTGCTGCTGTGGTATGAGTACAAGGAAACCAACCCGGACGGTTACCAGTACAGCCAATACTGCGAGCGATACAGGCAGTGGGCCAAGAGCAACATGGAGCCGGTAATGCGTCAGACCTACCGCGCCGGCGAGAAGATGTTTGTGGACTGGGCAGGCCAAACCATGCGCTGGATAGATCGGGATACCGGTGAGGCGCACGAAGCGCAGGTATTCGTGGCGGTGCTCGGCGCAAGCAACTATGCCTACGCTGAGGCACATCCTTCACAACAAATGGAGTCCTGGATCGAGGGCCACTGCAACGCGTTCGAGTTCTTCGGCGGTGTTACCGAGGTGCTGGTGCCGGACAACGTGAAGACGGGCGTTAGCAAGCCATGCTACTACGAACCTCATCTCAATCCCACCTACCACGAT
>JAUYEF010000303.1 GCA_030691635.1 Bacillota bacterium
CCAGGTCTGCGCCGGACTGGACGAGGCCCATAAGAAGGGGATCGTCCACAGAGACATCAAGAGCGCGAACATCATGCTGACGGCCAAGGGGCAGGCAAAGATCATGGACTTCGGCCTGGCCAAGGTCGCCGGCACAGCCATGGTCACGAAAGAGGGCTCGACCATGGGGACGGTGGCCTACATGTCGCCCGAGCAGGCGAAAGGCGAGGCTGTTGATGCGCGGACGGACATCTGGTCGCTGGGTGTCGTCCTCTTTGAGCTCGCGAGCGGGAAGCTCCCGTTCAGAGGGGACCTGGAGTCGGCGGTCATCCATAATATCATCCACGAGGAGCCGAAGCCGCTCAAGGCGATCGTGCCCAAGGTACCCGAAGAATTCGAGAGGATCGTCAAACGGGCGCTGAAGAAGAAGATGGACGACCGATACGGCTCGGCGGCTGAGATGCTGGCCGACCTCAGGAAGCTCCATGCGGCTCTCGAAAAGGAGAAGGCCGGCGTCCTCAACCTCCCTTCTTTCCTCCGCATCATCCGCAAGCCTCTCGTCGCCGTTCCTGCTGCTCTTATCCTCATCGCCCTGGGTTTCCTGATCTATTCCACCCTCAACCGCCAAGCCAAGGTCCGCTGGGCCCGCGAAAAGGCGCTGCCGGAGGTCGCGCGCCTGATCCAGCAGGACGAATACGGCGCCGCCTTTGCGGTGGCGCGTCAGGCGGCCACTTACATCCCGAACGACCCGACATTGGCGAAGCTCTGGCCCGAGATGTCGGTCGAGATCGACATCCAGAGCACCCCACCCGGCGCCGAGGTCTCCATCCGGGAGTACGGGACCAAGGACGCGACCTGGCAAGTGCTCGGCCGAACACCCATCACCCGCTTCCGCGTGGCGCTCTCGTTCTTCCGCGTGCGCCTGGTGAGGGACGGCCACCTGCCCAGGGAAGGCTGGCTCAGCAGCGACTCGCACACTCCTGGGGCGCCGCAGAGTACCTTCCGGTATGAGCTCGACCCGGTGGGGAGCGTCCCCGAGGGGATGGTTCGGGTCCCGGGAGTGCTCACCCTGATTCCCATCAACGGGCTCGATCACCTGCCGCAGGTCAAGCTCGGCGACTACGCAATCGATAAGTACGAGGTCACCAACAAGCAGTACAAGGAGTTCGTAGACGCGGGAGGGTATCGCAAGCCCGAGTACTGGAAGGTCCCCTTCGTCAAGGACGGTCGCGCCCTCTTGTTCGAGGAGGCGGTGAAGCAATTCGTTGACTCCACCGGAAGGCCCGGCCCCTCCACCTGGGAGCTCGGCGAGTACCCCAAGGGACGCAACCAATATCCGGTCCAGGGCGTGAGTTGGTACGAGGCAGCGGCTTATGGCGCGTTCGTCGGGCGGCGCCTGCCGACGGTTTATCACTGGGGCCTGGCGGCACGTATGGTCTGGCAGGACACCGGTATCACCGCGGTGAGCAACTTCTCCGGCGAGGGGCCGGCCCCGGTCGGGCAGTACCAGGGTCCGGGCCCCTTCGGCACCTACGATATGGCCGGCAATGTCAAGGAATGGTGCTGGAATGATGCCGGCGGGCAGCGGTTTGTCCTGGGCGGCGCCTGGAATGAGCCGGTCTACATGTTCACCAACTTCGACGCCCAGTCGCCCATCGAGCGGTCCGCGCGCTACGGCTTCCGCACGGTGAAGTACCTCTCCGAGGAGGGACTCCCGGAGGCCTCCGCGCCCATCCTGCTGCAAACCCGGGATTACGCCAAAGAGCGCCCCGTCTCCGACGACGTCTTCCGGATCTACGAGAGTCTCTACGCGTATGACAAAACGGATCTCGGGGCCAAGATCGAGTCGATCGACGACCAGGGCGACGACTGGCGGCGGGAAAAGCTCTCGTTTGCCGCCGCGTACGGAAACGAGCGGGTCCCTGCGTATCTGTTTCTTCCCAAGCGTGGGTCGCCCCCATACCAGACCGTGGTCTATTTCACTCATGCCGCGTCACTGGAGCGAGTGCCGAGCGAGGGCAACTTGCATATGGACAACATCGATTTCCTCATCAAGAGCGGCCGCGCCGTTCTCTACCCGGTGTTCAAGGGGATGTACGAGCGCTACGGTCCCCTGACTACGTACTACCCCCAGCCGACGAACACCTACCGCGACACCGTGATCCAGATGTCGAAGGACGTGCGGCGCGCTGTCGACTATCTGGAGACTCGCCCGGAGGTCGACAAGAACAAGCTGGCCTACCTCGGCGTCTGCTTCGGCGCGTCGATGGGACCGATCATGGTGGCGATGGAGCCGCGTTTCCAGACCGCCATTTTCACCCTCGGCGGTTTTTATTTCCAGCGCCGTGCGGCGGAGGTCGATCAGGCGAACTTCGCCCCGCGTGTGCGCTGCCCGGTGCTGATGCTCAACGGGCGTTACGACTGGATCTTTCCGCTCGTCTCGTCGCAGCAGCCCATGTTCCGTTTCATCGGAACGTCGGAAAAAGACAAGAAGCAAGTTCTGTTCGATACCGGCCACTCTGTAGGCCGCAACCAGTTGATCAAGGAGACCCTCGACTGGCTCGACCGTTACCTGGGGGCGGTGCGCTGAGCGGTACGCTTGGGACACAATCGGCACCCAGTAGAGTCTTAGCCGCCCCATCTCTTTCCGGGTGTAGAATCCTGCCAGAACGGCTCACGGCTGTGATTTAGAGGCTGGGAAGTTAACATAGTCTCTCAAGTACAAACTGAGGACCCGGGAGGCCAGACAAGCGGACGCCTTGACGCGTACCTCGATCGGAAACGCGGCTCGTCCTTCCTGTCCGCATCCGCCGAAACTCAGGAAAAGGAGCGCTTATGACTGATACAAGGAGGAAGGTTGTAGAGGAACGTATGGTTGTGCTTTCCATCGTCCTGGGGTTCTGTACGTTCGTTGTAGCCAGTATAGCGGACGAGATTCTGAGGGCCAGTCACCGCCAGATCTCACCCGCTATGCCCCTCATCGTCGCTCTGTATCTCGCGGTCTCCCAGTTTTTGGTTGCCAACGAGGGCGTCGGGCTACGCGCCAACTTGCCCAGGCTGGTCGGCATGGCCGTGACCTGCCCCCATTCAATGTACCACCCCTGAAGTGAGGTTTTCAAGCATTCCCAGAAAACTCACATTATAGGTGGACCATTTTTCAGGGATGAGGTCCGTTGGACCTGCCGAGGAGCTATAGAGCTCCCAGGACGTTTATCTCATATGCTTGATTTTGGCATCGCATATTTCCGAGCAGGTTATCCCCGGCTTTATCCTTGAATAGGGGGTAATGGGTTAGTTGGCCAACGAGGGCTCGCTTAGGGTCCGTCTAAAGGGCTCAGATCCGCAAGCAGACTCCGCCGCCGTGTCACACGGGCGTCACAGATTGTGCCTAAACTCGCCTAATCCCGACTAAAGGTGCTCAATAGGAAAACGTTGTTCATATGGGGGAAACTCACTCTCCTCCCATATTCGCCAAAATGTCCGGCAATGGATTCCTAATCCATGTGTCGCCTGTTCGAGTCAGGCCAGGGGCACTTCATTTAATTCACTGATTCCGGGCCTATTGCGAGGATCTTAACGATCCGGGGAAGAGACGCGGGAAATCAGGCGCCCTTCAGCCCGGCCAGCCTCTTCCTGGCATCCTCAAGCTCGGGAATGCCGGGGTTGGCATCTTTCCAGAGGTCAATAAATACTGAGATTATAGCTTAGCAAAACTCATGAATTGTCCAAATTCTCCTGAACCGGAACAGGGGCGGCGTTTGACGTCCGGTGGATTCCGGCATACAATGAATATTCCTCCGGCCACTTCAGTGGTGCGGAAAAAAATGAGATGAAAGCTACCAAGTACTCTTTCCAGAAGATCGCGTTCGTCGGGAATTACATCCCAAGGCGGTGCGGCATTGCGACGTTCACGACCGACCTGTGCGAGTCGGTTGCCCGGGAGGTGCCGGACATCAACTGCGTGGCGGTGGCGATGAACGACACGCCCGAAGGGTACGCCTACCCGGACCGGGTGCGGTTCGAAATCGCCCAGAACGATGTGGAGCAGTACCGGGAGCTCGCCGACTTCCTGAACATGGGCCAGGTCGACCTCGCCTGCATCCAGCACGAATACGGCATTTTCGGCGGGCTGGCAGGCAGTCACCTCCTAGTGGCTGTGCGCAGGCTGCGGATGCCGATCGTGACCACGCTGCACACCGTGCTCAAGCAGCCGGACGAGGCGCAGTAGCAGATGCTGATCGAGCTGTGCGGACTTTCGGAACGCGTCGTCGTGATGAGCCAGCGGTCGGCGGCATTCCTGCAGGGAATCTACGGCGTTCCGGCAGAGAGGATCGACCTGATTCACCACGGCATACCGGACATGCCGTTCGTGGACCCGAACTACTACAAGGACCTGTTCGGCGTTGAGGGACGGCGGGTGATACTCACCTTCGGTCTCCTATCACCGAACAAGGGCATCGAGTTCATGATCAACGCGCTGCCCGACGTTGTTCGGCGGTTCCCGGACGCGGTGTATCTGGTGCTCGGAGTAACGCACCCGAATGTGAAGCGTGAGAAGGGGGAGGAGTACCGGCTCGGGCTCCAGCGCCTGGCGCGCGATATCGGAGTCGCCGACCACGTCGTCTTTCACAACCGGTATGTCGACATCGACGAGTTGTGCCGGTTTCTCGGAGCAGCCGACCTATATGTCACACCCTACATTGTCACCGAGCAGTCGGTGTCGGGCACGCTTGTCTACTCGCTAGGTGCTGGCAAGGCGGTCGTTTCCACGCCATACTGGTACGCTGAGGAACTGCTCGACGATGGCCGGGGCCGACTGGTGCCGTTCCGGGACGCGAGCGCGCTGGCGGGTGCTGCCATCGAGCTGCTGGAGAAGGAAGCCGAGCGTCATGCGATGCGCAAGCGGGCATATGCCTTCGGGCGCATGATGGTCTGGAAAGAGGTGGCGCGGCAGTACCTCCAGACGTTTGAACGGGCGTCACAGGAACGGCTCATCTCCCATGCCCGACCCAGCCCGGCGCGCAGGGCCGACCCACTGGACATCGAGTTGCCGGAACTGAACCTCACCCACATGCTGACGCTCACCGATGACACCGGCATACTGCAGCACGCGCGACGGACTGTACCAAATCTCTCCGAGGGATATAGCACCGACGACAATGCCCGTGCCCTGATCGCGGTGCTGCGCGCCCAGCAGGTCGAGGAGGACAGCGAAGCGCTACGCCGATTGGCAACCCGCTATCTTTCTTTCATCGACTACTCACTCAACCGGGAGAGCGGCCGGTTCCGCAATTTTCTCGGGTACGACCGGCGCTGGGCAGAGCCGGCGGGGTCTGAGGACGTGCACGGCCGTGCACTCTGGAGCCTGGGCTCGGCGGTCGGAGCTTCGAAGGACGACGGGATCGTGGCCCTGGCGATGAACCTGTTTGAGGCCGGGCTGCCCGCACTTGAGACTTTCTCCAGCCCGAGGGCCTGGGCATTCTCGCTCTTGGGAATCTGTTCGTTCATCAAGCGGTTCCCAGGCGCCAGCGAAGCGCGGCGCTTCCGCGACGGCCTTGCCGCCCGGCTGCTGCAGCTGTACAAGGCAAACACCCATGAGGAGTGGCCCTGGTTTGAGCAGTCACTGGCCTACGAGAATGCCCGGCTGAGCCAGGCCCTGTTGCGCGCCGGTGCAGAGATAGAGAATCAGGAGATGACTGATGCCGGGTTGAAGTCGCTGGCTTGGCTGGTTCAGGTTCAGACCGCGCCGGAAGGATACTTCGTGCCGATTGCGCATGTGGGCTGGCGCCGGGGCGCAGATCGCGCCCGGTTCGACCAGCAGCCGGTTGAGGCCCAGGGTACGATTGAGGCGTGTTTCCGGGCGTACCGCGTGACCGGCGAGCGGCGCTGGCGGGAACGGATGGCATGCGCGTTTGAATGGTTCCTGGGCAGGAATGACCTCGGGTTACCGCTATACGACTATGCCACCGGCGGGTGCCACGACGGGCTGCACCCAAAAGGGGTTAACGCGAACGAAGGCGCGGAATCGACGCTGGCCCTGATTTGCTCGCTGCTGACAATGCGCATCGTCGCAACAATGAATGAGGATGGAAGCACATGACGGACAGTCGTTCCCCGGCGAATTCGCTCTTCACCCGGAACCCGCGCAATCCGTTGCTGACTGCTGCGGACTGGCCCCACACCGTCAACGCGGTATTTAATCCGGGCGCGGTCCGGCTCAAGGACGGCACCACGTTGCTGCTCTGTCGCGTCGAAGACCGGCGCGGGATTTCGAGCCTGTGGGCAGCGCGCTCCAGCAACGGCGTGGACAAGTGGGAGATTGACCCGAAACCGACGCTGGCACCCGAGCCGGACAAGAATCCCGAGGAGGTGTGGGGCGTAGAGGATCCGCGGATCGTCTGGCTCGAGGAGATAGGCAAGTACGCCATCACCTACACCGCGTACTCGCAGACAGGACCGGCGGTTTCGATGGCCCTGACCGAGGACTTCCGCGCCTTTGAGCGGCTGCGGCTGGTGCTGGCGCCGGAAGACAAGGACGCGGCGCTCCTTCCCCGGCGCTACCGGGGTTGCTGGCTGATGATTCACCGGCCAGTTACCGGACGCGGCGCCGCCGACATCTGGGTGGCGGAATCGCCCGACCTGCGCCATTGGGGCAAGCACCAGCTGCTGCTGGCGGCACGGCGCGGTGCGTGGTGGGATGCGAGCAAGATCGGCCTTGCCACGCCGCTGATTGAGACCGAGCGCGGCTGGTTGATGCTCTACCACGGCGTCCGTGCGACCGCGTCCGGGTCCCTGTACCGGCTGGGAGTCGCGCTCCTTGACCTGGCTGACCCGCGCCAGTGCCTGATGCGCAGCGACGAATGGATCTTCGGTCCGCGCGAGGCGTACGAACGGCAGGGCGACGTGGCTGGTGTTGTGTTTCCGTGCGGCTACACCATCGGTGATGACGGCGATACAGTGAACATCTACTACGGCGCAGCCGACACCTGCATCGGTCTTGCGACCGGCCGCATCTCCGAAATCCTCAACTGGCTCGATACCCATGGTGAGGGTGGGTCCGAGCACAGCCCCATAATCTAGGCTGCGGTCCCGGAATGCTGCGGTCCCGGTAACCGCAGCTCGAGACCTGGATCTCCCTGAATTCCTTGTTTTTCATCGCTTATTTGTTCTCCAGCTTTTTTTCATAGGTGAAGGCTTTCAA
>JAUYEF010000379.1 GCA_030691635.1 Bacillota bacterium
CAACTTCGACCTGGTCATCGTGTTCACCGTGGTCCTCATCATGGTGCTGATAGACCTGGTCATGAAGCGCACATGGGCTGGGACCGCGGTACGCGCGACGGCCTCGCAGGCAGAAGTCGCGGAGATTGTAGGCATAAACACCAGGAACGTCATCGCATATACGTTCATTGCCTCGGGCGCGCTGGCATCTGTGGCAGGCATCATGCTCGGCATGTACTACGGCACCGTATCATCGAGCCTCGGGGCGTCCCCAGGCACAAAAGGGTTCATCGCCGCCCTGATCGGGGGCAGGGGGCAGATAGCCGGTGCCGTGCTGGGCGCGATCATACTGGGTCTCCTTGAGAGTCTTGCCGCGGGCGTGATCGGATCGGGCTACCGCGACCTGGTCGCCTTTATCGCTCTTGTGCTGATGTTCCTGATCAAACCATCCGGAATACTGGGGAGCCCCGAGACACGATGAAAGCGCGGTACCAGCATTTGCTCAAACCCATCGTCATCATAGGGCTGCTTTCACTCCTGCCTCTCGTCTCGAGCGCGTATGCGGCTCGCGTCTGGACGAACGGATTCATGAACTGCATAATGGGCATCAGTCTCTCCATGTCCATCGCTGTGGCCGGAGTCGTTTCCATGGGGCAGGCAGGGTTCTATGCCATCGGCGCTTACACGGCGGCCATCCTGGCGACAAGAGCCGGCATTGGCTTCCCGTTGACGCTTCTCGCGGGCGGTCTCCTTGCTGGTGTCGCCGGCATAGCCCTCGCCTTTCCTTCACTACGGCTGCGCGGCATGTACTTCATGCTCACCACGATGGCATTTGGAGAGGTCATTCGACTGGTTGCCCTGAACTGGACGTCTCTGACACGCGGGCCGATCGGCATCACCGGCATCCCCGGCATCTTGCCCGGGGGAGCAGATCTTGGTCCTTCAGGCTACTACATGGTGGCTCTCCTGCTGGCTTGCGCCACGTTTGGATTCTGCGAGTTCATCGCCAGTTCCGACTACGGTCTCCTGTGCAGGAGCATGCGGGATGACGACACCGCCGCTTCAGTGTGCGGCATGAACGTGCCTGTCCTCAGGATCAGCGCCGCAGCGCTTGCGTGTTTCTGGGCGGGCACGGCGGGCGCGTTCTATGCCCACCTGTACTCATTTGTGAGCCCGGATCCGTTTAGCGGCGGTCTATCCCTATCACTCCTGGTGATAAGCATGCTCGGCTCCTTGATCGGGCCATTGATCGCGAGGCGCCAATCCTTCTTGGGAACAGCGGCTTCCGCCATCCTGCTTACATGGCTCCTGGAGTTTCTCAGGTTCATGCGGGAGTTCAGGATGGCGTTCTACGGTCTCATCATGATACTGCTGGTCGTCATGCAACCGCAGTTCCAGTCGGCGACACGGGCCATCAGCCTCAGGGTCCGGCCCAAGGAGAGATCATCTCATGCCTCATGACCGGGATTCGCTGCTGAAGATCAAAAACATCACGAAGAGCTTTGGAGGGCTCAAGGCTCTCGACAAGGTGTCGCTGGAGGTCTCGACGGGCTCGCTGCATGGCATCATCGGGCCAAACGGCTCAGGGAAAACGACTTTGTTCAACGCGCTGTCCGGTCTGATTCACGTAGATGCCGGCGCGATCTGGTTTGCCGGTGAGGACATTACGGGACTGCCACCCAACTTACGGTCAAAAAAAGGCCTGGCGCGCACCTTCCAGCAAGTGAGGCTATTCCAGTCACTGACGGTCCGGCAGAACATACTTGCATCACACCTTGAGCACCAGAACCAGCCGCTTGTGCGGCGAATGGTGATGCGCAGCGCCATGCGCGAAAGCCGCGTGGACGAGGTCATCCGGCTCTTCGGACTCACAGGCTACAGTGACGCTCTTTGCTCCTCCCTTCCCTACGGTATACAGAAGATCACCGAGATGGCCCGTGCCGTTGTTTCAGGCCCCAAGCTGTTGTTGCTCGACGAGCCGGTCAACGGGATGAACGTTGAGGAAGTCGTAAGAGTCCGTGACCTGTTCAAGGCGATGAGGCACGAGTTGGGTGTGACCATTCTCCTCATAGAGCACAACATGTCGCTGGTAATGACAGAGTGTGAGATCGTGACCGTGCTGTCCTCTGGGCTTAATCTCGCGGAAGGCGCTCCTCAAGCTGTCAGCGCGGACCCCAAAGTCATCGAGGCGTACCTCGGGAAAAGAGGCGCATCGTATGTCGCTTGAGGTCTCGGAGTTGACAGTGACCTATGGCGCGATCCGGGCCGTCGGGCGCGTCTCGCTTCAGATACCCGAGGGCGCGACCGTGACCATACTCGGCGCTAACGGTGCGGGGAAATCCAGTGTTCTCCGCGCCATAATGGGGCTCATCCCATCACAGGGCTCCGTGGCCCTTTTCGGAAAGCGAGTCGACGGTCTCCCTGTCCATGTGAGGTCGGCACTCGGTATGCAGTTGGTGCCGGAAGGCAGGCTTGTGTTTGCGGGGTTGAGTGTTGAGGCCAACCTGATGGCGGGAGCATACAACCACCGGCGCGACAGCGCGGGAATAGCCCGAGACATGGACCGGACGATGAGCATGTTCCCGATCCTGAAGGAGCGTTTCGACCAGAGAGCCGGCACGCTTAGCGGTGGCGAGCAGCAGATGCTGGCCATAGCGAGAGCCCTGATGGCAAGGCCCAGGCTTTTGATGATGGACGAGCCGTCGATGGGGCTGGCCCCGATCATCGTCGAACAGCTCGCTGATGCGCTGCTGGCCATTCGCCGGACCGGCGTCACAGCGCTGCTTGTTGAACAGAACGCGCGCCTTGCGCTCGACATCTCGGACTATGCGTATTTCCTCCAGCTCGGTGAGGTCGTGCTTGAGGGGCCATCTTCTGAGATGAAGGAGGACCCGCGGGTGAAGAAGGTCTACCTCGGAATTTGAAGCGCAGTTGGGGGCGCTGAATGCCTGTGAATCTAAAGCGCAGTTGGGCGCTGAGTGCCTGTGGATCTAAGGCGCAGTTGGGCGCTGAAAAGGAGGGTGACGCTCGGGTATGGATGAGAACGAGAAGAGAGCCAGCAACGACAAGGTGACGGTCAGCGTCAAGGAGGCGACCGAGCAGGTCCAGCTCTTGGCCCGGCGTATGGCGCTCATGTACCATCACATCGGCCAAGTGCTCACAGAGCAGCTCGGCAAGGATAGGGCCAAGCAGATCATGAAAGAGGCTATCTGGCGTTACGGCACGGAGTGCGGTGAACTGGTCAAGGAAGGCGTCACAAAGATGGGGCTTCCCCTGACGCCCGAGAACTTCAACAGGGTCCCCGACCTGCCGAAGTACGGCTGGGAGCGGGAACTCATCTTTGAGGAGGGCGAGCCGCGGCCGAAAGTGAACTACTGCCCCCTGGCGGATGTGTGGATCAGCAAGGGGTCCCAGGAAATGGGCCGGATCTACTGCTACGTGGACCAGTCGAAGTTCCAGGGCTATAACCCCTGCATCGAGTGCATCCACACCAAGAACGTGCTGGACGGCGATCCATACTGCGTGCTCTCTATCCACCCCGTCGAGCCCGCGCGACAGTCCATCCACCCCAAGCAGCCCGCTGGACAGGCCATCCACCCCAAGCAGCCTGCTGGGCAGGCCATCCACCCCAAAC
>JAUYEF010000388.1 GCA_030691635.1 Bacillota bacterium
ACACCTCTTCGACGTCAACAAGGAGCAGCGGGCCCGACCATATGGCGTGACGCAAGCCGCTGCCAAACGGCGCCAGCGCCTTCACGACCGCTACGGTCCGGGGAGCCAGTTCGTCGTTCAGTTCAGCCTCGAACACATGCCCGTCTATCTCGAATATCGCTCTCGCCATTTGCCTGCCTCGCTTTCAGCGCTTTGGGGGGATCCTGGTGTCTCTTACTGGCAGCCGCCCTAGCAGGTGTCGAACAGTCGCTGCACTTCAGCTGGGTCCTGCGTGATGGCAAGCGCAAGCTGTAGCAGTATCCGCGCCTTCTGAGGGTTCAGATTATCAGCCGCGACAGAGCCGGGGAAATGGTAGTTGTCCGGCGCGACGACGCGCCCGCTCCCAACGCGGCTGCTCCGGACCACCACGACACCCTGGGCACACGCTTTCACCAGCACGTCTTTCATCCCGCCGACAGCGCCCGCTCCCGCTCCGGCGATCACAAGGCCCTTTGCGCCGAGGTTAATAGCCGCATCCACCAGGCCTCCGTCACCACCGAAGTAGTCGTAAAGCACATCCACCCGTGGAACCTTGGCGAAGGTGTCGACCGTGAAGGGCGTGCCCAGCGTGTGCAGGCGTTCTGGCTTGTAGTAGAAGACGACGCGGTCGGTGTCGGCAAAGCCCATCGGGCCGAGCGCGGGCGACTGGAACGTCTCGAGCCTGTACGTGCTGGTCTTCGTGACGTGCCGGGCGCAGTGAATCTGTTCGTTCAGCGCCACCATCACGCCGCGCCCGCGCGAGGCTGGATCAGCCGCGACACGGACTGCGTTGACCAGGTTCCGCGGCCCATCGGTGCTGAGCGCGCTGCTAGGCCGCTGCGCGCCCACGACGACGACCGGCTTGTCGGTCTTGAGCACAAGGTGCAGAAAGTATGCCGTTTCTTCCAACACGTTGGTCCCGTGGACGACCACGGCCCCATCAATGCCCTGGTCGGAGTCGAACAGCTGCTGGAGGTGTATGGAAAGCTCGCTCCATTGCACGCGCTGGCCCGGCCTGGGATCGATCTGCGCCCAGTCCTGGTCCGGCTCGACCCGTGCGAACCGTGTTATCTCCGGCACTCGTTCGATGAGTTCTTGGGGCGATAAGGCAGGAAGACCGCTGTAACCCCGTCCATATTGGGCAAGATCGAGCGGATCACGGCTCTGAGAATGCAGTGTCGCCCCGACGTTCAAGAGCTTTACTCGCGGCATACTCTGGCGCCCCCCATGGAGGAAACCGGCAACTCCGGGCCTGACGGCTGCCAGAACACCGGCAGCCGTCAGGCCATATCCAGTGCCCACGCTACACTACAACGACCGGCGGGGAATACCCTCCTGGCGTTCTTGGGCGGCCCAGCCGCTCTGTCGTGGCGTCATGTTTCAGGCGCAGCCCTCAGGAATCTCTATCTGGAAACGGCACCGGGTGTCTCCGGCGAGGGCGCTTTCCAGGACTTCAACTCTGGTCGGCTTCTCAAAGACCACGTCAAACACCAGCTTTTCGTATCCGCCGCTGCAGTAGCAGAACAGCGGCGACACCGGAGGCGCCTCATCCAGTATTGAGGCTCTCGCAAGAGGGCAATGGCACTGGTGATACCTTTTCATCCTCACGTCGGTCTCTGCGAGATATGCTACAGGCGAATACGGTATCTTGGTGACGAATATCGAGGTGCCCACTCTCACGCCGGACTGGATTTCCGGGTTCGGGCGTACGAAGTCCACGACCTCGGGGGTGATCTGCTGTTCGTACCACGGCTTTCCCGAGCGGGCCTGCTCTTCCAGTTCCAGTAGAAGGCTCTCATGACGGTACTTCAGGAGCCCGTCTATGCCGGCTCGCGAGTATATCTCCCGGTGCCCGTCAAACACCTGTACTGGGACGCGATGATGGTTTCCTGCTCTCTGAGGCTGGGCACTACCGTCTGCCCCGGCGTTGCGGGACGTGGATGGGCGGGGGGATGTTGCCAGAATCGGTCAGGTCTGGCGTGCCCGCCGCGCGGCGGCTATACGGACCAGAGATCTCGAAAGCGCCGCCTCCGCTGTGACATGGCCCCGGCCGGGCTCGTCGAGCCTCTTGAGCGCGCGCTCCCTGGCGGCTTCTGCCCGCGCCAGGTCGATGTCCTCGGGACGCTCGGCGGCTTCCACGGCGACGACCACACGGTCCGAGTACACACGGAGCAGCCCGCCGGTCGTGGCGAATCTCATCTCGGTCCCTGTCCGGATTCGCAGCAGGCCTGGCGCGAGTGCGGTGACGAGTGGCGTGTGGCCTGCCATCACGGCGATTTCGCCATCAACCGCCCTGGCAACGAGCATCGTGGCTTTTCCCCGAAACGCCGTCTCGGCTGGTGTCAACACGATGGCGTCAAACTCCCTCATCGCGGGCCTCTTCACGGGCATCTTCTCTCTTAATCTCACCGGTTCTCGCTTCCGCCTCGTCGACCGGGCCCACCATGTAAAAGGCTTCCTCAGGCAGGTGATCGGCGTCTCCCTCCGTGATCCGGAGGAAGCCCTGGACAGTCTGCTCCCTGCTGACATACTTGCCCGGGATCCCGGTGAACGTCTCCGCGACGAAGAGCGGCTGGGTAAGGAATCGCTGGATCTTCCTCGCGCGCTCGACCGTGACGCGGTCCTCTTCGGAAAGCTCGTCCATGCCCAGGATCGCGATTATGTCCTGGAGCTCCTGGTAGCGCTGCAGCAGTTCCTGGACCTTCCTGGCTGCGCGGTAGTGGTCTTCGCCCACGATACCCGGCTCAAGGGCCCTGGACGATGACTCGAGCGGTTCGATCGAAGGGTAGAACCCGAGTTCCGCAACGGCTCGCGACAGCACTGTCGTGGCGTCCAGGTGGGCGAACACCGCGGAGGGGGCAGGGTCGTTTATGTCGTCGGCGGGAACGAAAATGGCCTGGACCGACGTGATGGACCCCTTCGTCGTGGACGTGATCCTCTCTTGCAGAGCCCCGACTTCGGTGGCCAGCGTGGGCTGGTAGCCGGCCTCGGCCGGCATCCTGCCCATCAGAGCGGACACCTCCAGCCCCGCCTGGATGAACCGGAAGATGTTATCGATGAAGAGCAGCACGTCCTTGCCCTGCCGGTCTCTGAAGTACTCTGCCATGGTCAACGCCGAGAGGGCCACCCTCATCCTTGTGCCCGGAGGCTCGTTCATCTGACCGAACACAAGGGCGGTCTTCTTAAGCACACCGCTCTGCTTCATCCCGAGCCACAGGTCGTTTCCCTCTCGAGTCCGCTCCCCGACCCCGGCGAATACGGATAGGCCCTTGTGAACCGTGGCTATGTTTCTTATCAGTTCCATGATGAGAATCGTCTTACCGACACCGGCTCCGCCGAACAGGCCTATCTTGCCGCCCCTGAGGTATGGGGTGAGAAGGTCGATGGCCTTTATCCCTGTCTCAAGGATCTCCGGAGTCGCCGCGAGCTCCGTGAAAGGCGGCGCCGCCCGGTGAACCGGCCAGTGTTCGGCCCCTTCCAGAGGAGCGCCCCCATCCACCGGCTCCCCCATGGCGTTGAAGACCCGACCGAGGACACCGTCTCCGACGGGCACAGTCAGTGGTCCACCAGTGGCAACCACCTCAAGCCCACGCCGCAACCCGTCAGTGGACTTGAAGGCCACGCACCGGACCCGGTTGTCTCCTTCATGGTGCATGACTTCGGCGAGGACGGATGTGGTGGGGCCCTCGCGCGCGTCATCTTGCCCATCCCCGGGCGAGGTTCTTGGGACAGGGACCCGGACCTCGACGATTTCCTGCAACGCCGGGAGAGGGCCCTGCTGGAAGGAGACATCGATCACAGGACCGGTGATGCTCTCAAGACGACCGAGCCCTCTGGCCGGCGGGGCCGCCTCAGTGCCACGCTCAGCCGCACTCATACCGTCATCCCTCCCTGCCTGACGCCTCGACGAGTTCTCGGGTGATGCGCTCGCGTCTCAGCCTGTTGTACCGGCGCTCCAGCTCCTCCAGCAGGTCTTCCGCCTTTGTGCTCGCCGAGTCCATCGCGCTGACCCTGGCGGCCAGTTCCGAGGCCCTCGACTCGGTCATCGCAAGGTACACGTGCGAGGCTACGAGGTGCGGCAGGAGTGCCTCCGCCACCTCACCGGCCGATGGCTCCCAGAGCGCCCGCTGCTCCGGGCGCGCCGCTGTTCTGCTTTCGCGCAGCGTGCTCTCGTCCAGTACGTCTGAGCGCCGTACCTTCTCCGGTCGGCCAGGTGGCACGCACGGTACAACGACGGCCTGCAGGTGGAAGGCCGAGTGGAACCTGGTGTAGACCAGGAAAGACTGAGCACCTGAGAAACGCCCGGCGTCCACGAGCATGCGCCCGATGTGCCGCGCGAGCGAGGCGTCGGGCCTGTCGGGCCACGGTAGGGACTTAAGCGGCCTCAAGCCTCTGGCCAGCGCAGCGTCCCTTCCTTTTCGGCCCAGCACGACCAGCCCTGCGTCGCCAGGCGCAGCCGCAGCGTCAAGTGCCATGCGCGCGACATCAGCGTTGTACGAACCTGCGAGACCTCTGTCGGAGCTGAAGAGCACGAACACCGCGTGTGGCCAGGCGCCTGCGCCCCCGGGACCTGCGGACGTGCGCAGCGCCTCTGCTCTCGCCTCGTCGCCCGCGTCCAGCCATGCCTCTTCATACGCCTGGTAGTACTGTCTTGCGGGCACGATGGATGGTCTGATCTTCTGCAGCTTGATGCTGGCCACGGTCTTCATCGCACGCGTGATGGCCACGGTCGTGCTAACGCTGTTCAGTCTCCTCCTTATTTCCCTCATGCCCTCTTCCGGCATCGCCCTGCTCACCACCCCTCTCGCCCGGTGAAAATGCAGCGCCGAACTCCCACAACGCCCGCCGGACAGCCTCCTCTGTCGCGTCGGACCACGCGCCCGCCGCGAGGTCACGTAGCAGGCCGGCCTGGCGGGACTTGAGGTGGGCCGCCAGTTCCCGTTCATACTGCTCGATCCTGCCGGTGGGAATTCTGTCCAGAAAGCCGTTGACCACGGCATAGACCAACGCTATCTGGATACCGGGTGGAACCGGGTGGTACTGGGGCTGTTTGAGCGCCGCCACGATGCGTTCGCCCCTCTCCAGGCGCGCCCGAGTCGCCGGATCGAGCTCCGAGGCAAAGCGCGAAAACGCCTGAAGCTCTCTGTACTGTGCCAGTTCGAGCCTGAGCTTGCCGGTCACGCGCCGCATCCCCTCGGGCTGGGCAGCGCCGCCCACGCGCGATACCGACAGGCCGACATTGATGGCAGGCCGGACGCCCGCGAAGAACAGCTCGGACTCCAGGTAGATCTGCCCGTCGGTGATAGAGATGATATTGGTCGGGATGTATGCGGATATGTCGCCGGACAGCGTGGTCACCACAGGGAGAGCGGTCATGGAGCCCCCACCGCGCTCACGCGACAGCCTCGCCGCCCGCTCCAAGAGCCTTGCATGCAGGTAGAAGATGTCACCCGGGTAAGCTTCCCGCCCCGGAGGCCTCCTGAGCAGGAGGGACATCGCCCGGTACGCAATGGCATGGCGCGAGAGGTCATCGTACACAACCAGCGCGTGGCCACCCGAGTACATGTGACGCTCGGCCATGGCGCACCCGGAATAGGGGGCCAGATACTGTAGAGATGGTGGGTCTCCCGCCGGCGCGGTTACGATCGTCGTGTAGTCAAGAGCTCCCATCTCTTCCAAAAGGTTTCTGAGCCGCACGAGTGCAGACTCCCTCTGGCCGATCCCGACATACACGCAGTAGACGTCCTTGCCCCGCTGGTTGATGATGGCGTCCACTGCAAGGGCCGTCTTGCCTGTGCCTCTATCACCGATCACCAGCTCCCGCTGGCCACGGCCGATGGGTACCAGCGAGTCCACTGCCTTGATGCCCGTTTCAAGCGGGGTATCCACCGGCTCTCTTTCCACGATGCCCGGCGCCGGGAACTCGACCGGTCGGGACTCCATGGCGTTCACGGGTCCTCGCCCGTCCACCGGCCGCCCGAGCGCATCCACGACCCGGCCCCTCAGCGCGTCCCCCACGGGCACCTCGACGAGCCGTGAAGTCCTCCTCACCTCGTCGCCCTGCTTGACGAGTTGGTCCGGGCCCAGGACCACGATACCGGCGCCTTCGTCGTCAAGGTTGAACACGAGGCCTTGCAGGTCTCCAGGGAACAGCACGACCTCGCCGGCGAAAGCCTCCGACAGGCCGAAGACCCGCGCCACCCCATCACCGACACTAATGACCTTGCCCGTATCGCGCGACTGGACACTGCGGTCAAACTGCTTCAACCGCGACAGTATTACGCTTTTGATGTCTTCACTTGGGGCCACTGGGCTTGACCTCTCGGAGGACGCGACGAAGCCGCTCGAGCGTCTCACGCACGCTGAAGTCCCAGACCCGGCCGCCGGCCTGCACAGTCAGGCCTGCCAGGAGCGACAGGTCTTCCTCCCAGACGACTTCGTCCCTGGCTTCATCCAGTTGCAGGGCTGCCGCAAGCCGTGCCCGGTGCTCCGGGCGCAGAGTCCAGGGGGCTGAGATGGTGACCTGCTTGCCACCCCTTGATATCCGCCGGAACAGGGCGCTTAAGGCGGGCAACTGGCCTGCCGCGCCGCGCTCTGCCAGCAACGCCAGGGCTTTCGCGAGCTGGTCGGGCACCTCCGCGGGAAGTATCATCCTAAGCGCTACGTAGCGCTCGTCACCGGCGAACTCCGGAGACAGCATGACCGCCCTGGTGGGCCCGCCAGAAAGGTAGTCACCGGCCAGAGCCTGCAGGGCCTCGGCGATCGCGCCTCTCGCTTCAGGCTCTGTCGCGTCCGAGAGCGCAGCACAGAGAACCCGGACCATCGTCAGGCCTCCTCACTCCTCGACCGTTCGAGTCCCCGCGCCGCCATCTGGACCAGTTCCTCCTGGTCATGTGCGTCGACTTCCCGGCTCAAGATCGTTCCGGCCACGGCAATAGCGATGTCCACCACGTCATCCTTCATTGACAGGGCCGCCTGGCGCGTTTTCCTGGCGATATCCTCCTCGGCCTGCCTGACCATGTCACTGGCTTGCTGCCGGGCGAAGTCCCGGGTCTCAGCAGCCACCTGTTCGGCACGCTTTGTGGCCTGGTCGAGGATATCCCTGGCCTGGCTCTCCAGGCGCTGCAAGTCCTTCTCGACCCGCTCGTTCTTCCGGTTTGCCTCTTCGAGCAAGTGACCGGCTTCTCGCGCAATCCGGGCCAGGTGCTCGCGCCGCGTGTCAAGCGTCTTGAGAACAGGCCGGTAGAGGATCCTGGTGAGCACGAACATGAGGATGAAGAAGTTCAGGACCTGGGCGATCAGGTCGGCAACAGACAGCACGGCCGGCGGGCTACCTGCCCAGCAGCCGGTTCAGCAGCGGCAGGGCTATGGTGAATATCATAAAGAGCGCGATGGCAAGGGAGTAGATGCCCGTGGATTCCGCAATCGCATCGCCTAGGATGAGCGTAATCCGTATCTTGTCCTCCGCCTCGGGCTGGCGCGCGATCGCCTCGATCGCCTTGCCCGCCGCATAGCCCTCGCCAATGCCGGGACCGAGCCCTGCGATCATGGCAAGCCCCGATCCTATAGCCACAGCGGCGATGATAATGACCGCCCCGTCAATCGGCAACATCCTGCTTCCTCCTGTCAATCGCCTCCGCTATGTAGACGGTGGCAAGTAGCGTGAAAACCAGGCCCTGGACGGCTCCGAGAAAGATGCTGAACCAGGCTATCAGTGGCACGGGGACTAGCCATGGCGCCAGGACCACCGCCACACTGACGAGTATCCCCCCTCCCACCATGTTCCCATACAGGCGGAACATGTGGCTCAGAGGCCGGGAGATGGTCCCAACAACATTGATGGGGAAAAGCCACCAGAAAGGCTCGAAATACTCGTGCAGGTATCGCAGCAGGCCTTTGCTGCTTATGCTCGTGGCATGCGCCACCAGAAAGGCCAACAGGCCGAGGGCGACGACGGTAGACAGGTCCGCGGTTGGGGGCATGACCCCGGGGATGGCCCCCGCCAGGTTCGACGCCGTGACGAACAGCGCTATGGTCGCCACAAACGGGAGGTAGCGGCGGTGCCCGTCCCCGATGATGCTCACCAGCAGCCCGTCAATCATCTCGACGAACATCTCCGGGAGCTGGGAGATGCCTCTGGGATACGGGTAGGGGGCGGGACTCGGGCCGGAGCCGGCGCGGCCGGGGCTCACGGCGTTACCGCTGGTTGAGCTGGCCACTTCCCTTGACACGAGCGCGCGCGCCAGCACCACGAGGACCAGCATGACCCCCCAGGATGTCACGATGGTCCTGGAGACCGGGATTCGCCACAGGTAGAAGACGACGACCCGGCCTGTCATCGCGACTGGCACTTCCTCATCATGGCTGCCCGCCCTGTCATCGCCGTGCGCTCCGCCCTGCGAGAGCGGCCCTCACTCCGTAAAGGTAGATGGCGGCGCGCACCACACTGAGGCCAAGAAGCGTAGCCCAGAAGGCCTGGAAAGAAAAGCGGGAGGCGAACCCAAGGACTGCCCCCGCCAGAGCCGTCCGCAGCAGGTACTGCGCTCTCAGATAGGCGCCTGCGCGCGGTTGAGGGAGGCTGAGCGCCCCCGACACCGCCACGCAGAGAAGCCCGAAATTCCAGAGCCCGGTAGCGGCGCCCGAGACGAACGCGGCAGCAACGGTCGGATCGCGTCGCCAGACCAGTGCCAGTCCCACGGTGGCGGAAACAGTGAGCAGCAGGGCGTCTCGGAAAATCTCTCTCATCGTGGACCCTTCTGCGCGTCCTTTCTGTCGCCCGCGGACTTGATGGCGCCATAGGCGTAACGGAGCCCGGCGATCAGCCCAAGGGCCATGAATAGGAGGGATAGGAAGGAAGTGCCTAGCCTACGGTCAAGGCGTGACCCCAAGAAGACCCCTATCAGGGCCGGGATGACCACGCCAAGCCCGACCTCGGTAAAGAGAGTCAGGTAGCGAAGCGATTTCCAGCCGTCGCCCATGCCGGTCCCTCCAGTTCAGTAGGTTGCCCAAAAAGCAGGGGCCGCTCGCCGGTCATCGTCACACCAAGCAGCGGCCCAGCGAACTGAGGACGCCTATATCTCAAACATCCTCCCGATGGCTGCCGCATCGATCTCGTCCAGCACGGCCAGCACCAGGCGGACCACCTGCTCGACGTCGCGCCGGTCCACAATCTCGTGAGGGGTGTGGGCGTAACGCGTCGGGACGGATATGACAACGCACGGCACACCACTGCCCGTCAGGTGGATCGACATGGCGTCGGTACTGCCACGCTCCAGCACGTCGGCCTGCCACTTGATATCGTTCCTGATCGCGACCGACCGCACGAACTCCGTCAGGCCCGGAGGCGCGACGAAACCGCCCAGTGGAGGGATGGTGTCGTATATCTTGATCGTCGCTCCACCGCCGAACGCCACGTCGGAGTCCGCGCCCTTGGGTGTGTCGCCTGAAGGCGTGACGTCAACGACCACCGCAACGTCCGGCGCAAGCCCTTGAGCCGCCACCTGCGCGCCCCTGACGCCCACCTCCTCCTGACTGGTGAATGCCCAGCAGTAATTGTGCGCCCGCGCGCGGTCCGGGAGGCGCTTCATGCACTCAATCATGATGGCGCACCCGATCCTGTCGTCGAGCGCCTTGGCGATGATCTGCTCGCCCCGTACCTCCAGCGTCGACTGGAAAGCGGCAGTATCGCCGAGCCTGACCGCGTCCAGCGCTTCCTGCTTGGATGAAGCCCCAATGTCCACATATAGGTGGCTGAGCTGCAGGTCTTTCATGTCATCGAGCCGCTCGGCCCCGATGACGCCGGTGAGCCCGGAAGTGAACTTGACTCGCTGGCCCAGCAGCACCTGGGGGCGAAGCGACCCCAGCGTCGTGAAACGCACAAATCCTTTGTCGTCGATCTTCCGGGCCATGATGCCCACTTCGTCCATGTGGGCCGCGACAAGCACCTTGAGGCCGCCCGCGTCCCCGCTCGCCGCCAGCAGGTTCCCGAGCGCGTCGCTTCTGACGGACTTGACCAGCGGCGTAACGTAGTCCCGCAGGCGGGCTCGGACCTTGGCCTCGTGGCCCGAAACGCCGGTGAGTTCCGTGATGTCCTTCAGCAGGTCGATCAAAGCCGGCACCTCCTCTATCTTGAATTGGGCGCGTCTGGAGCCACCCTGGCTCAATCTCCGTTGGAGCCTATAGCAGCGACACGAGCGTCTCCTTGTCTATGTTGCCACCACTGATGACGGCCACGGCCGTCTTGCCGCGTGCCTCGACCTTGCCATGCAGCAGCGCCGCGAAAGACACGGCGCCGGACGGCTCGATGAGCATCTTGGTCCCAAAGAGTATCGCCCTGAATGCCTCGGCGATCTCCGCCTCAGTGACGGTCACCAGGTCGTCCACGTATTCCTGCGCCATGGCGAACGTGTTGACGCCCGGCATCCGGCCTCTGAGACCGTCGGCGATGGTGTCCGGCCGCTCGATCTCAACGCGCCGCCCTGCCTTCCGGGACTCATACATGCAGCACGATCCCACGGGCTCGACCCCGACGACCTTGCACTGCGGGCACAAGGACTTTATCGCCATGGAAACACCGGAGATCAGCCCGCCATTCCCGATCGGGACGAGCACCACGCCCACATCTGGGAGCGCCTGCGCGATCTCCAGACCCACTGTCCCCTGCCCCGCGATCACAAGCGGGTCATCGTACGAATCCACATAGGCCAGGCCTTCTTCCCGCGAGATCTGCTGTGCTTTCTGCTCCCTCTCGGTGGAGGTGGTCCCCCACACGATCACCTCGGCGCCGAAGCCTTTGATGGCGTCAACCTTGGTGCGTACGGCGTTCTCGGGGACCACGACCACAGCTCTGCAGCCCAGGACGTGCGACGCATAGGCGACGCCCTGGCCGTGGTTGCCGGATGAGTCGGTGACCACGCCCCGCAGGGCCGTGCCGCTTGTCTCGGCCTCCTGGAGCAGGGCTTTGATCTTGTTGTACGCGCCTCTGATCTTGAACGAGCCAGCCTCCTGCAGGTTCTCAGGCTTGAAATGCACCTCGCATCCGAGTCTTTTTCCCAAAGCCCGGGAGGAGATCAGGGGTGTGACCTTTGCCACACCGGCGAGTCTC
>JAUYEF010000435.1 GCA_030691635.1 Bacillota bacterium
TGGTTGTGTATGTCTATGAAGCCGGGCGTGAGCACGAGCCCGGTGCAATCGATAACCCGCGTGCTGGAACATGCGGCGGCGTCCAGGTCAAACGTTGCACCACCCAGACCACACGTCGCACGACCCAGGTCACACGTCGCACCACTGCTCTGCCTGACCGCGACGACGGTGTCCCCAGAAATCTCCACATCCCCGGCCATCGCCGGAGCTCCCGTGCCGTCGATGATTCGGGCATTGCGGAATACCGTATCCGACCGTGCTGGGATGTTTCTGCCATGGGATGTACCCCTCCAGAGACGACTATGTCAGGATTCGAACATGATCCGAAAGCTCCTGCATCCGGTCGGAATCGAGGCCTGGGTCGCACACTCACACTTGTGGAAAGCCGGGACACCGGATACAGCACCGTCGAGGCGGGTGCTTGAGGGCAGATTGCGGCCCAGAGCACCCGCCCAACTTCTTGTGGCTTCATTGCAGGTAAGCGCTTCTCCCGGCTGAATCGTTCCCTACGGGAGACCAGACCGGATACGTGCCCTTGGAAAGGAGCGAGCTCATGGACAGGGAGCAATTGAAGCAGAAGGTCTGTGCGGCCATAGATGCTCGAGGCAAGGAAATCATCGCGTTCGGCGAGGACATCCTCCAGCACCCCGAACTGGGGTACAAAGAGGAGCGCACCGCGGAGAAGACTGAGCAGAAGCTCAAGGAGATGGGGCTTTCTTACCAGACGGGGATCGCCCTCACAGGCCTGAAGGCGCGGCTCAAGGGAAAGGCCAGCGACATAAGCGTATGTGTCATGGGCGAGATGGACTCCGTGTTGTGCCCGGGGCATCCTTTCGCCGACCCGAAGACCGGCGCGGCGCACTCCTGCGGCCATAACGGGCAGCTCGCTGCCACGATCGGCGCGGGGATGGGACTGCTCGACGCAGGCGCCATGCAGTATTTCGGCGGGGACGTCGTGCTCGTGGCCATGCCGGCCGAGGAGGCTGTGGAACTCGAGTTCCGCAACCGGCTGCGGGAGCAGGGCAAGATCGAATTTCTCGGGGGCAAGCAGCAGTTCGTTATCGAGGGCGCGTTCGACGACATCGATCTTGTTCTGGCGCTTCACGCTCAGACGGAGCCGGGCTTCAAGATGGGCGTCGGCGGCACGAACAACGGTTTCATCGCCAAGTACATCCGTTACAAAGGCAAGGAGGCCCACTCAGGAGCGGCGCCTCATGTCGGGGTGAATGCCCTGAACGCAGCGCTGATAGGGCTCCTGTCCATTCACGCCCAGCGTGAGACGTTCAAGGACAGCGACAATGTCCGCATCCACCCGATCATGACAAAGGGCGGCGACCTGGTTAACGTCGTCCCGGCAGATGTTCGCATCGAGATGTTCGTGAGGGCCAAGACAACGGAAGCCGTGCTTGACGCAAACAGGAAGGTCGACAGGGCGCTGCAGGCAGGTGCGCTCGCGATAGGCGCGGACCTCAATATCACCAATCTGCCGGGGTACCTGCCCAGGGCTGTGTCGGCGGAGTTCAACGAGGTCTGCCGGCAGGCCGCGGCCTGGCTGGTCGGGGAAGGAAACGTGCGGATAGGCGGGCATGTGACTGCCTCATCCGACGTCGGGGACCTTTCGCACCTCATGCCCGTGGGGTCGTTCAGCATCGGCGGTGTCGAAGGGGTGGGGCACTCGGAGAACTACGCCATCGTGGACTCGGACCTGTTCTACCTCGGGGCCGCCAAGCAGTTCGCGGTCGCTATGATCGACTTGCTGTGGGACGATGCGGCCGTAGCCAAACAAGTCAAGGCCGCATACAAAGCCCCCTACACCAAGGAGACCTGGTACAAGATGTGGCAGTCGCTTTGTGAGGCGAAGTAGGCTGCCCTGACTGCAGGGCAGCTACTACGGAAATGTACTTTCATCGATCGTGGCGCCGGGCACGGCATGAAGGTCTAGTTCCGACGACGAACCAGCTTCCATGAAGCTAGTTCCGCAAGCGATCTATACTTCTGGAAGCTAGATGGGGCGGATCCGGCTTCCTAAGAGCTATTTCGACCGCCAACTAGCTGCCAGGAAGCTAGTTCTTCGAGTGACCTATATTCCTGGAAGCCGTGTTGGGGCGCGTGCCCCAACACGGCGGCAGACTTCTGGAAGTCCTCTGTCGCTTCTTCCTGGGCCACGTCCATTATGTCGTCGTCGGCGACGATACCCAGCAGGACCCCGTCGGAATCCACAACCGGCAGTGCAATCAGGTCATACTTGAGCATCGCCTCGACGGCCTTCTCTCTGTCGTCGGTAGGGCGCATGCTCACGAATGAGTAGTCCATGATGGACTGCACGGGCGTCTCAGGGTCGGCAAGGATAAACTTCCGCAGCTCGACGGTGTCGAGAAGGTTCCACTCCTTGTCCACCACAAGGATCATGTTGATAGTCTCGCTATCGCTGCCCTTCTGACGGATCCTCGCGAGCGCCTGGCCGACAGTCCACTCCGGCCGGACCGCCACATAGTCGGGGGTCATCAGCCTGCCGACGCTCATCTCGGGATACCCGAGCAACGTGCGGACCTCCCTCAGATCGTCGGGGCTCAACAGGTTGATGAGCTGTTGCGCGAGTCTGCCCGGCAACTCCTCAAACAGGCTGGTCCTGTCGTCGGGGCTCAGGTGGGCGAGCAACCGCCTGGTTTCATCATCTGTCAGGTGCTTGAGCAGGGCGTTGACATCATCTAGCTCCATCTGAGCGGCCACGTCCGCCGCCACGGCCTTCGGCAGCATCCTGAAGAGGATGACTCTCTCTTCAGGCTTCTCAATGGTCATCAAGATCTCCGCAATTTCCGCAGGCGGCAACGAATGCACGGCCGCATGGAGCGCAGTCCAGTCTTGCTTCTCGATGCAGTCCTGGATCGAGTGGTTCTTAAAGTTGAGCATTGGTGGTAGCCTCCTTCCGGTCGGGAACTTGGATAGCGGTTGCGCAGCAGCACGCTGGGACGATCACCACGCGCGCTGTGAGACTCTGACTTGATCCCGGAAGGGGAATATGAGGGGTGAGCGGAGTGAGAAGGCGCAAGTTGATGATGCGTGGGACTAAGAGTCTATTTTCCGGCGCACTGGCGGTACGGTACCAACGGCGTCCGGCAAGAGACACTTCACACCACAGCAGATACGACTTCTACACCACTCTGCATTATGAAATAGAGCGCAACGACGTGCATGAAATCGCCGGCGTGCGGGCCAGCGTCAAATGTGTCGACGGCGTTCATTGGGACAATCATCCGGGATGGGCGGTCAAGACTGTTGAACCACGCTTTCAACGTGATCGACATCTGCTCGATGCAGATGTCTGTACAGACGCCAACCATGATGAAGTGGTCGATGTCGGGCCGCGCCTCCAGCCACTCCCTGAAAGGGCGTTCCACGCAGCCGTTTGTGGAGTTCTTCGGGATAAGCGTGTAGCCGCCCACAGTCCTGAGCTCTTCCACGAGCTCGGACTCCCGGGTGCCGGCGACGCAGTGCCTCGGGTAGGCTCCAAACTCAGGCGAGCATTCCGAGTGCATGTCCGCGAACGCCCCGATCGCAATGCTTCTCTGCCTGCACTTCTCCATCAGCCGGGCGATCTCCGGTATCAGGGCAAGGGCGCGTGGGCTGGCGAGCGCTCCCTCTCGGGTGAAACCCTCAAGCATGTCCACGATGAGCAGGGCAGTTCCCTTGGCGGGTAGCGAGGCCAGCGCCACCTCAGGCTGGCATGCGAGCGCGCTGCGGATGGCGGCAATCGCCTGTACGTCCGCACTTCCTGTGGCTGAGCAGTCTTGCGTCATTGCTAATGCCTCCTGGTTTTCCGGTGCTAGGCCGGGAAACATGCCATCCAGCCCGGCCCCACCCCTACTTGCCATATCTCTCACGACTACCCTATCATACCCCTGACCGGTCCGGGGGCGCCGCGGCGAGACCTGCGGAGGTACGACAAGCCCGCCTCTCGCGGGCTGCCCTCCATCAGCCCCTGGCGTCTGCCGGGAAGCTTCCAGCTTCACGCCAACCCATGGTACATTCTGGCAAGAACCTATTGAGAGGAGATTTGGTTACCGAGTGAGAGTACCCCGTTTCGTGATTGATGAGCTTTCAGAGCAGACCGGAGTCAGCTTCACCCAGCAGTCGGTGTTCTACCTTGCCTCCGCGTATCAGGCCAGGAGTTATTCGCAGTTTTCCAAGAAGTCGAAGATGCCAAGAGGTCCAATGAGAAAGGCCTGCAAAGGGCTGGCCGGAATTGGCTGGATGAAGCTCAAAGGATCTTCTAGGATGGTTCGCCCGGTAGCTGTGATTCCGCACTACTTGCAGGAGAAAATGGCTCTTATGCTTCGCGAGCAATATGCAGTTGCCTCAAACAGAGGCGAATTCCTCATGAAGCGTCTTCTAGACTTTTGGATTGACAACGATAACTTCGTAGACAATGCACGGCCGGAATTCCTGAAAAACCCCTTGACAGAAGAGTTACTGGAATACGATCGCTTTTACCTAGAGGGAGTGGCCTTCGAGTTCAACGGGTCGCAGCACTATGGGCCCACCGAGAAGTTCCCCGATGATAAGGAGCTCAAAGAATCTCAGGCCAGAGACCTCATCAAGAAGGCGCTCAGCGAGGATCACAGGGTGAAGCTGGTGACGGTGACGGCGGTGCAGCTTGTGCCTGCGGAATTCGTGAAGCTGCTCCCGGCAGAACTGCCCAGGAATTGCGTTGATGAGGACGGGCCATACTTCACGGCCCTTGCCAACCTCTGCGCGGCCTACAAAGCCAGGGCCATGGAACAGCCGGGCAGCGCCAGGGCCATTACACGGCCGGAACCACAAAAACCCCAGGGATTGCTGCAACGCCAGCAGGCCACTCAGCCAAGAACCGGCGCGAAAAAGTAACCAGGGTGATGACATCAGTCTGCGCCTCAGCTGGCCGGGCGTTGCGTTGGTCACCACAGACCAGTGCGGCTGAGATAGCTGGTCGCCACAGACCAGTCCTGCGCCAGCTACTGGTCCCCAGCGACCAACGCGGTCTTGCGTTGGTCCTCACGGACCAGTGCGGCTGAGATAGCTGGTCGCCACAGACCAGTCCTGCGCCAGCTACTGGTCGCAGCGAACCAACATGTTCTTACGTTGGTCACCACGGACCAGTGCGGCAGAGATAGCTGGTCGCCACAGACCAGCCCTGCGCCAGATACTGGTCGCAGCGAACCAACATGTTCTTACGTTGGTCACCACGGACCAGTGCGGCAGAGATAGCTGGTCGCCACAGACCAGCCCTGCGCCAGATACTGGTCGCAGCGAACCAACATGT
>JAUYEF010000406.1 GCA_030691635.1 Bacillota bacterium
CAAGATGACATCGTCTCTGATCTGGCCGCACGCCTCACTCAGCAGGGAGTACCGCTCAAGAGCATGAGAGTCACGAGCCGGGCTCCCTTCCGCCTGGAGGCGATCATCCAGAGTGAGAGTGCGGGCCGAGAGGTGGCTCCCAGCGACCCGCTGTTCACGCACGCTGTTGAGCGCGAGGTGGCCCTGGCTCGTCGGAGGTACAGCGTCGGGATCGATTGGGTAAAAGTGGTCATCGTGAACGCCCAGGGAGAAGCGATCTACTGGTCCGATGTCCCTGCGAAGGCACTCCCAGACGACGTTGCCTTGCCGGGCAGACTAGCCGACGCCCAGGTAGCCGAGTTGGTCCGCAGTCAGCTTCCCCCGTCTGAGTTGCAGCTCCAGGAATTGAGCGTGTCTTTGGACTCCAATGGCGCCCGGGTGCTCACTATTCGGCTATCCGCCCGGGGCATCGAGGCCGCAAACAGGGCGATCCCAGAGTTCTCGCCGCGCGGGCGCCTTTTCGTCCTGGTGGACAAGATCAATGCTGAGCAGGGGGCTCGGATTGAGATCTGCCGACTGGATGTCGTTGATGCCGAAGGGCGGCCACTCCTCAAGTACGTCAGGGACGTCGCACTGGCGCAGGAGAACTGGTGGCAGGCGCCTGGCGTGACTCAAGACTGGTTCCCGCATCCTCTCCCTGAGCCCACCTCGCAGCAGGTCCAATGATTCCCTGAGTGACACTGCGGGATGAAGATACCCGCGGAACGGTCCACGATATGTAAGTCAACCCCGATAGGGGTGGGTTGGTATGCAGTGTCAGTACCAGAGTCGGCGCCACAATGGCTGCTAGAAAGGAATGCGCTACGTCCGGGCCTCAACACGGCTCAAGAACTCGTCCAGCACCCGCATATACCGTTCTGCTTCCTCGACGTGCGCCATGTGCGCGCTGTGCTCAAAGACGACCCATTCTGATTCCTTTATGCCCTGGTGGACTGTCTTGGCGATGGCCGGGGTCGCTTCGTCGTAGCGGCCTGAGGTTACCAACGTCGGTGCCCGGATCTCGCTAAGGCGGTCCACGATATCCCAGTCTTTGATCACGCCGGTCACGTGGAACTGGCTTGGGCCATTCATCGTGTTGAGAACTTCTGGGTTCTGCTACATCGGCCCGACAGCGGAGGGCGTCGCCTGCCTTCAGGCGACCGGCAAAGCGGAGTGCCTGCGTGAGACCGAGCCGCTGTGCTTGACCTCTTCTCTCCATCCCTCTGGAGTGGCCTGCAGGCCGATCTGTCGCGTGACATACTTGGGGAATCCGTGCAGGGCGCAGCCAGACTCGCGTGCCTTGATTGCACGCCGGCCGGCGTTTGCAGCCTGGAGCTTGGCTCCGGGCTCGAACCAATATGGCGTAAGTGCACCCATAAGCGACCTGGCAAACACGAACTCAGGCACACCACAGGGCAGGCAGGGTGCGTTCCTCGACCAGCGGAAACAGCCAGAGGATTTGCAGAAAGCGCGCCTGTCCCAGGGCGGTGAGGATCGCGCTCATCTCTGGCGCATCTCGGCTGGTTGGGTTCCTAGCACCTTTGCCACTCTTGTCAGGCGTCTGTGAGAGCCGGTCTGCCGCGGCGGCCGCCGGGCGACTGATCACGTGAGCCCTGGCTCTGCGTCGCGGCTACGCCTTGCCTTGCTTCTCCGAGAGGAACCGCGTCACGGTTGTGCTGCACTCCGGGCAGGGTCCCTTGGCGATCGGCCGCCCCTTTGCAGTCTTCTCGAGTCTGCCCTGCTTGATGTTCTGCTGCTTGCGACATCTGACGCAGTAGCCGACGAACTCCATCTTGAGCCTCCTTTGTGCACTCAGGTGGTCGCATCATGCCGATGGGCCGGCTTCAATGCGGTGGAACAGCGCCCATCGCGCCTCATCAGACACCGCTTGCGTTTGCCAAGTCAAGGCACTGGCATGATCCGTAGCCAGCACCACAGCCCGGCCCAAGAAGCCCCTCAATGGAACGAAGAAACCCTTGGGGGACCCAATATCAGCCAGGGATACCAGCGTCCGGTGCAGTAGCCCTACTTCTCCCTCCGGAGCCAATGAATACGCAGGGTTCCCTCCAGCACCGTTAAGACCTCATCTCCGGTAACCAGCGCGGCACCATTCCGCACCGCCAGGGCGGCAGCGAAGGCATCAGCATAGGCCAATGAGTGCTCCGCTTTGATGCGGGCCGCGGCCAGCGCCATCTCGCGCGCCACGGAAACGATCTCCAAGCTCGTTGCCTCAAGCGTCGCCAGGACCTGGGCCAGTTTGCGCCTGCCGAATCGCCGCTCAATGACGTAGGCCACCTCTCCTACGTTGACCCATGTCATCAGCAGTCTCGCTTTGCCCTGTTCCGCTTGCCGCAGCAGCCGAGCTACCTCCTCGCTCCCCACCTCTCTGCCCAAGAGGGCGAGCACGGCAAAGCTGTCGAGGACGTATGCCTCACCCATGGCGGTCCTCTTCCCGCGCCCGTTCGGCCGCCCGCTCCGCGAGCAGTTCCGCCGTCAGCGATGGACCTCCCTCCAGCATTCCGTGCAGGGCCGCTACCGGGTCATCGGGCACGGGCACCAGGGCCAGCAAGTCATCGTAGTCGAGAACCTGCACGCGCGTGCCTTTCTTCAGCCCGTGTTTGTCGCGCAGATCCTTGGGGATAACCACCCAGCCTTTGGCCGAGACCTTTGCCGTATGCATTCGTGCCTCCTTTTGGACACCAGCTACCCGCACAGTATACCACAACCACGCGACAGGTGCAATGAAGGGCGCGTGGTCTAACTGGGCTGGGCGCAGGTGCACCGTCATTCTCTGGAGGTGCGTCTCGGGTAGACCTACCGCCAATCGTCACTTCCGGCGCAACCTCCGAACGGATGTCCAAGTGCTCGATGGAGCCGGGTTCGTTGTCCGCTGGTGGCAAGATAGGCTCCAATCACGTGCCACCTCTGGCAGGATCAGCGCCTGTAGCGAGATGAGAAGCAGTGGCAGGTGCAGGACCCCCATCCAGCGCAGTTCAGGCCTGAACCAGTGAGTGAGGTTAAACAGACCGTACAGCAATCCGTTGAACGCCGTCAGGCGATAGGCGAACCTGTTGACGTTGGGGTAGAACAGAACCAGCAAGAACAGGAAAACCGGTGTGGTGAGGCAGAAAGTCAACCCAAAATCTGGCGAGGTCAGGAGCAGTAGCGGGTCAAAGAATGGCCTGACGCCGGCGCCGTGCGGAGTGTACGGGGCCCAGAAAGCGAGCAGGGCCAGAGGCAGTGACCAATAGCGGCGTAAGGGCACATTCTCAAAAGAAGCTTGCAGCTCCCCCCGGGCTGCGACTATGAGCCAGGTAATGCCGAGAATACCGCAGGCTATCAAAGTGCCGGTGTGGAGCACGAAACCGTACCTGGCTGTTGTGCCCATGGTCTGGGCCAGCGCGAT